>JBBSTI010000022.1:0-34458 GCA_038236005.1 Mycobacteriales bacterium | reverse complement strand
GTCGTCGGTGACGGCGCGCTGACCGGCGGGATGTGCTGGGAGGCGCTGAACAACATCGCCGCCGCCCACCTGCCCATGGTGATCGTCGTCAACGACAACCAGCGGTCCTACAGCCCCACCATCGGGGGGCTCGCCGACCACCTGGCCACGCTGCGGACCAAGCCGAGCTATGAGAAGGCGCTGGACGGGGTGCGGGGCGTGCTGCAGCGCACCCCCCTGGTCGGGCCGCCGGTCTTCGAGGCCCTGCACGGTGTCAAGCGCGGCGTCAAGGACCTGCTGCAGCCGCAGGTGCTCTTCGAGGACCTCGGCCTGAAATACATCGGGCCGGTGGACGGGCACGACACTCCCGCGATGGAGTCGGCCCTGCGGCGGGCCAAGCACTTCGGCGGGCCGGTGATCGTGCACGCGGTCACCGTCAAGGGCCGGGGCTTCCAGCCTGCGGTCGACGACGAGGTCGACAACATGCACGCGGTCGACATCATCGACCCGGTGACCGGTCGCCCGATCGCGACCAAGGCGCGGGGCTGGACCTCGGTGCTCGGGGAGGAGCTGGTCGCGCTCGGCAGCGAGCGGCCTGACCTGGTGGCCATCACCGCGGCGATGCTGCAGCCGGTGGGGATGCTCGCCTTCAGCCAAGCCTTCCCGGAGCGCACCTTCGACGTCGGCATCGCCGAGCAGCACGCGGTGACGATGGCGGCGGGCCTTGCGGCCGGCGGCATGCACCCGGTGGTGTGCCTCTACGCGACGTTTCTCAACCGGGCCTTCGACCAGACCCTGATGGACGTGGCCCTGCACCGGCAGGCCGTCACCTTCGTGCTGGACCGGGCGGGGGTCACCGGCACCGACGGCGCGAGCCACAACGGCATGTGGGACCTCTCGCTAATGACCCTGGTGCCGGGCCTGCGAGTCGCGGCTCCGCGGGACTCCGCGACGTTGCGGGAAGAGCTGCGCGAGGCGGTGGCGACCGAGGACGGTCCGACGGTTGTCCGGTTCGCCAAGGGCGCCGTGGCCGAGGACATCCCGGCGCTGGAACGCCGCGGCTGCGTCGACGTCCTGCGACGAGGTGCGGGCGACGACGTGCTGCTGGTCGCGGTCGGCGGCTGCGCCGTGCTCGGCCTGGAGGTCGCCGACCGCTGCGCCGACCAGGGCATCGGGGTCACCGTCGTCGACCCCCGGTGGGTGAGCCCGGTCCCCACCGAGCTGGTTGCGCTCGCCGCGTCCTACGACCTCGTGGTCACCGTGGAGGACAACGGTCGGGTCGGCGGCATCGGGGCGCTGGTGTCGCAGGCGCTGCGCGACGCCGCGGTCGACGTGCCGGCGCGCGACGTCGGGATCCCGCAGCGGTTCCTCAACCACGGGTCGGTCTCCCAGGTCAAGGCCGAGATCGGCCTGACCGCGCAGGAGGTCGCCCGGCAGGTCGTCGAGACCGTCTCGCGACTCGCCTCGGTCCTGGACGACACGCCCGCCTGACCCCGTTCGGGTGATGCGCGTCACCCGTGGTGTAGGCAGGGGTTCCCCTAACCCTGGAGCCATCCTGTGAGACGACGTCGGCTGCTTGCCGTGACCGTGCTCGGCGCCTTGACCGTCTCGGGCCTCGTGGCCCCGTCGGCCACGGCGGCGAGCCCACGCTTTCTCTCGGTCTTTCCGAGCGACACCTTTACCGTCCCGGACGCCGGGCAGCTGACCGGTCGCCGCATCGACCTGCCTGACGACAGGTGCCCGAGCGTCCCGTCCTGCGGGCTCCAGACGCGGCTCGAGCAGCTCGACGGCTTCGACCTCGACCCCCGGATGTCAGTCACCTTCGACCAGCAGGTCGACCCGGCCCGCGCGATGCGCCAGGTCAAGGTCGTCCGGGCCGACGGCACGGGCTCCCCGATCGGTGTCGACCGGGTGGTCTACGACGCGGCCACCAAGACCGGCTACGCCCACCCGGCACGTCAGCTCGACCCGGGGACCACCTACCAGATCGTCATCGCCAGCCGGTTCGTCTCGTCGTTCACGACGATGTCGGCGACCGACGGGCTGAAGGACCTGATCGCCCAGATCGACAGCCCACGCAGCTTCAGCCTGATCCCAGCGAGCAAGCGCGGACTGCGGATCGACGCCGTCTTCCCCGCGACCGGCACCACGCTCGCCTACACGCAGGACCAGGGGAGCAAGGGCGGGCTGGTGCGGGTGCCGGTGCCGGACGCGTCCGGGACCAACGCGGGTTCCTACGCCTTCGGCAGCTATCTGGCGCCGACCTGGCTGCGCGCCGACCGGACCATCGCGCAGACCCCGACCAAGGACAGCGGACCGCGGCCGACCGGCGTCGTGCGGCTGCCGTTCGTGGCGATCATCCCGATGGGGACGGCGCCTGCCGGTGGCTTCCCCACGGCGGTGTTCGGTCACGGCTTCACCCGCTCGGACACGGACCTGTTCCTGGCCGCTGCGACCAACGCCTCGAGCGGGCTCGCGACGATCGCCACCGACGTGGTGGGCCACGGCTATGGCCCGCGCAGCACCTGGCAGGTGACTGCCGGCGGGACGACCCAGACCCTCCCGGCGTACGCACGGGGGATCGACCTCGACGGTGACGGCATCATCGGCAACACCGAGGGCGTCTCGCCGCTCCCGCAGTCCGCGGCCGGCCAGGTCGGCAGCAGCGACGGGCTGCGGCAGACCGTCGCCGACGTCGCCGTCCTGCTCCGCCAGGCGGCTCTGCCCAGCTCGCTCCCGCTCCGTCCGAGCGGTCAGACCTACTACGGGCAGAGCTTCGGCGGTATCTACGGCACCATGCTCACCGGCGTCGACCCCCGGGTGACCCGCTCGCTGCTCAACGTGGCCGGTGGACCGGTCAGCGAGATCGTCCGGCTGTCACCGGCGTTCCGGCCGCTGCTCACCCAGCAGCTGGGACTGGCCGGGCTGCTCAACGGCGGACCGGAAGGCTCGTTCGGCTTCACCGAGTCGCTGCCGCTCGCGGGCACGCCGCCGCTGACCGACCCGGCGCCCGGCGCGCTGCCGATCCAGCAGTACCTCGCGGACACCACCTGGCTGCAGCGCCCCGGCGGACCTGAGACGTACTCGCCGCTGATCACCCCGAGCAAGGTCGTCTTCCAGGTCGCCCGCGGTGACCAGACCGTGCCCAACCCGACCGCCCACAGCCTGCTGGCTGCCGGCAACCTGTTCGGTCGGGCGTCGCTCTACCGCAACGACCTGACCCCGCAGGCCTCCCAGAACCCGCACGGGTTCCTGCTCAACCCGGGCTTCTCGGCCGGTTTCCTGCCCGGCGGCGCCCAGGTGTCGACCTTCCTGTCGAGCGGGACGGTCATCGACCCGGACGGTCCCGGCCCGATCTGGGAGACCCCGGTGGCCAATCCTGCGCTGCTGCGCACCCTGGGCTACCCGGCGCCGTACGTGCGCTGACGTTCCTGCTGGTGCACACCACCGACGACACCCCTGCCCGGGCCCCCGGGTGGGGGTGTCGTCGTTCCCCGGTCGTAGCGTGCGTCACATGCCCCTACCCAGCGTTGCGGCTCTGCCCGACCCCGTCTCCCTCGCCCGTCGCGCCGAGCAGGCGCTCGAGCGGCACGGCGACCGTCCGCTGACCCTGTTCGAGGGCCGTTGGTACGGCGCAGCCGAGCTGGCCTCGACGGCCAGCCGGGTCGCCACCGGTCTGGCCGGGCTCGGCGTGCAGCCCGGGGACCGGGTCGTGGTCTGCATGACGAACTGTCCGGAGGTAGCGGTCACTTACACCGCGCTCTGGCGGGCCGGCGCCGTCGCCACGCCGGTGCTGTTCCTGCTCACCGAGCCCGAGCTGCGCCACGTCTTCGAGGACTCCGGCGCGGTGGCCGTGGTCACCACCCCGGAGTGGCTGCCCAAGGTCCAGGCCGCCGCGCCGGGGCTGCCCGTGATCGTGGTCGGGGATGCTCCGGCGGGGACCGTTCCGTTCGCCGAGCTGGCTGGGTGCGACGAGGGGATGATCGTCGACCGGGACGCCTCGGACCTGTCCGCCCTGCTCTACACCGGGGGCACCACCGGGCGCAGCAAGGGCGTCGCTCTGACGCACGCCTCGCTGGACGCCGCGGGCTGGTCGGCCGCCACGATGGCTTACGTTCCGGGGGAGACCCGCACCTTCGTGCCGCTCCCGCTCGCCCACGTCTACGGGCTGATGGTCTCCGTCGCCGGCTTCCACGCCGCCGAACCGTCCGACTCGGTGCTGATGCGTTGGTTCGACCCGGCCCAGGCGCTGACGCTGCTCTCCGAGCACCGGGTGCACCAGGCCTCATTGATCCCGTCGATGATCTCGATGCTGCTGGCCCAGCCGATCGAGGAGCACGACCTGTCCGCGCTCAAGCGGGTCGCCAGCGGCGGCTCGCCGCTGGCCCGTGAGGTCGCCGTAGAGCTCGAGCGTCGGCTGCCGGGCCTGCAGGTGCGGGAGGGTTACGGCTGCACCGAGAGCAGCGGCCTGATCTCGACCCAGCCGCCGGGGGAGCGACGCCTCGGCTCGGTCGGGCTCCCGATCCCGTGCCTGTCCGTGCGGATCGAGGGCGACGAGCCAGGCTCCTCGCTGCCGGCCAGCCACGACGGCGAGATCTGCGTACGCGGGGACACGGTGATGCAGGGCTACTGGCGCTCCCCGGACGACACGGCCCACGCCGTGCAGGACGGGTGGCTGCACACCGGAGACGTCGGGCACGTCGACGACGACGGCTACCTCTACGTGGTCGACCGGCTGAAGGACCTGATCATCCGCAACGGCTTCAACGTCTATCCCCGCGACGTGGAGGAGGTGCTGATGGAGCACCCGGCGGTCGTGGCTGCCGCTGTCGTGGGGCGCCCGGACCCGCGGGTCGGTGAAGAGGTCGTCGGGTTCGTGCAGGTCTGCTCCGACGTGACCGAGGACGAGCTGATCGCGTTCTGCCGGGAGCGGATCTCGTCCGCAAAACGTCCCCGGGAGGTCCGGCTGGTCGACGCGATCCCCCTGACCAGCGTGTTCAAGACCGACCGCAAGGCCCTGCGCGCAAGCCTCTCGGGGGTGTCTCCCGGCTGAACGGCTGAGCCTGGGCGCGGCACCGCGAGGATGCCGGTGGGGCGTGGCACCATCTTGCCTGCACGCACCTGCACCGACCTGCCCGCACAGACCAGCACGGCACCGCAGAGCACGGCCCGCCTTCCCCTCGGACCGCTCGCTGCATACCTCCAGCGACCCTGTATTCGATCTTCGAGGAGACGCGTGTCCGACTCGTTCGTCCACCTGCACGTCCACACCGAGTATTCGATGCTGGACGGTGCGGCGCGGCTGGACGACCTGTTCGCCAAGACGGTCGAGCTGGGGATGCCCGCGCTGGCGATGACCGACCACGGCAACGTCTTCGGGGCGTACGACTTCTGGAAGAAGGCCACCAAGGCCGGCGTCAAGCCGATAATCGGGACGGAAGCCTACATAGCCCCTGGCAGCCGGCATGACAAGACCCGCCACCGCTGGGGTGCTGGCGGCCAGGACGACGTCTCCGGCGGCGGCGCCTACACGCACATGACGCTGCTGAGCACCTCCACCGAGGGGATGCACCGCCTGTTCAAGCTGTCGAGCCTCGCCAGCCTCGAGGGTTACTACTACAAGCCCCGGATGGACAAGGAGCTGCTCGCCGAGCACGCGAAAGACATCATCGGCACGACCGGTTGCGCGTCGGGAGAGATCGCCACCTACCTGCGCATGGGGCAGTACGACAAGGCCAAGCAGTCGGCCAGCGACTTCCGCGACATCTTCGGGGCGGAGAACTTCTACGCCGAGCTGATGGACCACAACCTGGAGATCGAGCAGCGTTCGGCGAAAGACCTGCTGCGCCTCGCCAAAGAGCTGAACCTGCCGCTGCTGGCCACCAACGACCTGCACTACACCAACCCTGAGGACGCCAAGGCTCACGAGGTCCTGCTCTGCGTGCAGTCGGGAAAGACGATGGCCGACCCGGGCCGGTTCAAGTTCGACGCCGACGACTTCTATCTCAAGAGCCCGCAGGAGATGCGGCACCTGTGGCGTGAGCTGCCCGAGGCGTGCGACAACACCCTGCTGATCGCCGAGCGGTGCGAGACGACGTTCAACGAGGGCGCCGACCTGATGCCCCGGGTGCCGGTCCCGGACGGCTTCACCGAGGAGACCTACCTCCGGGCGATAGTGCACGAGGGCCTCGCGAAGCGGTTCAGCGGCGCAGTCCCGGAGGGGCACACCAGGCAGGCCGACTACGAGGTCGACGTCATCCTGCAGATGGGTTTCCCCGGCTACTTCCTGGTGACCGCTGACCTCTGTCGCTACGCCAAGGAGAGCGGCATCCGGGTGGGTCCGGGGCGAGGGTCTGCGGCCGGCTCGCTCGTCGCCTACGCGCTGGCGATCACCGACCTCGACCCGATCAAGCACAAGCTGCTGTTCGAGCGGTTCCTGAACCCCGAGCGCATCTCGATGCCCGACATCGACCTCGACTTCGACGAGCGTCGGCGCGGCGACATGATCCGCTACGCCACCGAGAAGTACGGCGAGGAGCGGGTCAGCCAGATCATCACGTACGGCACGATCAAGGCCAAGCAGGCCGTCAAGGACTCGGCGCGCGTGCTCGGCTACCCGTTCGCCACGGGCGACAAGATCACCAAGGCGATGCCGGCGGCGGTGATGGGCAAGGACATCCCGCTCAAGGGCATCTTCGACCCGGGGCACAAGCGCTATGGCGAGGCGGGGGAGTTCCGGGCGCTCTACGAGTCAGATGCCGACACCAAGGCCGTCGTCGACACCGCCCTCGGGCTCGAAGGTCTCAAGCGCCAGTGGGGCGTGCACGCGGCCGGGGTGATCCTGTGCCGGGAGCCGCTGCTCGACGTCATCCCGATCCAGCGCCGCGAGCAGGACGGCGCGATCATCACCCAGTTCGACATGGGTGCCTGCGAGAATCTCGGCCTGCTCAAGATGGACTTCCTCGGGCTGCGCAACCTCACCGTGCTCGACGACTGCCTCAAGCACATCCTGGACAACCGCGGCGAGGTCCTCGTGCTCGAGGACCTCGACGAGATGGAGAGCGACCCGGCGACCTACGCGCTGCTGCAGCGCGGCGACACGCTCGGGGTGTTCCAGCTCGACGGCGGTCCGATGCGCTCGCTGCTGCGGTCGATGCAGCCGGACCGGTTCGAGTCGATCTCCGCGGTGCTCGCCCTCTATCGGCCCGGTCCGATGGGGGTCAACGCCCACAACGACTACGCCGACCGCAAGACCGGCCGCAAGCCGGTCGAGCCGATCCACCCCGAGCTCGGCGATGCGCTGGGGGAGATCCTCGGTGACACGTACGGCCTGATCGTCTATCAGGAACAGGTCATGGCGATCGCGCAGCAGCTCGCCGGCTACACGCTCGGGGCCGCCGACCTGCTGCGCCGGGCGATGGGCAAGAAGAAGCGCGAGATCCTGGACCAGGAATACGTCCCGTTCTCCGAGGGGATGCGCAGCAACGGCTTCTCCGACAAGGCCATCAAGACGTTGTGGGACACCCTGGTCCCGTTCGCCGACTACGCGTTCAACCGCGCGCACACCGCCGGCTACGGCCTGGTCAGCTTCTGGACGGCCTACCTCAAGGCCAACTACCCGGCCGAATACATGGCCGCCCTGCTGACCAGTGTCTCGGGCGACAAGGACAAGAGCGCGCTCTACCTCGCCGAGTGCCGTCGGATGGGCATCAAGGTGCTGCCGCCGGACGTCAACGAGTCCGACGCCGACTTCACCCCCCGGGGTACCGACATCCGCTTCGGTATGGCGGCGATCCGCAACGTCGGCGAGGGCGTCGTGGCCTCGATCGTGCGGTCCCGCGAGGACAAGGGCCGGTTCGCCGACTTCGCCGACTACCTGCGCAAGGTCGAGGCGGTCGCCTGCAACAAGAAGACCGTGGAGTCGCTGGTCAAGGCGGGCGCCTTCGACTCGCTCGGCCACACCCGCAAGGGGCTGCACGCCGTCCACGCCGACTCGGTCGACCTGTGCATGGCGACCAAGCGTAAGGAGGCCGAAGGGCAGTTCGACCTGTTCGGCGGGGCTGATGCACGAGACGACGTCTTCGACATCCGGGTGCCGCTGGGGGAGTGGGACAAGGCCCTGCTGCTGGCCTACGAGCGGGAGATGCTCGGGCTCTACGTCTCCGACCACCCGCTGCTCGGCGTCGAGCACATCATCTCGGCCGCCGTCGACTGCTCGGTCTCGGCGCTCGCGGAGAAGGATGACGGCAGCAAGGTCCTGATCGGCGGGATCCTGTCCAGCGTCATCCGCAAGGTGACCAAGAAGGGCGACGCCTGGGCGCTCGTGACCCTGGAGGATCTCGAGGGCGCGGTCGAGGTGATGTTCTTCCCCCAGAGCTATCAGGCCGCCGCCGTGTCGCTGGTCGAGGACCAGGTCGTGCTGGTGCGCGGTCGGGTCGATCGGCGCGAGGACATACCCAAGATCATTGCCAGCGAGGTCGTCGTCCCGGACCTGTCGGTGGGCGAGCGCGGACCGGTCGTCGTGTCGCTGCCGATGCAGCGGGTGACCCCGCCGGTCGTCGAGCGGTTCAAGGAGGTGCTCGCCGCGCACCCCGGCACCACCGAGGTCCACCTGGCGATGACCAGCGGCGACCGCACCACGCTCGTCTGCCTCGACGAACGGCTCCGGGTCACGGCCGACGGTTCGCTGTTCGCCGACCTGAAGGCCCTGCTCGGAGCGGGCTGTCTCGCCGCCACCGGGTGAGAGACGGACAGGCAGGAGCACCCCGTCGCAGCGCCTGTTCGCCGCCGGCCCGGGGACGGTGCGGGACTTCCTGCAACACCCCGCCGGACCTGCGTCAGCAGACCGTGACTGCCTCCGCCAGGCGGGTCAACGAAGGTGAGCCGTGGGCGCCGGTGGTCCGTGAGCTGCTCGACTCCTTGGCGCTCGCGCGGGTCGACGACGACCTGACGCGACTCGTCGAGACCGAGCCGGATCCGGCGGACGCCAAGGTCGACGCCTACCTTGCTCCGGTCGTGGCGCGGACCGTGTTCTTCGTACGCGCGGTCCTCGACCCTTCCTGAGCTCGAAGATGGCAGGCTGGGACGCATGAGCGTCGGCATGGAACCCTTGCACGTGTGCGCCGGGACCCTGGAGGTGGAGGCGCCGGACCAGGTGCTGCTGGACTACCTGGACGTGCGCAACGGCTACGCCTACAGCGCCTACGACACCCTGGTCACCAACGGCAGCGCTGAGCTGGTCGACGGCGACCTGCTTGCGCCGAACCTGATCGGCGCGACCGTCGACCGCGACCGGTTCCTGCTGCTGCGTGAGCTGATGCCGCGGCTCGCTGGGGTCGCCCAGCTGCCAGGGACCCCTCTGCAGGACGCGACCGACCTCGACCTGGAGCAGGTCGCGGACCTGTTCGCGGTGCTCGACGACGCGCCGTACGCCGGTCGCGGGGTCAGGGGCACCATCCTGTCCAAGGTGCTGCACCGCAAGCGGCCGGACCTCGTGCCCCTCTACGACTCCCGCATCTTCGAGTCCTACACGGCGCAGGGCGCGATCGAACGGGCCGCGCACCGCAGCTGGCGGGAGTTCATGCTGCTGCTGCTGGCTCAGATGCGGGCCGACCTGCAGCAGGAGTCGGACGCCTTCGACCGGCTGCTCACCGTGGCCGAGGCGTCCGGCGTGCGACTGAGCCGTCTGCGGGTGCTGGACATCCTGGTGTGGCGGACGGCGGAGGCGTGGCACTGACACCGGCGATGCCCCTGCTCCCGGACACGGCTCCGGTCCGTCCCCTCGTCGAGCTGCGTGACCTGCGGGCCGGTCTGCTGACCACGGTCGTGCTCGCGCTGGTCGGGGCCCCGCTCGGGCTGCTCTGGTCGGCGCTGGCCCCGCGGGCGGCGGTGACCACCACCGACACGGGGGCCCTGATCCTTGCGAGCGTCGAGGACAAGGCCTTCGTGGGGGCGGACCTGCTGCTGTTTGCTCTCGTCCTCGGCCTGGGGGTGCTGGCCGGAGTCGTCGGGTTCGGTCTGGGTCGCCGCCGTGGCCCGGGGGTGGTGATCGGCCTGGTGCTCGGCTGCTACCTGGCGGGCACGGTGGCGGTGACGGTCGGGGCCCTGGCCGACGCCCGGCAGGGGACGTTCGAGCAGCGGGACCGGCCGGTCTCCGCCGGCGTCCAGCTGGCGGTCCCGAACCGGCTGCTGCCGGACGCCTCCCGCAGCTGGGTCCTCTACCTCGGCGGGCCGGCTGCGGCAGCGCTGATGTTCGGCATCCTCAGCAGCCAGGCCGCCCGGCGGGAGCGGGAGGACCAGACGGGAGCAGACCTAGTGCGGTGAGGCCGGTGTCCGGGTCAGCTCCGGGGACGGGATGGCCCGCAAGGTCTTGAGGAACACGGTCTCGCGGCGCAGCAGCCGGACCTCGGCGCGCAGCCGGGCGACCGCGTCGCTCTGCTCCAGCAGCTCCTGTCGCTGCCACAGGTCCAGCAGCATGGTCGCGCCGACCAGGTGGGACAGCAGCAGCGGCTCCTCCGGCAGCTCCGGCGCCCGGACCTGACCGGCGCCGGCCTGGGCGACCGCCGTCAGATAGTCACCGAACGCGCCCTTCACCGCCCGGGCCAGGACGGCCGCCTCGCCGGCGTCCCCGGCCTCGTCGGGCAGCCAGGTCACGTCCGCGGTGAGATACGACCGATCGAAATACATCGCTTCCAGGCGGAACGGCTGATCCCCGACGGTGGTGATCTCCCACCGACCGTCGCTCTGCGCCTCGGCCTGCCGCAGCCGGGCGGCGCAGCCGACCTCGTACAGCGCCGTGATGCCGTCGGCACCGACCTCGCGCCCCTCCCGGATCGCGACGACGCCGAACCGTCGGTCCTGCTCGGGCATCGCCAGCAGGTCCCGGACCAGCGCGGTGTAGCGGTCCTCGAACACGTTGAGAGGCAGCACGAGCCCGGGGAACAGCACCATCCCGAGCGGGAACAGGGGCAGACGGCTCACCCCGCGAGCGTACGGCCCACGGCCTATCCTGGCCTGATGCTGAGCCGCCTGGACCTGCGCGAGCGCGACCTCTCCGAGACCGAGCTGGCGGCGCTGCTGCCGCGGGCGGAGATGGCGGTGAGCGACGCCGCGGACGCGGTGCGCGGGGTGCTGGCGGACGTGCTCGAACGGGGCGCCGAGGCGGTGCTGGACGCCACCGAGAAGTTCGACGGCGTACGCCCGGAGCTGCGGGTGCCCGCGGAAGCTCTCACACGCGCCCTCGCCGAGCTGGACCCGGACGTGCGTGCAGCCCTGGAGGAGTCCGCCCGACGGTTGCGGTTGCTGTGCGAGGCGCAGCTGCCGGTCGAGCAGACCGTCCAGATCGTGCCTGGAGGAGAGGTTCTGGAGCGTTGGCTGCCGCGGCAGCGGGTCGGGCTCTACGTGCCGGGCGGCCGGGTCGCCTATCCGTCCAGCGTCGTCATGTCGGTGGTCCCCGCCCAGGTCGCCGGGGTGGCCTCGCTCGTGGTGACCAGCCCGCCGCAGCGGGACGGGCTCCCGCACCAGGTCGTGCTGGCGGCGTGCGCGCTGCTCGGGGTCACCGAGGTCTACGCCGTCGGTGGGGCGCAGGCGGTCGCGCTGCTGGCGTACGGGGTCGAAGGGTGCCGTCCCGTGCAGGTGATCACGGGTCCGGGCAACATCTACGTCGCGGCGGCCAAGCGGCTCGTGCAGGACCGGGTGGCGATCGACTCCGAGGCCGGGCCGACCGAGATCGCGATTCTCGCCGACGCCACCGCCGTCCCGGCGCACGTCGCGGCCGACCTGATCAGCCAGGCCGAGCACGACCCGCAGGCCGCCTGCCTGCTCGTGTCGGACTCCGTGGAGCTGCTCGACGCCGTGGACGTCGAGCTCGACAAGCAGGTCGCGGTCACCCCGAACCGGGAGCGGGTCGAGGCGGCACTGGCCGGTCAGAGCGCCCACGTGCTGGTCAAGGACCTCGACCAGGGGCTCGCGGTCGTCGACGCCTGGGCGGCGGAGCACCTCGAGGTGATCACCGCCGACGCTGCCGAGATGGCCCGCCGGGTCAAGCACGCCGGCGCGATCTTCGTCGGGCCCTGGACGCCGGTGTCGTTGGGCGACTACGTGGCCGGGTCCAACCACGTCCTGCCGACCGGCGGGACGGCCGCCTTCACCTCCGGGCTCTCGGTGCACACCTTCCTCACCCGGGTCTCGACGGTCACCTATTCCCGCGAGGCGCTCGCTGACGCGGTCCCGCACGTGGCGGCGCTGTCGACGTCGGAGGAGCTGTACGCCCACGGCGAGGCGGTCGCGGTCCGCCTGCGCGACGTCACCGAGGCATGACGGGGCTTCCGGTACGCGAGGACCTCGTCGGCAAGAAGCCCTACGGAGCGCCGCAGCTGCCGGGGATCGCGCTCAACGTCAACGAGAACCCGTACGGACCCTCGCCGGGGCTCGTCGCCGCCCTGGGCCGCGCGGTGGTGCAGGTCGCCGGCTCGCTGAACCGCTATCCCGACCGGGAGGCCCTGGCGCTGCGGACCGATCTTGCCGCCTACCTGGGAAGACAGACGGGTGTGCCGCTCACGCCCGAGCAGGTCTGGGCGGCCAACGGCTCCAACGAGGTGCTGCAGCAGGTGCTGCAGGCTTTTGGTGGTCCGGGTCGGGTGGCGCTGGGGTTCGAGCCGTCCTACTCCATGCATCCGCTGCTCGCCGCGGGCACCGCGACCGGCTGGGTGGCCGTCCAGCGGGCTGTCGACTTCACGATCTCGGCCGCGGACGCCGTCGCGGCGGTCCGGGAGCATCGGCCGTACGTCACGTTCGTCACGACACCGAACAACCCGACCGGCACCGCGACCCCGCTCGACGTGGTGGACGCGGTCTGCTCGGCGAGCGAGGGGATGGTCGTGGTCGACGAGGCGTACGCCGAGTTCTCCTCGGAACCCTCGGCTGTGACCCTGCTGGACACGCACCCGCGGCTGCTGGTCAGCCGCACGATGAGCAAGGCGTT
Organism: Mycobacteriales bacterium; assembly: GCA_038236005.1. Classification (GTDB taxonomy): domain Bacteria; phylum Actinomycetota; class Actinomycetes; order Mycobacteriales; family SCTD01; genus CANKBT01. Next base: position 21,497 of record JBBSTI010000022.1, on the reverse strand, counting down.
CGCGCTGGCCGGCGCCCGGCTCGGCTACCTCGCCGCCTCCGCCGAGGCCGTCGACGCGCTGCGGCTCGTCCGGCTGCCCTACCACCTGTCGGCGGTGACGCAGGCGGTCGCGCGCACGGCGCTGTCCTTCGAGGCCGAGCTGCTCGGGACGGTCGCGGCGGTCAAGACCCAGCGGGACCGGATCGCCACCGAGCTGCGCGCCGACGGGCTGACGGTCGTGCCCACCGAGGCCAACTTCTGCTTGTTCGGGCCGTGGGACGACCCGCCGGCGACCTGGCAGGCGCTGCTGGACCAGGGTGTCCTGGTCCGTGACCTGTCGACCACGCCCGGCCTGTCCGGCTGGCTGCGGGTCAACGCCGGCACCGAGGCCGAGACCGACGCCTTCCTGGCCGCTGTCCGGACCGTTCGTACGCCGTCCTGATCGGCCCTGCAAGGGCTGCAGGACCACCGGGGGAACAGGTGGCTTCGGGGGCCCCGCTTCGTCGGCCTGCCGCTACGGACGACGTTTCGTCGATCACGCGGGTGCGGGTCACCCATCCAGGGCCTTCAGCATCCGGACCAGGGCGACCTGGCGGTAGGAGTCGGTGACCAGCTCGCGAACCTCCTCCCAGTCAACGTCGCCGGCGAGCGACAGGGCGAGCCAGCCGCTCGGTCCCCAGTAGGGCGGGATCGTGACCCGACGCTCGTGGACGAGCATGTCGCGCTCGCCGGGGGCCGGCTTGAAGGTCAGGCCGGTGTCCTCGTACAGGGCGAAGATCTTCTTGGCCCGAAAGGTCGGTCGGCCCCAGGCCTCCACCTCGGTGGCCTCGGGCAACGCGAGTGCGACCTCGCGCAGCCGGCCGAGCACAGGGTCGCCGTCGTCGTACGTCCTGGGGTGAGCCATGTCACTCAGGGTGCCTCACTAGACTTGGCTGCATGTCTCGCACCGCCACGATCGCGCGTACCACCAAGGAGAGCGACGTCTTCGTCGAGCTCGACCTCGACGGGACCGGCCAGTCCAGCTCGGAGACCGGCGTCCCGTTCTACGACCACATGATCGCCCAGCTCGGCAAGCACAGCGGGATGGACCTGACGGTGCGGACCAAGGGTGACCTGCACATCGACAGCCACCACACCGTCGAGGACACCTCGATCGCGCTCGGCCAGGCGCTGCGCGAGGCGCTCGGCGACAAGGCCGGGCTGCGACGCTTCGGGGACGCGCTCGTGCCGCTGGACGAGGCGCTGGTGCAGGCAGCCGTCGACCTGTCCGGCCGGCCCTACCTGGTGCACGACGAGCCGCAGATGGTCGAGCTGATCGGTTCCTACGACACGACGCTGACCAAGCACGTGTGGGAGTCGTTCACCAACGCCGCGCAGATCGCCCTGCACGTGCGCGTGCTGTCCGGCCGCAACGCCCATCACGTGGTCGAGGCTCAGTTCAAGGCGGTCGCTCGGGCGCTGCGCGACGCGGTGGCGCTCGACCCACGGGTCAAGGGCATCCCGTCCACCAAGGGCGTCCTGTGATGTCGGGCGCCTCGGCGTGACCCGGTGACCTGGCTCTACGTGGCCTACCTCGTCTTCCTCGCCGGCGGGGCCGCCGGGTGCGGCACCAAGCTGCGGCTGATGAAGATGCGGCACGAGGAGGACAGCTGAAGGTCGTCGTGGCCGACTACGGGTCGGGCAACCTGCGCAGCGCCGAGCGGGCGCTCCAGCGGGTCGGGGCTGACGTCACGGTCACCTCGGACCTGTCCTCGGCGGTCGAGGCGGACGGGTTCGTCGTCCCTGGCGTCGGAGCCTTCGCAGCCTGCATGGTCGGCGTACGGGACATCGGCGTGGGCGCTGTCATCCGGGCACGGCTCGCGGCGGACCGTCCCGTCCTGGGCATCTGCGTCGGCATGCAGGTGCTGTTCGGCGAGGGCGTCGAGCACGGCGAGCGCACCGACGGCCTGGGGATCCTGCCCGGCGCGGTCACCCGGCTGCAGGCTGACGTGGTGCCGCACATGGGCTGGAACACGGTCAGCCCGGCTCCCGGGTCCCGCCTGTTCGCCGGGATCCAGGACCAGCGGTTCTACTTCGTCCACTCCTATGCCGCCCACGCGGTCCCGGAGGCGCTGGTGACGACCGCTGAGCACGGCGAGGTCTTCGCCGCCGCCGTCGAGCGCGGGGCGCTGTCGGCGACCCAGTTCCACCCCGAGAAGTCCGGCGACGCCGGAGCCGCTCTGCTCACCAACTGGCTGGAGACGCTATGACCCGGACGATCGCATGACCCTCGAGCTGCTGCCCGCCGTGGATGTGCAGGACGGGCAGGCCGTACGCCTAGTGCAGGGCGAGGCGGGCAGCGAGACGTCCTACGGCGACCCGCTCGACGCGGCGCTGGCCTGGCAGGCCGGCGGCGCCGAGTGGCTGCACCTCGTCGACCTGGACGCCGCGTTCGGGCGTGGGTCCAACGCCGCTCAGCTGGCGACCGTGGTCGCGGCCCTGGACATCAAGGTCGAGCTCAGCGGCGGTATCCGCGACGACGACAGCCTGGCCCGGGCGCTGGCGACCGGTTGCACCCGGGTCAACATCGGCACCGCGGCCCTGGAGCAGCCCGAGTGGTGCGCCCGGGTGATCGCCGAGCACGGCGACCGGGTCGCGATCGGGCTTGACGTGCGCGGCACGACCTTGTCGGCCCGTGGTTGGACGCAGGACGGCGGGGACCTCTGGGAGGTGCTCGCCCGCCTGGACGCCGAGGGGTGCGCGCGCTACGTGGTAACTGACGTCCGTCGTGACGGCACGCTCACCGGGCCCAACCTCGAGCTGCTCGCGGAGGTCTGCGCGCGCACGACCCGGCCGGTCGTCGCCTCCGGCGGCGTCTCGACGCTCGAGGACCTCCGGGCCATCGCCGGGGTGCCCGGGGTCGAAGGCGCGATCGTCGGCAAGGCCCTGTACGCCGGTCAGTTCACCCTGCCGGAGGCGCTCGCCGCGGTCCGCTGAGCTGCCTTCCGGCAGGCCTGTTCAGGCCGGCGCGCGTCAGACAGACAGCGCGGGTCGGCGGGGGTCGAACAACGCGATCGGGTGGTCGGTCGCGCCGTCGATCACGAGGTCGGCCAGCACCTCACCGACGATCGGCACAAACTTGAACCCGTGCCCGGAGAAGCCGCAGGCGACCGTCACAGCGGGGTGCCCGGGGTGGGTGGCCAGCACGAAGTTCTGGTCCGGGGTGGTGGAGTACAGGCACGTCACCGCGTCCAGAGAACGTCCTGCCAGGCCCGGCAGGAACGTCTCGGTGCGCTGACGCATCCGCTCGATCTCGGCCTCGGTGACGGTGCGGTCGACGGTCTCCGGGGTGCAGTCGGTGCCGTGGCGGAAGAACGCCACCTTCACGCCGCCGTCCGGCCCGTCGATCGCCGGGAAGCCGTAGGCCTGCAGGCCGTCGGTGCTCTCGTGGACGTAGACCGGATGACGGTCGGGCAGGAACCGCTCGACGCCCCCGGCGGGCTGGAACCAGTGCATGACCTGGCGCTCGATGGTGATCGGCACGCCGAGGTCGGCCAGCAGCTCCGGGGCCCAGGCGCCCGGGGCTACCACCAGCCGGTTGGCCGTGTAGGTCTGCTGCGCGGTCCGGACCCGTACGCCGCCCGGGGTGCTCTCCCACGACAGCACCGGCTCGCCGAAGTGCAGCTCGGCCCCGGCCCGCTCCGCGAGGCTCAGATGGGCGGTGACCGTCACCTCCGGCCGGACGAAGCCGGCGGCCGCCTCGTACAGGCCGACCTCCTCAGGACCGGGCGCGACCGTCGGGAACCGTGACCGGATCTCGCTCGCGTCGAGCAGCTCGTGCGGCAGGTCCCACTGCTGCGCGGCGAGCAGGCTCCCCGAGACGGCCTGGCTGTCCGGCAACCCCAGGAACAGCCCGCCCGTCAGGGTGATCACGTCCGTGCCCGAGTCGACGGCGAGCCGGTCCCACAGCTCGTAGGCCCGCAGCAGCAGGGGGACGTACGCCGGGTCCTCGAAGTAGGACTGCCTGATGACCCGCGAGCCGCCGTGGCTGGAACCCAGGTCGTGCGCCGGGGTGTGGCGCTCCAGGCCGAGCACCCGCTGGCCGCGGGCCGCCAGGTGGTAAGCGGCGGCGCTGCCCATCCCGCCGAGCCCGATCACGATCACGTCGTAGGACATCGCCGCATGGTGTTCGCCGGGTGCTCGCCTGTCAACCAGGCTGCGCACCGATCGCCGCTGCCGGCACCGTCTGAGCGCTGCGTGAGTGTCGGTCAGCCACGGTCAGACGGGTGACCGTTCCCGAGACGGCGACCGTGCCGACCGCGACCGGGAGCACCCACCAGAAGCCGCCCGCTGTCTGTACGACGAACGCGGTGACGAAGCTGACGTAGCTCGACAGGGCGAGGTTGGCGTGCAGCGGCAACCAGCCGGGGCGTCGCCGGCGTCGCACGAGCACGGCACCGACCGCTGCCGCTTCGGTCGCGACAGCGATGAGACCGAAGCCCCAGAGGGTCGGGTCCAGCGCGACGAGGCCGAGCGCGGTAGCGCAGAGCGCACCGCAGCAGGCCTGATAGCTCCATCCCGCCGGGACGTGCCACCGACCACCCTTGCGGGCTCTCATGGCGATCGGGCCGGCCAGCAGACCGGCTCCGCCTGCAGCCACATGGACGGTGAGCAGTGCGGTGTGCAGCACGGGGGGCTCCTTCGACGTGGGTAAGGTCCACAGTGGAATGTCTCTAGTGGTCCACAGTGGACCGTCCACAGTGTGACGTCAAGGGGGCTGGATGCGGGAGGTCAACGCGACGTCGGCGGCCTTGCTCGGGCTGCTCCGTGCGGGGCCCCTCACCGGCTACGAGCTCACCCAGGCGGCCACGGAGCAGCTGGGAGACTTCTGGACGGTGACCCGCAGCCAGGTCTATCGCGAGCTGGGCGCGATGGCTGCCGCCGGGCTTCTGGAGGCCGGTCCGGCCGGCAAGCGGGACCGGCGGCCGCACGCGCTGACCGACGCCGGCCGCGAGGCCTTCGCGACCTGGCTGCACTCCGATCCCGGGTCGGACGTGGTGCGGGTCCCGCTGCTGCTGCGGCTGGCTTTCGCCGACGCGCTGGACCCGGCACGCCTGGCGCAGATGGTGGCTGAGCAGCGTGGCGAGCATGCTGCGCGGCTGGCGGCGTACGAGCAGATCGCCGCCGCCCTGCAGGTCCTGCCGCCCACGCTGGCCTTCGGCCTGCGCTACGAGCGGGCCGCGCTGGCCTGGTTCGACGAGGACCTCCGGCCGGGTCAGTAGCGTCTGCGTCGTGCGAGCCGTCCGCGTGATCCCGTGCCTCGACGTCGATGCCGGCCGGGTGGTCAAAGGCGTCAACTTCGTAGACCTCGTCGACGCGGGGGACCCGGTCGAGATGGCGCGGGTCTACGACGCCCAGGGCGCCGACGAGCTGGTCTTCCTCGACATCACGGCCTCGTCCGGCTCGCGCGAGACGACGTACGACGTCGTCCGGCGTACGGCCGAGCAGGTCTTCATCCCGCTGACCGTCGGTGGCGGGGTCCGCAGCACCGACGACGTCGACCGGCTCCTTCGGGCCGGGGCCGACAAGGTCGGGGTCAACACCGCCGCGATCGCCCGACCGCAGCTGCTGGCAGAGATCGCGTCGCGGTTCGGGTCTCAGGTGCTGGTGCTGTCGGTCGACGCGCGGCGGTTCCCGGCGGGCTCGGCCTCCTCGGGTTTTGAGGTCACGACCCACGGCGGGCGTACGGGGACGGGGCTCGACGCCATCGCCTGGGCTCGGCGTGGCGCCGAGCTCGGGGTGGGGGAGATCCTGCTCAACTCGATGGACGCCGACGGCACGCGGCGCGGCTACGACCTGGAGATGCTCCGTGCCGTGCGCGCAGCGGTCGGGGTGCCGGTGGTGGCCTCGGGTGGCGCAGGCGCGGTAGACGACTTTGCTCCGGCGGTGGCGGCGGGGGCCGACGCGGTCCTGGCGGCCAGCGTCTTCCACTTCGGTCAGCTCACGATCGGCGACGTCAAGGTCGCGCTGTCCGAGGCAGGCCACCCCGTCCGCTGAGGCGACTCTCGTCTGATGCGGCCCCCTGCGTCCGCTGAGCCTGCTCCCTGCGTCCGCTGAGGCGGCCCCCTGCGTCCGCGAGCCTGCTCACTGCGTCCGCTGAGGCGGCTCCCCCGTCGCCCGCTGCGACGACTCCCCCGCGGCATCGGGGGATCCCCTGATGACGGGCGACACGTCCGGGGACGGTCTGATGGGGGCATGGCCCATCGGGGGTTCCCCCGATGAAGGTGGGCCCATCGGGGGTTCCCCCGATGAAGGTCCGCGAGGTGGGGGTAAGTGGTCGAGGTGGGCGAGGTGGTCAGAGGCCGATCTGGGCCTGCGTCGCTGCCGAGACGGCCTCGGGGGTGCCGTCGATCTCCACCTGCGCCACGTCACGGCGGCCGAAGAGCCACAGGGTCAGCTCGGTGACCGACCCGCGCAGGGTGACGGCCTGATCACCCTTGCGTACGGTGCGCGTACGACCGTCCGGGGTCTCGAGCGTGATGGCCAGCCCACGCGCCTTCAGGGTGTTGACCCGGCCGAAGATCGCGAGCCGGCCCCAGAGCGCGTCGTCCAGCGCCGGGTCGGCCGCGCGGGGGGTCGGGTCGACCGGGCGGCGAGCGTCCTCGTGGTGCACGAACCACTCGGCCAGCTCGCCCGCCTCGGTCCAGCGGGCGGGCGCCCAGAGCGGCGGACCGTCGGCCAGCGTGGCCAGCAGCTCTTCGTACGGCCGTGAAGCGGTGTGCTTCTCGATCCGCTGGGTCAGCCCGTGCAACGGGGGCAGCAGGATTCCCGGCAGGGCGGCAGGCTGACGTTCACGCGCCACGAGGTGAGCCGCCAGCTGCTGGGTCTGCCAGCCGTCGCAGAGAGTGTCGGAGGTCGGTCCTACCTTTTCCAGCAAGGACAGCAGGTCGGCGCGTTCGCGGGCGGCAGGGGTCATAGACAGCCCATGCCCGCCTCCGCCGAGGGAACACGGCGCCCGCGCGGGTTGCTGTCACACGGTCGGGTCGAGCGCAGGAGGACAGTGAGCACGAGTCAGTCGGGTGTGCTGCGGCGCGGGTTCGGGATCCTCGGGGTCGCGGTCCGCGAGCAGCCCCGGATCTTCACGGTGGCGGCGGTCGGGTCGTTCTTCTTCGCGGTCACCACGATCGCCCAGGCTTACGTCTTCGGCGCCATCACCGAGCGCGTGATCGTCCCGTCGCTGCGCGACGGTCGGTCTGACAAGGCCGCCCTGGCGCTCGCCTTCCTGGCCGTCATGCTGGTCGCGACCGTCAAGGTGGCCGGCATCATCGCGCGCCGGCTCGGTGCCGGGATCATGCAGTATCGGCTGCAGGCGGCCTATCGACAGCGGGTCACCCGGCGCTATCTGACGCTGCCGTTCTCCTGGCACCAGCGCCACCCGACCGGCGAGCTGCTGTCCAACGCCGGCTCCGACATCGAGGCGACGTGGGCGCCGATCGCGCCGTTCCCGTTCGCCGTCGGGGTCCTGGTGATGCTGTTCGGCACGCTGGGGCTGCTGTTCGTCACCGACCCGGTGCTGGCGCTGGTCGGCTCGGTGGTGTTCCCGACGATCGCCGTGCTGACCGTCGTCTACAGCCGACGGATGTCGCCGCTGATGACCCGGGCGCAGCAGCTGCGTGCGGAGGTGTCCGGGATCGCGCACGAGTCCTTCGACGGCGCGCTCGTGGTCAAGACCCTCGGCCGGGAAGCCTCGGAGACCGAGCGGTTCACCGTCCGCACGCACGAGCTGCGCGACCTGCTCATCCGGGTCGGGCGGCTGCGCGGGCTGTTCGACCCGATCATCGAGGCGCTGCCCAACGTCGGTGTGCTCGTCGTGCTGCTCATCGGCACCTCCCGGGTCGGCAGCGGCGCGATCGACGCCGGGCAGCTGGTCCGGGTCGCCTATCTGTTCACCCTGCTCGCCTTCCCGGTGCGCGCCATCGGCTGGGTGCTCAACGAGCTGCCGCGTTCGGTCGTCGGCTGGGACCGGGTGCAGCGGGTGCTGACCGCCGAGGGCTCCCAGTCGTACGGGACGTCGACGCTGGCCAGTGGGTCCGCCGGGGCTGCGGTCTCCCTGTCGGACGTCTCGTACGCCTACGGCGAGCCGGCCGGACCGCCGGTGCTGTCCGAGATCGATCTGGAGGTCGCCCCGGGCCGCGTCGTCGCGATCGTCGGGCCGACCGGGTCAGGCAAGTCGAGCCTGGTGACCTTGCTCGTCCGCCTCGTCGACCCGACGAGCGGCGTCGTCAGGGTCGACGGCATCGACCTGCGGGAGCTGGCCGAGGGCGAGCTGGCGCGCTCGGTGACCCTGGTCCCGCAGCAGACCTTCTTGTTTGACGACACCGTCCGCGGCAACGTCACCCTGGGCGCCGACCTGCTCGACGAGGACGTCTGGGCCGCGCTGCGGGTCGCCCAGGGCGACGGCTTCGTCGCCGCCCTCGAGCACGGGCTCGACACCGTCGTCGGCGAGCGCGGCACCTCTCTGTCCGGCGGGCAGCGGCAGCGGTTGGCGCTGGCCCGCGCGGTCGTCCGTCGGCCGCGGCTCATGGTCCTGGACGACGCGACCAGCGCCGTGGACCCGTCGGTCGAGCAGCGCATCCTGGCCGGGCTGCGGGAGGGTGCTGGCGGCACGGTCGTCGTCGTCGCTTACCGCACCGCAACGATCGCGCTCGCCGACGAGGTGGTCTTCCTCGACCGCGGCCGGATCACCGACCGAGGCACGCACGCCGAGCTGAGTGCTCGGAGCCCGGGCTATCGGGACCTGGTCACGGCATATGAGCGGATGCACGACGAGGTGGACGCGTGACCGCGCCGACCAAGCCGACCAAGCCCACCAAGCGCACTAAGCCCACCAGAGCTGCGACCCTCGCCGGGGTCGACCGCACGGAGACCGAGCGCGGCTCCTTCGCCACGCTCGCGCACGGCCTGCGGCTGACGCCGGAGTTCCGGGAGGGGCTCGGGCTGACCTTGCTGCTGGCCGTGCTGTCCACGGCCGGCCGGGTCGTCGTCCCGGTCGCGGTCCAGCAGACGATCGACAAGGGTCTGTCCGGGCCGGAGGTCGACACGGGCCTGGTGCGTGCGACCTGCCTGCTCGCGCTCGTCGCCGTCTTGCTCACCGCCTATGCCAACTACCGGATGAACGTGCGGCTCTACCGCACCACCGAGACCGGGCTCGCCGCTCTGCGGGTGCGGGGGTTTCGACGGGTCCACGACCTGTCCGTGCTGCACCAGGCCACTGAGCGGCGCGGCTCGTTGGTCAGCCGAGTCACCAGCGACGTCGACACGATCAGCCAGTTCATGCAGTTCGGCGGCATCCTGGTGATCGTCTCGACCGCCCAGATGCTGCTCGCGACGGGGCTGATGCTCTGGTGGTCCTGGCAGCTCACCCTGCTGGTGTACGTCTGCTTCCTGCCGCTGCTGTTCGCCGTGCGCGCTTTCCAGTCCCGCCTCGGCGTGGCCTATCGGACCGTGCGGGAACGGGTCGGGGAGCTGCTCGGAGCGGTCTCGGAGTCCGTCGTCGGGGCCCAGGTGATCCGGGCGCACGCGGTCGGCGACCGTACGGCCGAGCGGGTGGACCTGGCCGTCGAGCGCACCCGTAGCTCCCAGGTGAAGGCGCAGACCATCGCCGCCGGCACCTACAGCGCCGGAGAGTTCACGGCCGCCTTCGCGAACGGTGCGGTCGTCGTCGTCGGCGTGCTGCTGGGGGTGGCCGGCGACATCACGACCGGGCGCCTGGTCGGGTTCCTGTTCTTGGTGACCCTGTTCGTGCAGCCGGTCCAGGTCGCGACCGAGCTGCTCAACGAGGCCCAGAACGCGGTCGCCGGGCTGCGACGGGTGCTCGGGGTGCTCGACACGCCGACTGACGTCGGTGACCCGGTCGAGGCCGTGGTGCTGCCGGCCGGTCCGATCAGCGTCCGGTTCTCCGGCGTCGCGTTCGCCTACCCGGGCGGGCCGGAGGTGGTGCATGGCATCGACCTGGAGATCGCCGCCCGCACGCGCGTGGCCGTGGTGGGGGAGACCGGCAGCGACAAGACCACGCTCGCCAAGCTGCTCACCCGGCTGATGGACCCGACCCGCGGCCAGGTGCTGCTGTCCGGCGTGCCGCTCGAGCAGGTCGCCTTCAGCTCGCTGCGTCGTCGGGTCGTGATGGTGCCGCAGGACGGGTTCCTGTTCGACGCCTCGGTGGCGGACAACGTGCGGTATGGCCGGCCGGACGCGACCGACGAGCAGGTGCGTGCGGCCTTCGTCGACCTCGGGCTCGGCGACTGGCTCGCCACCCTGCCGGCCGGGGTGGCCTCCCAGGTCGGCGAGCGCGGCGAGTCGCTGTCGGTCGGCGAGCGACAGCTGGTCGCCATCGCGCGGGCCTACGTCGCCGACCCTGACCTGCTGGTGCTCGACGAGGCCACCAGCGCGGTCGACCCAGCCACCGAGGTGCGGCTGCAGCGGGCGCTCGACGCCCTCACCCGCGGTCGCACGACCCTGGCCATCGCGCACCGGCTCTCGACCGCCGAGGGCGCCGACGAGGTGCTCGTCGTCGACAAGGGCGAGGTGGTCCAACGTGGGCCTCACGCCGAGCTGGTGGAGCAGCCGGGCGTGTACGCGGGTCTGCACGCCTCCTGGATCGCCCACCGCACCTAGTCCCGCGGGTCCGCCGCAGCGATCCGCGTCCCCGCTCCTCGGCAGCTGAACTCAGCGCAGGGTGATCGTCACCGGACCAAACGTGATCGTGGGCCCGTCCTGCACCGAGAGACGCGGCACGAAGGCCCAGGAAAACGGACTGATCGTCACGACCAGTGCTGGGCTGGCGGCGCCCGAACCTGGCCTGGCGGCCGCTGTGTCCGGCGGGAAAGCGTCCGGTGCGACGGGGAGCACCGACACCGGACGGGGCGCGACCGGTGCACCGGCCTTGACCGTCCCGGCCGGCCGTGCCCGCCCCGCCGACGCCGACGCCGACGGCGCGTCGGACGAGACGGGTGCCTCGGGTGCGACAGGTGTGACGGGCACGGGGGAGCCGAGATCAGCCATGAGGTCCGTGCGCAGGTCGTCTGCGAGCGAGGGCTTGCGCGGCGCGGCGGCGGACCGGGTCCTGCCCGGGCGGCGGGCGCCCGCCGGACCAGGCGTGGGGCTGGGTGGACGCTCGGTCATGGAGCAACCCTCTCGTAGGCGATGACCAGCTCGTCGGCCAGGGCGGCATAGGCCAGGGCGACCGGGCTGGACGGGGCGGACAGCACGACCGGGCGCTTCGCGAGCGTCGCGGTCGGCACCCGGCGCGACACGGGCACCCGGGTGTCGAGCAGCGGTAGCCCGGTGCCCTCGAAGGCCGCAGCCACCTCCCGGGCGGCCCGACCCTTAGGGTCCCAGAGCGAGCAGGCGACGCCGATCAGCCGGGCGTCGGTGTTCTCGAAGCGTCGGTGCTGCTCGAGGAAGGAGGCGACTCGAGCGGTCCCGAGGGCGGAGCCCGGATCGCTGGTGAACACCGTCAGGACGCTGTCGGCGGCGCACACCGCGGCCAGCGTGAGGTTGCCGAGATCGCCGTGCGTGTCGATGATCACGTGGTCGTAGTCGGCGAGCACCGGACGCAGCACCCGGCGCAGCGCGGTGGCGATCGCCCCCTGTGCCGCCAGGGAGACCCCGACCTGCTCCAGCGACGGGTGGGCCGGGAGCAGGTCGACGCCCGGAGCCACGTCGCGCCGCAGCACGTCGTCGACCGAGATCTCGGGGTCCTCCAGGAGCCCGGCCAGGCTGTCGGCGCGGGACGTGGCCACCACCCCGTACGCCCGACCCAGGCTGTCCTGCGGGTCGGCGTCGACGGCCAGGACCCGACCTCGGGTGCCCAGCACGGCCGCGAGGTTGGCCGCGGTCGCGCTCTTGCCGACGCCACCCTTGCTGGAGCACACCGCCAGTCGCATGGGTCACTGTTGCAGGCCGGGGACACCCGGCGCGGCAGGCGCGCGGGTCAAGCCTGCGAGTCCTTGGCGGACGAGTCGCGCGGCTCGGTGCTGGTAAGCAGGCAGGTCACCGTGCGGTCGAGCAGCTGGGACCAGGAGCCGACGTCCGGCTTGTAGAAGAAGTAGTCGAAGGACGAGGCGCCGTAGGCGATGCCCACGTAGTCCGCGAACCTGCGTTCGCACCCTGCGGCGGCCTGCGTCGTCGCGACCTGCTCGCCGGGAAAGCCGACCCCGGGCGGGCCGGGCAGCGCGAAGACGGCAAACACCTCGGCCCGGTGCGGCTGGGTGCACGGCAGCACGACCACAGTCACCGACGCGCTCTCGGGGGGCTTGATCGGCAGGCAGTCACCCGTCACGAGCGAGAACGCCGACGTCGTCGTGGAGCCGGGCGGCCCGGACGGCCCGGTCACCGGTGGCGGTGCGGTGGACGTGGGCGGGCCGGTCGTCGGGGTGGGCCCTGTGCTGGTCGCGGGGCTGGCGGGGCTGGTCGACGGGCTCGAGGGGCTGGGTGACCGGCTCGGAGCCGGAGCGGCAACGGGCTCGGTCGACGGGAACGGGGTGGACCGTAAGGCCAGCACCCCGAGCGGCGCCGCCATCGACAGCAGCAGCACGAGGGGGACCACCAGGACCGGGAACCGGGGGAGGGACCTGTCGGGGTGCTTGCTGTCCGGCTCCACGGCACTGGCCTACCAGACGCACGGGACCGGGTGCGCCCGACCAGGGCTGGCAGACTGGGCTGGTGAGCAGCGCCGTACGCCCGACCGAGCTCGACCCGAGCATCGCCGACCGCCTGAAGCGAGACGCCGACGGGCTCGTGGCCGCCGTCGCCCAGCAGGAGGGCACCGGCGAGGTGCTGATGGTTGGCTGGATGGACGACGAGGCGCTGCACCGCACGCTGACGACCGGCCGCTGCACCTACTGGAGCCGCAGCCGCCAGGAGTACTGGGTGAAGGGTGACACCTCGGGTCACCAGCAGTGGGTGAAGAAGGTCTCGCTGGACTGCGACGGCGACACCGTCCTCGTGACCGTCGACCAGGTCGGGGCAGCCTGTCACACCGGCGACCGGACCTGCTTCGACGCCGCCGTGCTGCCGTCCGTCGTGGGCACGCCGGACGCATGAGGCACGGCGCATGAGGCTCGGCACGACCGTCCCGTCGCGTCCGGAGTTCGAGGCTCTGGACCAGCCGGTGGTCGCGGTGACGCGCCGTCTGCTGGCCGACGGGGAGACGCCGGTAGGGACCTACCGCAAGCTGGCCGGCAACCGGCCCGGGACGTTTCTGCTGGAGTCGGCCGAGCGCGGGCGCTGGTCGCGCTACAGCTTCGTGGGCGTGCGCAGCGCCGGGACGCTCACCGAGCACGACGGCCGGGCGGTCTGGCTGGGGGAGCGGCCGCTCGAGGTCGAGCAGGACCCGCTCCAGGCCGTACGCACCCTGGCCCGGTCGCTGCGCTCGCCTCGGCTCGAGGGCGCCCCGCCGCTGACCGGGGGGCTGGTCGGCTACCTCGGGTACGACGTCGTACGGCGTCTGGAGCGGCTTCCCGTGACCGCCGCCGACGACCTGCAGATGCCGGAGATCGGCCTCATGCTCGCCACCGATCTTGCGGTCCTGGACCATCAGGACGGCACGATCCTGCTGATCGCCAACGTCGTACGAGGGCTGACCGACCCCTCCTACGACGGCGCGATCGCGCGGCTGGACACGATGGCCGACGACCTCGGGCAGCCGACCCCGCCCAGCGTGGCCACGGTCGACCTGGCTGCCGAGCCCACATACGTGCGCGGGACCTCCGAGCCGGACTACCTCGCAGGGGTCGAGACCGTGCGCGAGCACGTCCGGGCGGGCGACGCGTTCCAGGTCGTGCTGAGCCAGCGGTTCGAGACCGAGGCCGACGTCGACGCGCTCGACGTCTACCGGGTGCTCAGGGCCACGAACCCGTCGCCGTACATGTACCTGCTCCGGTTCCAGGGTCGCGAGGCGCCTTATGACATCGTCGGATCCTCGCCCGAGGCGCTCGTGACGGTCACCGGCAGGCCGGGAGCGCAGCGGGCGGTCGTGCACCCGCCGGCCGGCAGCCGGCCGCGGGGACAGAGCCCCGAGGACGACGCCCGGATGGCCGCCGAGCTGCAGGCCGACCCGAAGGAGCGCGCCGAGCACGTGATGCTCGTCGACCTGGCCCGCAACGACCTCGGCCGGGTGTGCGAGCCCGGCACGGTGGACGTCCTGGACCTGCTGCGGGTCGAGCGCTACAGCCACGTCATGCACCTGGTATCGACCGTGCTCGGCCAGGTCAGCGCGGAGAACGACGCGCTGGACGTCTTCGACGCGACCTTCCCGGCAGGGACGGTCTCCGGTGCGCCCAAGCCCCGGGCGATGGAGATCATCGAGTCGCTGGAGCCCACCCGTCGCGCCCTGTACGCCGGGACGGTCGGCTACCTGGACGCCGCCGGCGACATGGACATGGCGATCGCGATCCGCACGGCCGTGCTGCACCAGGGCAAGGCGTACGTGCAGGCCGGCGCGGGGATCGTCGCCGACTCCGACCCGGCGAGCGAAGACCTCGAGTGCCGCAACAAGGCGGCCGCGGTCCTGCGGGCGATCGCGGCCGCCCGCACGATGAGCGCTGTGACGCAGGCGTGACCGATCCGGTGGCGCCGCCGCACGGCGAACGGGCCGGGGCCGTTCGGGCGAGCAGACAGGCCGGCCGTTCGCAGCAGCCGCGAGCCTGCTGGTCACCGCGGGCGGGCTGATCATCGCTGTTCGCGGTCGACGGTGGACCGCCCTGTCCTCTCGCTACGACGCCCCGTCCTCAGGCGGGCAGGGCGAGCGGCAGCCATACCCGGCCGAGCGGGGTCGGCCCGACCCCGCCTAGGGTGGTCGACATGGCACTGGCACCCACCGGGACCGCCCTCGACGGCATCGTGGCCGGGGTTCTCGAGGATCTCGCCGACCGGCAGTCGCGGATCTCGCTCGACACCCTGAAGGCTCGGCAGGCCGACCTCACGGCCGCGCTCGACGCCGAGGCCCGGCTGCGCCTACCGGGTGTGTCGGTCATCGCGGAGGTCAAGCGCTCCAGCCCCAGCAAGGGCGAGCTGGCGAAGATCACTGATCCCGCCGGGCTCGCGGCCGACTACGAGGCCGGTGGTGCGAGCGTGATCAGCGTGCTGACCGAGCAGCGCCGGTTCGGAGGCAGCCTCGCGGACCTGGACGCCGTGCGGGCCCGGGTGGCCGTACCGGTGCTGCGCAAGGACTTCGTGGTCACCAGCTATCAGGTCCACGAGGCCCGCGCCCACGGCGCCGACGTCGTGCTGCTCATCGTCGCCGCGCTCGAGCAGCAGGCGCTGGTCAGCCTGGTCGAACGCACCCGGACGCTCGGCATGATGCCGCTGGTCGAGGTGCACGACACCGAGGAGCTGGCTCGTGCGCTCGACGCCGGCGCCACCGTGATCGGTGCCAACGCCCGCAACCTCAAGACCCTCGAGGTCGACCGTTCGGTGCCCGGTCGGGTCTTCGCACGGTGTCCGGCCGACGTCGTCAAGATCGCCGAGTCGGGCGTACGGGGCCCGCACGACCTGCTCGCCTATGCCTGCGTCGGCGCTGACGCCGTGCTGGTCGGCGAAGGCGTCGTCGCCGGGGGCAACCCCCAGCAGGCGGTCGCCGATCTGGTCGCGGCCGGCGAGCACCCCTCCACGGGTCAGGCATGACGGCCGTGCCCACGATGCCCGACGAGGGAGGACACTTCGGCCCCTACGGTGGCCGCTTCGTCCCCGAGGCCCTGATCGCGGCGCTCGACGAGCTGACCGCCGCTCATGAGGCCAGCAGCCGGGACCCGGAGTTCCTGGCCGAGCTGGACGGGCTGCTCACCTCCTACGCCGGACGTCCGACGCCCCTGACCGACGCCAAGCGCCTGTCCGAGCACGCTGGCGGGGCCAGGATCCTGCTCAAGCGCGAGGATCTCGCCCACACCGGCAGCCACAAGATCAACAACGTCCTGGGGCAGGCCCTGCTGACCCGGCGGATGGGCAAGAAGCGGGTCATCGCCGAGACCGGCGCGGGTCAGCACGGGGTGGCGACCGCGACCGCGTGCGCGCTGTTCGGCCTGGACTGCACGGTCTACATGGGCGCCGAGGACACCCGGCGTCAGGCGCTCAACGTGGCCCGGATGAGGCTGCTCGGAGCGACCGTGGTCCCGGTCACCAGCGGCACGCAGACCCTCAAGGACGCCACCAACGAGGCGATGCGCGACTGGGTCACCAACGTGGCCGACACGCACTACATCATCGGCTCCGTCGTCGGGCCGCACCCGTTCCCTGCGATGGTGCGTGACTTCCAGCGGGTGATCGGCGTCGAGGCGCGGCAGCAGTGCCTGGACCTGGTCGGCAGGCTCCCGGACGCGGTCGTCGCGTGCGTGGGGGGCGGCAGCAACGCGATGGGGCTGTTCCACCCGTTCCTCGCGGACCCGTCCGTGGCGCTGGTCGGCGCCGAGGCCGGGGGCGACGGGGTCGAGACCGGCCGGCACGCGGCACCGCTGACCGCGGGGGAGCCGGGTGTGCTGCACGGGGCGCGGTCCTACCTCATGCAGGACGCCGACGGTCAGACCGCGCACACCACCAGCATCAGTGCCGGGCTCGACTATCCGGGCGTCGGGCCGGAGCACGCCTGGCTGCGCGACAGCGGGCGAGCCACCTACTCCGGCATCACCGACGCGTGGGCGATGCAGTGCCTGGACAAGCTGGCCAAGTCGGAGGGCATCCTGTGCGCGATCGAGACCGCGCACGCCTTCGCCGGCGCCTGCGACTGGGGGCGTGCCCAGACGGCTGACCCGCACGACCTGGTGATCATCGTGAACACGTCCGGGCGCGGCGACAAGGACGTCGACACCGCGGCCCGCTGGTTCGGCCTGGTCACCGGCGAGCAGGTCGCGGAGTCCGAGCTGGTCCGCGCGCGCGAGGGAGAGACGCCCTGACCCGCGCTGGCACGGGCGCGCTGGCCGACGTCTTCGCGCGGTGCCGAGCAGAGGAGCGTGCTGCTCTGGTCGCCTACCTCCCGGCCGGCTATCCGGACCTGCCGACCTCGCACGCGGCGCTGCAGGCGTTGGTCGACGGCGGCGTGGACGTCATCGAGGTCGGCATCCCCTATTCCGACCCGCTCATGGAGGGGCCGGTGATCCAGCACGCGCACCAGGTGTCCCTGGAGAACGGGACCCGGATCACCGACGTCCTCGACACGGTGCGCTCGGTCTCCGCCAGCGTGCCGACGCTGGTGATGGGCTACTGGAACCCGGTCCACCGTTACGGGTTCGACGCCTGGGCCCGGGACCTGGCCGCTGCCGGCGGGGTCGGCGCGATCACGCCGGACCTCATCCCGGAAGAGGCGCCGGAGTGGTTGGCGGCGACCGAGCAGCACGGGCTCGACCCGATCTTCCTCGTGGCGCCGTCCAGCACCGACCAGCGGATCGCCGTCGTCGGCCGCACCAACCGTGGCTTCGTGTACGCCGCGGCGGTCATGGGGGTGACCGGGGCTCGGGCTGAGATCGGTCCGATGGCCGAGGATCTCGTACGCCGGGTGCGTGCCCAGACCACGCTGCCGGTCGGCGTCGGGATCGGGGTGTCCACCGGTGACCAGGCTGCTCAGGTCGCCGGGTTCGCCGACGCGGTCATCGTCGGTTCGGCGCTGGTCGCCGCGCTGCGGGACGGCGGTCCGTCGGCGGTGCGAGCCCTGACCGAGCAGCTGGCCGCCGGCGTACGCCGCCGCTGACGGACCCCCCGCCGCAGACGGACCCCCGCCGCAGACCGCTGCCCGAGCCCGAGCTCGAGCCCCAGCCCCAGCCCCAGCTCGAGCCCCAGCCCCAGCCCCAGCCCCAGCTCGAGCCCCAGCCCCAGCCGCCCCTCCTCGGGGGAACCCCCGATGAGTTCAGGGCCCATCAGAACGTCCCCCCCCGGCCTCCTTCCCGTCGGGGGCTCCCCCGATGGGCCCGGTGGCAGATTCCGGCCCCCTGCCGACGCGACCAGGACGCCTGCGGGCGATCTCGCCGTACGATCAGCCGGTGCCTCTTGCCTACTTCCCGAGCCCACCGACGGGGGTGCTGCACCTCGGCCCGATCCCGCTCCGGGCGTACGCCTTCTTCATCATCATCGGTGTCCTGGTCGCGGTGTGGCTCGGCGACAAGCGGTGGGTGGCCCGGGGCGGGACGCACGGCACGATCGCCGACGTGGCCGTCGTGGCGGTCCCGTCAGGGATCGTCGGCGCCCGGATCTATCACGTGATCACCGACATCGAGCTCTACCGCAACGACCCGGTGCGCGCCCTGTTCATCTGGGAGGGCGGCCTCGGCATCTGGGGAGCGGTGGCTGGCGGTGCGCTCGGTGCCTGGCTCTACTGCCGTTCCAGGGGGATCGCGTTCGCCGCCCTGGGTGACGCGATCGCGCCCGGCATCGTCCTCGCCCAGGCGATCGGGCGGATCGGCAACTACTTCAACCAGGAGCTGTTCGGCAAGCCGACGACGCTGCCGTGGGGGCTGACGATCAGCCCGGACAACCCCAACGCCATCGCCGGCGCCGAGGCCTACCACCCCACCTTCCTGTACGAGCTGCTCTGGGACGTCGGGGTCGCCGGCCTCGTGCTGTGGGCCGACCGACGCTTCCGGCTCGGTCGGGGGAGGGCCTTCGCGCTCTACGTCGCGGCCTACTGCGCCGGGCGGCTCTGGATCGAGCTGCTCCGGGTCGACCCGGCGAACACGTTCCTCGGGCTGCGGCTGAACGTCTTCACCTCGGTCATCGTGGGCCTGCTCGCCCTGGCCTACGTGGTGCTGCGTCGAGGGCCGCGGGAGACTCAGGTCGAAGGGCTGAACCGGGACCACGACGGGGACCAGGACGACGTCGGGCTGTCACATCGGGACGGTGGTTCGGCACATCGGGACGGTGGTTCGGCACACCGGGACGGCGGTTCGGCACACCGGGACGGCGGTTCGGGAGCCGACTGAGTCGCCGTCCCGGTGTGACAGCCCGTGTAACGTCGGGCGACATCTGCGACAGGGCCAGCGACGTCCCTCTCGAGCACCCACCAGCCTCCTCGTCCGACCAGGACGATCCCGCCAGGACGATGAGGCCTCTGCCCGCGACCGACGTCGAAAGGTCTTCATGCACCCCGCCACGCCCCAGAAGCAGGGCCTGTACGACCCCGCGTTCGAGCACGACGCCTGCGGGGTCGCGTTCGTCGTCGACATCGCCGGGGGCGCCAGCCACGAGATCGTCACCCAGGGCCTGACCGCGCTGGAGAACCTCGAGCACCGCGGCGCGGCCGGCAGCGAGCCCAACAGCGGTGACGGCGCCGGCATCCTCCTTCAGCTGCCGGACAGCTTCTTCCGCCAGGTCGCGCCGACCGAGCTGCCACCGCTGGGGCACTACGCGGTCGGCACGGCGTTCCTGCCGACCGAGCCGCGCAAGGCCGCCGATGCTCAGCTCGCGCTGCAGCAGCTGGCCAAGCAGGAGGGTCTGACGGTGCTGTGCTGGCGCGACCTGCCGGTCGACCCCGACGGCGCCGGGATCGGGCGTACGGCGCGCGCGGCCATGCCGCTGTTCCGCCAGGTGTTCCTCGGCTGGCGCGAGGAGGGCAAGAACAACACGCCGTACGCGCTGGAGCGTCGGGCCTTCGTCGTCCGCAAGCGCGCCGAGCGTGAGCTGGACGTCTACTTCCCGTCGCTGTCGACCCGCACCGTGGTCTACAAGGGGATGCTCACGACCGGTCAGCTGGGTCCGTTCTTCCCCGACCTGTCCGACCCGCGCTGCGCGAGCGCGCTGGCGCTGGTCCACAGCCGGTTCAGCACCAACACCTTCCCCAGCTGGCCGCTGGCCCATCCCTACCGCTACATCGCGCACAACGGCGAGATCAACACGGTGAAGGGCAACCGCAACTGGATGCGGGCCCGCGAGGCGCTGCTGGAGGGTCCGGCCGAGCTGCCGGACGACCTGCGGCGGATCTTCCCGGTCTGCATGCCCGGCGCCTCGGACAGCGCCAGCTTCGACGAGGTGCTCGAGCTGCTGCACATGGCCGGCCGCTCGCTGCCGCACGCCGTGCTGATGATGGTCCCGGAGGCCTGGGAGAACGCGAAGGACATGGACCCGTCCGTACGGGCGTTCTACGAGTACCACTCGGCGCTCATGGAGCCCTGGGACGGCCCGGCCTGCGTGACGTTCACCGACGGCACCCAGATCGGCGCGGTGCTGGACCGCAACGGCCTGCGCCCGGCCCGCTGGTGGCAGACCTCCGACGGCATGGTCGTGCTGTCCAGCGAGGTCGGCGTCCTGGACATCGCGCCGGAGCGGGTCGTCCGCAAGGGCCGGCTGCAGCCAGGCCGGATGTTCCTGGTCGACACCGAGCAGGGCCGGATCGTCGAGGACGCCGAGCTGAAGCGTGACCTCGCGGCCAAGCACCCGTACGCGGAGTGGCTGCACACCGGCATCGTCCGGCTCGAGGACCTGCCCGAGCGCGACTTCCTGCACCCGACCCACGAGAGCGTGCTGCGTCGGCAGCAGACCTTCGGCTACACCGAGGAGGAGGTCCGGATCCTGCTGCGCCCGATGGCCGGGACCGGCCTGGAGCCGATCGGGTCGATGGGCACGGACACCCCCGTCGCGGTGCTGTCCGAGCGTCCACGGCTGCTGTTCGACTACTTCACCCAGCTGTTCGCGCAGGTCACGAACCCGCCGCTCGACGCGATCCGCGAAGAGCTGGTGACCAGCCTGGCCGGCACCATCGGGCCGGAGCAGAACCTGCTCGAGCCGACCGCGTCCTCCTGCCGCCAGATCGTGCTGTCTTTCCCGATCCTGACCAACGACGAGCTGGCCAAGGTCGTGCACGTCAATGCCGACGGTGACCGGGGCGGGCTCGCCGCTGTCACCGTCCGCGGCCTCTACCCGGTCGCCGGCGGTGGTGACGCGCTGCGGGACGCGCTGGACCGCGTACGCCGTGAGGTGTCGACCGCGATCGAGCAGGGTGCGCGCATCGTCGTGCTGTCCGACCGGGAGTCGACCGAGAAGCTGGCCCCGATCCCGTCCCTGCTCCTGGTGAGCGCCGTGCACCACCACCTGATCCGCCAGAAGACCCGCACCCAGGTCGGCCTGGTCGTCGAGTCCGGCGACGCGCGGGAGGTGCACCACGTCGCGCTGCTGATCGGTTACGGCGCAGCGGCGGTCAACCCCTACCTGGCCTTCGAGACCGTCGTCGACCTCATCGAGGAGGGCGGGATCACCTCGATCGACGTGGACGAGGCGCTGCGCAACTACGTCAAGGCGCTCGGCAAGGGCGTGCTCAAGGTGATGAGCAAGATGGGCATCAGCACGATCGCCTCCTACACCGGGGCGCAGGTCTTCGAGGCGCTCGGGCTGTCCGAGGAGCTGGTGGGGGAGTACTTCACCGGCACCACCACCCGGCTCGGCGGGGTGGGTCTGGAGATCGTCGCTGCCGAGGCCGCGGCTCGCCACGCCCGCGCCTACCCCACCAACAAGACCGAGCGGGCACACCGAGGCCTCGAGATCGGCGGGGAGTACCAGTGGCGCCG
>JBBSTI010000021.1:0-35390 GCA_038236005.1 Mycobacteriales bacterium | reverse complement strand
TAGGGCAGCCCCACCCGCACGAAGACTTCCTCGAAGACCCGCGACTGCGCGTTCGTACGATAAAAGACCGCGACGTCGTGCGGCTGCACCTCGTGCTCGTCGGTCAGCCGGTCCACCTCGGCCGCGACGAACGCCGCCTCGTCGTGCTCGTTGTCCGCGACGTAGCCGACGATCTTCTCGCCGTCACCGGCGTCGGTCCAGAGGCGCTTGTCCTTGCGACCGGTGTTGAGCGCGATCACCGCGTTGGCCGCGGACAGGATGGTCTGGGTCGAGCGGTAGTTCTGCTCGAGCAGCACGACCTTCGCGTCGGGATAGTCGTTCTCGAAGTCGTTGATGTTGCGGATGTCGGCGCCGCGGAAGGCGTAGATGCTCTGGTCGGCGTCACCGACGACGCACAGCTCGGCGGCGCCCGGGCCGCCCGGCGCGGTGGAAGGGGCGCACAGCTCGCGGACGAGCTGGTACTGGGCGTGGTTGGTGTCCTGGTACTCGTCCACCAGCACGTGCCGGAACCTGCGCCGGTAGTGGTCGGCGACGTCCGGGAACGCCTGCAGCAGGTGGACGGTCGTCATGATCAGGTCGTCGAAGTCGAACGCGTTGGCCTGCTGGAGCCGCGCCTGATAGACCCGGTAGCAGTCGGCCACCTGCTTCTCCAGCGGCGTCTCGGCGCGGGCCGCGGCGGCCTCGACGTCGACCAGCTCGTTCTTCAGGTCGCTGACCAGGTTGCTGATCGCCCGGGCGGCGAAGCGCTTCGGGTCCAGGTCCAGCTCGCGGCAGACCAGCGTCATGAGGCGCTGGCTGTCGGCCGCGTCGTAGATCGAGAAGCTCTGGGTGAAGCCAAGCTTCTTGGACTCGGCCCGCAGGATCCGCACGCAAGCGCTGTGGAAGGTGCTGACCCACATCACCCGCGACCGGTTGCCGACCAGCGCGGCGACCCGCTCGCGCATCTCACCGGCGGCCTTGTTGGTGAAGGTGATCGCCAGCACCTCGCCCGGGTGCACGCCGCGGGCCGACAGCAGCCAGGCGATCCGGGAGGTCAGCGCCTTGGTCTTGCCGGAGCCTGCGCCGGCCACGATCAGCAGCGGGGTGCCTTCGTGGGTGACCGCCTCGCGCTGCTGCGGGTTGAGCCCGTCCAGCAGCTTCTCGGCGCTCGGTCGGGCCGGCCGGTCGGGGGCCAGCACGGCCGGTCCGTAGTCGTCGAAAAGCGCGTCGGGGGACTCGTGCCGGGCTGCGCTCACCCGTTCGAGTCTAGGCCGTCGCCCCTCGGTGATCTTGAGCGCAGGAACGGCGCCAAGATCGCCAGTGGCATGAAGGCCGCAGGCGCGGAAACGAACGTGCGCCGCGGCGACGTCGGCCAAGATCACGAGACTGGGCCTGTAGCGCTCGGCAGGGCCCGTACGTCGCCACGCAGGTGCTCTCGTGATCTTGCGTCTCTTGCCCTGGTGATCTTGGCCGCCGGAACGGCGCCAAGATCACCAGGGTTCAGAACCGGGCTCCGGCAGACTCGGGCCATGAGCAACCGGTGGGTGTGCCTGGACGTCGGAGAGACGTTGATCGACGAGACCCGGATCTTCGGGTGCTGGGCGAAGGTGCTCGACGTGCCCTTCTTCACGCTGGCCGGCTTGATGGGCGGGACGGTGGCGCAGGGGCGGCCGTTCACCGACGCGCTCGCCGCGCTCGACCCGGGGTGGGAGTCGCTCGACGCCCGCAAGGAGCACCTGTACGGAGGCTTCCAGGAACAGGATCTCTACCCGGACGTCCTGCCCATGCTCTGGATGCTCGGCGAGCGTGGCTACCGGGTGGCGATCATCGCCAACCAGCCAGCGCGTCGGCACGCCGAGCTGCAGGCCCTCGGGATCGACCCCGAGGTGATGGCGATGAGCGACGCGCTCGGGGTGGCCAAGCCCGACCCAGCCTTCTTCGCGCGGGTGCTGGAGCTGCTCCAGGCAGAGGCGAAGGACGTCGCGTACGTCGGCGACCGGGTCGACAACGATGTGCTCCCGGCCGCCGCCGCAGGGCTTCGGCCGGTCTGGATCCGTCGCGGCCCCTGGTCGCTGCTGCAGACCGACGACACCGGCGCCGCCGCGCTCGAGGTGCGGTCGCTGACCGAGCTGGTCGAACGGATCGACGAGGCCTTCCCCGACCCCTACCTCGACCGTTGGTGATCTTGGCCGCCGGAACGGCGCCAAGATCACCCACGCCTCAGTGTCTCCACAGACGTACGAGCCCGAGCCCCCCGAACACCGCCAGCCCGAAGAACACCACGGCTAGCAGCACCTGCCCCCGTTGCACCCCGACGATCCCGAGGACCACCCCGAGCACCAGCGCCACCAGGGCCTGGGCGCTGCCGGGCGGGAAGCCACGGGTCGCCGCACCGCCTCGCACGTCCGGTCGCTTCGCCATGCCCCCCATCATGGACGTATGACCGACGAGCGAGCCCTGGTGATCGTGGCCCACCCCGACGACGTCGACTTCGGGTCGGCGGGAACGGTGGCGGCGTGGGTCGACGAGGGGCTCGAGGTGACCTACTGCTTGATCACCAACGGCGACGCCGGCGGCTTCGACCCGGACGTGCCGCGCGAGGACATGCCCAAGATCCGGCAGGCCGAGCAGCGCGAGGCGGCGGCCGCCGTGGGGGTGACGGACCTGGTGTTCCTGGGCTACCCGGACGGCTATCTCGAGCTGACCTTGGAGCTGCGCAAGGACCTCGCCCGGGTGATCCGGCAGAAGCGGCCGGATCGCTGCATCGTGCAGCAGCCCGACTTCGACTACGCGCGGATCGCGGTCAGCCACCCCGACCACCTGGTCGCCGGGCGGGCCGCGCTCGCCGCGATCTATCCCGATGCGCGCAACCCGTTCGCCTTCCCGTCTTTGCTCGCCGACGAGGGGCTCAAGGAGTGGTCCTGCCCGCAGACCTGGGTGCAGGCGCCGAGCAACGCGACGCACTGGGTCGACGTCACCGACACCTTCGACCGCAAGATGAAGGCGCTCGCCGCGCACATCAGCCAGACCTCGCACCTGATCGACCTGGAGAACATGCTGCGCGGGAACCTGTCGGCCGCGGCCGAGAAGGCCGGCTTCGAGCCGGGTCGGCTCGCGGAGGCCTACCGCTTCGTCGACACGGCCTAGCGGTTCGGGAGCACGGTCCATCCCGTACGAGACCCGCTAGACATGCTGTCGCGGCGGCAGCCGGAACAGCACGAAGCGCTGGGACAGCCACGCGACGGCCGGCCCCAGCAGCAGGCTGACCAGCACCGTCACGGGGCCGACCGCCGCCCCGAGCGACCAGCCGATCAGGGCACCCCCGACCTGGACCACGCCATAGCTCCACCGGAACGCCACCGGCGGGTCGAAGGCCAGCGCGACCGCCTCCACCGGCCCGGCCCCGGTGTGCGTGCCGAGATAGGCGGCGATGCCGACCGCCAGCACCGGGAAGGCCAGCAGCACCAGCAGCATCCGTGGCAGCAGGGCGTCCGGCTCGGGGACGACCGCCAGCCCCACGGCGATCACCAGCCCGACCAGCAGCGTCGAGGCGATCGTCCCGACCCCCGGTCGCACCCCCCGGGCCCACGCCGTCACCACCAGCGTGCCCCCGACGAGCGCGCTGATCAGGCCGAACGACCAGCCGGACCAGATCGTCAGCCCGCTCAGCAGGGTCGAATAACCGTCCGAGCCGAGCGAGGCCGACAGCAGCAGCGCGACGCCGGTGCCGATGACCACGCAGGCGCCGAGCAGCATCGCCCACCGCCGCCCCAGCACCGGGTGGACGCTACGTGACCCGGTGCCGCGCTCATCCTGACCAGACCTGACCTGGTCCGCTACTGTCGGCGCATGGCCGCCACCGTCAACATCCAGGACGCCAAGACCCACCTGTCCCGGCTGGTCGATCGCGCCGCGGCCGGCGAGGAGATCGTGGTCGCTCGCAACGGCCGACCGGTCGCCCGGCTCGTCGCGCTGGAGCCGCCGAGGGCGCCTCGTCGCGGTGGCTGGGCGCGGGGTCAGATCCGCATCGGTGACGACTTCGACGCGCCGCTGCCCACCGAGCTGCAGTCCGCCTTCGACGGGACGCCGTGAGGCTGTTGCTGGACTCCCACGTCCTGCTGTGGTGGGCGTCGGGCGACGCGCAGCTGGGGCCCGACGCCATCGGCCAGATCGACGACCCGGACAACGACGTCTTCCTCAGCGCGGTGACCGTGTGGGAGCTCGGGATCAAAGCCGCTGCCGGCCGGCTCGACCTGCCCGACGGCCTCGTGGCCCGCGCGGTCGCCGAGGGTCTGCAGCCCCTGCCGATCGGCCTGGGCCACGCCGTGGAAGCCGCCGCACTGCCCCGCCTGCACGGCGACCCCTTCGACCGCATGCTGATCGCCCAGTCACGCGTCGAGGGACTGACCCTCCTGACCAGTGACCGAGTCATCCCCACGTACGACGTGCGGGTGTTCCCCGCCGACCGCTGAC
The DNA here is from genome assembly GCA_038236005.1 of Mycobacteriales bacterium. Taxonomy (GTDB): domain Bacteria; phylum Actinomycetota; class Actinomycetes; order Mycobacteriales; family SCTD01; genus CANKBT01. The sequence continues at coordinate 30,938 of JBBSTI010000021.1, read as the reverse complement.
CCGACCACGTGACGACCGGTGGTTCCGGCGAGCCGCTCCGGCAGCTGGGGCCAGAGCAGGGCGGGCACCCAGGGCAGGAGCAGCAGCGGGGCGAGCCTGAGCCCGCCGAGCAGCACCGCGACTGCGGCGACCGCCAGCAGCACGACGACCGCGAGGCCGGCCCGCGCGGTCGAGGAACCGTGACGGTCGGCCCGCTGCACCGCGACGTACCAGGGCAGCACGCTCACCACGGCGGCAAGTCCCAGCCCGACGACGACGCCCAGCACGACAACCACGACCGCCAGGAGCATCGCGCTCACAGTGGCAGCCCCCAGCCGAAGATCGCGGCGAGCGCGAGCCCCAGGACCAGGGCGGCGCCGGCCCGGGTGGTGTGCACGAAGCAGATCGCCGCGAACCACAGCGGCCAGACCGGGAAGCCCTCCGGCGGCTGCTCCGGTCGCCCGTCCCGGAAAGCGCCGAGCACCTTCACCAGGGTCGGCACCGCGAGCACGACCAGCAGCGTCGGCCAGGGCAGCGCGCCGACCAGCACCGCGAGCACGGTGGCGACGTAGAACGACACCAGCAGGCCGGCGGTGACCTGACGGGCGCGCGGCTCGCCGAGGAGCACCGGGAGCGTGCGGGTCCCGGTCGGCTCGTCGAAACCGATCTTGTCGATGTGCTTGCCCATCAGCACGGTGGTGCACAGCAGGCCGTACGGGATCGAGGCCACCCACACCTGCCACGGCAGCGCTCCGACCGCGCTGAAGTAGGTGCCCGCGATCATCAGCGGGCCCCAGGTGAGCAGCACGTCGGGCTCTCCGAGGCCCCGCTTCTTCAGGCGCAGCGGCGGCGCCGTGTAGGCGTACGAGAGGAACAGCCCGGTCACCGCGAACGCGATCACCGGCCAGCCGCGCTCGGCGAACAGCACCAGCATGATCACCAGGTCGACCACGTTCACGGCGAGGATCGCGGCGAGCAGGCCCTTGCGCGTGACCAGGCCGGACAGGATCGGGTGCGGCGCATAGAGCGCTCGCGGATAGCTGGCCTCGTCGAGCCCGACGTCGGTGTCGGCGAGGTCGTTCATGAGGTTGTTGCTCGCGTGCGCAAAGGTGATGCCGACCAGGGCCAGCAGCCCGAGCGGCCACGAGAAGCCGTCCGCGCGCACCGCCAGCAGCAGCGCCACGATCCCGCCGAGCACGGTCATCGGCAGCACCGCCGCCCGGCTGACGACGATCCAGCGGGTCACCCCGTCGAGGCCGCTGATCGGGCGGTCCGGCGGCGGGTTGGTGGTGCGCAGGGCGTACAGCCAGGCGCCGTGCCGACCCGGCTTCGGCGGCGCGAGGAGTCGGTGCACCTTCGGCGGGTCGGTCTGTGTCACCCCTTGACGGTACGGCGCACGCCCCCTGGCCGCGCGCCTGCCAGCCCCGCTGGCCGCCGCGATCAAGGCTGCTGCGGGCGTCCACCAGGTCGTCCGCCACCGGTTAGTCCGCACCACCGGACAACCCGCTCGACCGCTCCCGCATCGCGGTCGTAGCGTGCCCCTACGTGCGTGCCCTCCCCGTCGCCGAGCCCGGCGTCCCCGACCTGCGCAGCCCGACGCGTCTGCTGGTCCGCGTCGCGTCGTTGCAGCGCCGCACGATCGTGCTGGGCTGGCTGTACGGCACGGTCTGGATGAGCACCCAGGCCGTCACGCCGTACGTCGTGGGGCGCACGATCGACGACGGGGTGGCGACCGGACGGGTCGGGTCGTTGCTCGCCTGGTGCGGGGTGCTCGCTGGGCTCGGCGTGCTGCAGGGTGCCGTCGGGGTGCTGCGTCACCGGGCGGCCGTCCTGAACTATCTGCAGGCCAGCTATCTCCTCACGCAGTGGGCCGCCCGCCAGGCCGTACGGCTCGGAGCGTCGCTGCCCGCCCGCACCTCGCCCGGCGCGGTGGCCAACGCCGTCGCGACCGACTCGGTGTCGGTGGCCCGGCTCATGGACGTCCAGGCCCGCGGGTTCGGCGCGGTCGTCGCGCTGGTCATCGTCGCCGTGCTGCTGCTGGTCGCCGACCCGTTGCTCGGCGTCGTCGTCCTGGTCGGCGTGCCGCTGTTCACTGTCGGGCTCGGGCCGCTGCTTCGTCCGCTGCACGCCCGACAGAGCCGGCAGCGCGCCGAGCTGGGGACGCTCACGGGGCTCGGCGCCGACACCGTCCAGGGGCTGCGGGTGCTGCGCGGCATCGGCGGCGAGGAGGCCTTCGTCGCACGATTCGTGCACCAGTCGCAGGCGGTTCGTACGGCCGGTCTGGCCGTCGCCCGCACCCAGTCGCTGCTGGACGCGGCGCAGGTCCTCATTCCCGGCACGGTCGTCGCCGCCGTCACCTGGGTCGGCGCGCGCGCGGTGATCGACGGACGGCTCACCGTCGGCCAGCTGGTCGCTGTGTTCGGCTACGCCGCGTTCTTGCGTACGCCGCTGCGCACCCTGCTGGAGATGCTCGACAAGGCGACCCGCGCGCACGTCGCCGCCGGTCGGGTGATCGCTCTGCTGGCCACCGAGCCGCTGGTGACCGACGCCGGCAGACGCAGCGACGGACCGCCCGGCGACCTGGTCGACCCGGTCTCGGGCCTGGTCGTGCAGGCGAGCCTGCTGACCGCCGTGGTCTGCGACCGGCCGACCGCCGGGACGGCACTGCTGGACCGGCTGGCTCGCTACACCGCTGACGACGACGCTGACGAGGACGACGCGCGCTCGGCGACGATCGGTGGGGTGCGGCTGACCGACCTGCCGCTGGCCGAGGTCCGTCGCCGCGTGCACCTGCTCGACAACGCCCCCGTGCTGTTCAGCGGCCGGCTCGACGAGGAGGTCGGCGGCTCCGCCAGAACCGTGTCCGAGGCCCTAAAGGCGGCGTGCGCGCAGGACGTCGTCGACGCGCTGCCGGACGGCGTCGCCACCGTCCTCGGTGAGCGGGCCCGCACCCTGTCCGGCGGCCAACGGCAACGGCTCGCACTGGCCCGGGCGCTCGCGCAGCACAGCGAGGTGCTGTTGCTGGACGAGCCCACCAGCGCGGTCGACGCGCACACCGAGGCCGCGGTCGCGGGTCGGCTTTCCGCCGCCCGGCAGGGCCGCACGACGCTGATGGCCACCACCAGCCCGCTGCTGCTGGAGACGGCCGACGCGGTGCACCTGCTCGTCGACGGTCGCGTGGTCGCGAGCGGGGACCATCGCGCGCTGCTGGGCGACGAGGCCTACCGCGCGATCGTCGTACGCGGTCAGGTGCCCGCATGACGAACGTCTCCGCCACGTCCACGGCGCCCCCGCCGCCGAACACCCCGTCGCCGAACACCCCGCTGCCGGACACCACGCTGCCGATCGCGGGCACCCGCGAGGTCCGGGCCCGGGCCAGGAGGCTGGCCCACGACCGTCCACGGCAGGTCGGGCTCGTGGTCGGGCTCTACCTGCTCGCCGCGGTAGCCGGGCTGGTCGCTCCACGGTTGGTCGGCACGCTGGTCGACGACCTGGGTGCCGGGACCACGACCGGACGCGTCGACACGGTCGTGCTGGTGCTGCTGGCCGCGGTGCTGCTGCAGACCGTGCTGACCCGGGTCTCCCGGCTGCTGTCGTTCCGGCTCGGCGAGGACGTGTTCGCCGAGCTGCGCGAGGAGTTCCTCATCGACGTGGTCGCGCTACCGCTCTCGACCGTGGAGGCGGCCGGGTCGGGCGACCTGCTCACCCGGATGACCGCCGACGTCGACACCCTCGCCCGTACGGTCCGCGACGCGGTCCCCGAGGTCGTCGTGGCCGGGCTGACCACCGTGCTCACGGTGGTGGCCGCGTTCCTGGCCGGGCCGCTGGTCGCCTTGGCGGCACTGGTCGCCGTGCCGGTCGCGGGGCTCTCGACCCGGTGGTACCTCAAGCGCGCACCGCAGGCGTACCTCGCCGAGCGCGCCACGTTCGCCGGCATCACCGCGGGGATCACCGAGACGGCCGAGGGTGCCCGCAGCATCGAGGCGCTCGGCCGGCAGCGACTGCGGGTGCAGCACACCCAGGACGACCTCGCCCGCAACTTCGTCGCCGAACGACGGACGCTCCGGCTGCGGTGCCTGTGGTTCCCGTGGATCGACCTGACCTTCGCGCTGCCGCTCGTCGGGGTGCTGCTGCTCGGCGGGTTCCTGGTGCGGGGCGGGCACGCGACCCTCGGCGAGGTGACCGCGGTCGCGCTGTACGTGCAGCAGCTCGTCGACCCGCTGGACCGGCTGCTGTCGTGGCTCGACGAGATCCAGATCGGCGCCGCCTCGCTGGCCCGCCTGGTCGGGGTCGGCGACGTGCCGCCGGACCGGGTCCCCAGCGACGACGAGCCCGCCGACCAGCGGCTGGTCGCCCGCGACGTGCACTTCTCCTACGTCCCGGGTCGCGAGGTGCTGTCCGGGCTCGATCTCGCCGTACGCCCAGGCGAACGGCTCGCGGTGGTCGGACCGAGCGGCGCCGGCAAGTCCACCCTGACCCGGCTGCTCGCGGGGGTCAACGGTCCCGACCGGGGACGGGTGGACCTGGGCGGCGTGCCACTCGTGGACCTGCCGCTGGAGCGCCTGCGGCTCGAGGTCGCCCTGGTCACCCAGGAGCACCACGTGTTCGTCGGGAGCGTGGCGGACAACCTGCTGCTCGCCCGACCTGGCTCAGACCTCGCACAGCTGCGCACAGCTCTGGACGCCGTCGACGCCCTGGGCTGGGTGGACGCGCTCGCCGACGGGCTCGACACCCTCGTCGGGTCCGGCGGGCTCGCGCTGTCGGCGCCGCAGGCCCAACAGCTGTCGCTCGCCCGCCTCGTGCTGGCCGACCCGCACACGCTCGTCCTGGACGAGGCGACCTCCCTGCTGGACCCGACCGCCGCCCGCCACCTGGAGCGCTCGCTCGCGGCCGTGCTGCGCGGGCGTACGGTCGTCGCCGTCGCGCACCGGCTGCACACCGGGCAGGACGCGGACCGGGTCGCCGTCGTCGAGAGCGGGCGGGTCACCGAGCTCGGCACCCACGACGAGCTGCTCGCACGCGGGGGTTCGTACGCCTCGCTGTGGTTGGCCTGGCAGACGCCTTGACGGTTCTCAACCCACGATCGCGCCGACCTGCACGCGCGCGGCCGGGAGGTGCCGAGCGACCAGCCCGAAGCCGATCCCACCGGCGACCGCGACGCCCGCCAACGTGCCGAAGACCGCGAGGCCGCTGACGCTGAGCAGCGCGGTCAGCGACGCCGGCGCGACGACCGAGGCGACGTTCCACGAGGTCTGATGGACGGCGAGGTAGCGACCGCGCGCGGCGTCCGGGGCCGCCTCGGCGGCCACGGTGTTGGAGACCGGGCTCTCGATCATCTCACCGACGGTGAGGACCACGACGCCGAGCATGACGAGCACGATGCCGATCCGCACCGAGACCGACCCGGCGGCCAGCAGCACAGCGGCAGCGAACACCTGCAGCCCCATCGACAGCTGGAGCGCCCGGTAGCGGCGGTGCCCGGTCATGGCGACCACCACCGGGCCCTGCAGCAGCCCGCACATGAGGCAGTTGACCGTTAGTGCGGCGCCCGGCACCCAGGCCGGGAGCCCGAGGTTCTCGACCGCCCAGACCGGCATCACCAGGGTGAGCGCCAGCGCGGTCGTGGCCACCGAGACGTTGGCGGCCGACAGCGCCAGGTAGGGCCGGTCCGCAAGCACCGCGCGCCAGCCCGGACCGGTCGTCGCCTGCTGGATCGTCGCCTTTTGGGTCGTCGCCTTTTGGGTCGTCGGTACGGCGCGGGTACGCGCCCGGTGCAGCAGCACGGCGGCGAGCACATAGCTGGCGGCGTTCGCGAGCGCGAGGGCGCGATAGCCGGCGATCCCGCCGATGCTCACCGCCGCACCGGCTGCCAGCGCGCCCACGGCGAAGCCGACGTTGCGCAGCGCCCCGAGCAGCCCGAACCAGCGCTCACGCTCGCCTGGCGCCGAGATCGCGACCACCAGCGGCGGGTAGGAGGACCAGAACCCGGCGTTGCCCGCCTGCACGAAGAGCGTGACGAGCATCAGCGCCCACAGGCGGTCGACGAACAGGTAGCCGACGAAGCCCGCCGCCTGCAGCAGGTTCGCGACGATCAGCACCCGCTGCGGTCCGACCCGGTCGGCCAGGCTCCCAGCCACCGGCCCGGCTGCGAACCGGACGATGCCGCCGACCGACACCGCCAGCCCGACCTGCGCCACCGTGAGGTCGGTGGTGGCCACGAAGAACAGCACCGAGAAGGGCAGGAACAGTCCGCTGCCGATCGCGTCGACGACCAGGGCGACCACGACCGGTCGGTGGACCCCGACGGCCGGGAGACCGAGGCGGGTGAGCACCCGCTGAGTCTGCAACCTCGAGCCCGCTAGAGGTCAACACCGATACTGGTCGACATGCTCACCATCGGCGAGATCGCTGCCCGGTCCGGGCTGAGCGTCGCCACGCTGCGCTTCTACGAGCAGCAGGGGCTTATCGCCTCGACCAGGACCGCCGGCAACCAGCGCCGCTTCCCGCAGCACGTGCTCCGGCGTCTTGCCTTCGTCGGCGCCGCCCAGCGGGTCGGGCTGCCGCTCGGGGAGATCGCGGGTCTGCTCGCGACGCTGCCTGCGGACCGGGCGCCGACCCGAGCCGACTGGACCCGGCTCAGCCGACCGTGGCGCCGGCGGGTGCATGCCCGCATCGCCGCCCTGCAGGCGCTGGCCGACACCCTGGACGGCTGCCTGGGCTGCGGATGTCTCTCGCTGCAGCGGTGTGGTCTCTACAACCCCGGCGACGAGGCAGCCGCCGAGGGTCCCGGCCCCCGCTGGCTGCGGGAGGCCGGCGCGTGAGCCGCTCCACGCCCGCCGCCGGTGGCGGGCGGTGGGTCACGGTGACGCCCGAGCGGCTCGAGCGATGGCTGGCCGGTTTCGAAGAACGACACGGCCTGACGACGCGGGTCGGCACCACCTGGACAGCCGCGGACGGCAGCGTCGCCGAGGTCGAGGTGCCCTTCCCGCCGCTCACCGGCGACCTGGTTGCACATGTGTTGCGCGTGCGCACCGTCGGGGTGCTGCTGGTGCGACGCGGCGGCTACGCGGCCGGGGTGTTCCGTGGCTCGGAGCTGGTCACGAGCAAGGTCGGCAGCCGGCACGTCCAGGGCCGCACCGCCGCGGGCGGCTGGTCCCAGCAACGGTTTGCGCGACGGCGCGACAACCAGGCCGACGTCGCGGCGGGTGCGGCGGCCGTCGTCGCCGAACGCCTCCTGGTCGGCGCCGACCTCGACGCGCTCCGGATCGGCGGCGATCGGACGATGGTCGAGCAGGTGCTCGCCGACCGCCGGCTCGCCACGCTCGGTCCGCTGGTCACCGGCATCCTGATCGACGTCCCGGACCCCCGGCTCGCGGTGCTGCGCGGGGTGAAGGTCCGCGATCTTCGCCTGCTGGTCACCGACCCACCGCCACCAGCAGCAGGACCCACGCGGCCTAGCCTCAGCACATGATCGTGCGCGCACGAACTCTCGGCCTGGTCCTGCTCGGGGCTTTCCTCGTCCTCGGAGCCTCGCCTGCCGAGGCCAAGGCGTCCCCGGACCACGTCTACACCTATGACGTCCAGAGCCGGGGCGCCGTCCAGACCGATCTCGCCACGTTCGCCGAGCACGCGCAGCGCACCTTCGCCGACAGGCGGGGGTGGAGCCTCGGCGGCGCCGTCTCCTTCCGTCAGGTCCGCTCGGGGGGAGACTTCACGCTCTGGCTGTCCGAGGCCGGCCGCGTGCCGTCGTTCTCTCGTGCGTGCAGCGCCGCATACTCCTGCCGGGTCGGGCGCAACGTCGTGATCAACGACAGCCGGTGGCGGGGCGCGACGCCGTCCTGGACGGGCACGCTGGAGGACTACCAGCACTACGTCGTCAATCACGAGACCGGCCACTGGCTCGGCCTCGGGCACACGAGCTGCCCGGGCCCGGGACGCCCGGCTGCGGTGATGCAGCAGCAGAGCAAGTCCCTGCAGGGATGCACGGCGCGCACCTGGCCGCTGGACGCCGAACGCGCCTCGGTCGCGGCGGCCCGCGGACTCGCTGTCCGGCCGGACCCCTTCAGCGACCTGGGCGACAGCCCGTTCGCGGAGCAGGTCCTGGTCCTCGCCGAGGCCGGGATCGTGGCCGGATATGCCGACGGGACGTTCCGTCCGGACGTGCCCGTCTCACGCGGCGAGGTGTCGAGCGTGCTCGCCCGCGGCTTCGCGCTGCAGCCAACCGGGACGGCGTCGTTCAGCGACCTCGAGGGGTCGGTCCACGCGCGCTCCGTGCTCGCCCTCGCCGACGCGCGGGTGGTGCGTGGCTACGACGACGGCACGTTCCGGCCGCTCGCCGACGTCACTCGTGGGCAGCTGGCCTCGATGCTGGCCCGCCAGCTGACGCTGCCCGTGAACGAGCAGCCGTGCGAGCTGGGCGACGCGACACCCGCGGCCTGCGCCGCGGTGCGGGCGGGACTCGCACACGGCTTTCCCGACGGCACGTTCCGGCCCGGTCAGGCGGTCACCCGTGGCCAGCTCGCGGCTCTCGCCGCGAGGGCGCTCGGGCTGTCGCCGCGTCTGACCTGAACCCGGCGCTCAGGCCGGCGGCTCGTCCTGCCCGGCCGCCTCAGCTGCTTCGGCCTCGTCCTTGGTCCGGTGCACGACCCCGTCGGCGTGGTCGGCCGGTCCGTAGACGGTCGTGAGCACGAGCGGGGCGCCGGCGTCGGCCACGAAGTTGTGCTCGGTCCCGGCTGGGACCACGACCACGTCGCCCGGACCGACCGGCCGCTGCTCACCCGCCACCGTCGCCGTTCCCGTGCCGCTGAGAAAACTCAGGATCTGGTCGTTCTCCTCGTGCACCTCGGCACCGATCTCTCCGCCCGGCGGCAGCGTCATGACGACCAGCTGGCTGTGCTCCCCGGTCCAGAGGACCTTGCGGAAGACCGGTTCCTGCTCGGCGATGTCAGCGACGGCGAAGTGCTCCATGCCGGCTGCCTACCCCGTACGTCGTGCTGGAGAACCCAGGGGTGAGCGGGCCGGGGCCGGTCGGCGGCTGGAAGGTGATGGCCGAGCTGCCGAACCCCGTCAACTTCGAGGCGGCCTCCACCACGGTGACGCTGGACGACGTCAAGGACAACTTCGCCTGCGGTCCGGACGTCGCCGTCCACGTCGAGGCGGCCCGGCCGTACGTCGAGGCGGGCTTCGACCACCTCGTCCTGCTCATCGCCGGTCCCGACCCGGACGGGTTCCTGCGTTTCGTCACCGACGAGCTCGGCCCGGCCCTGCGCGGTCTCTAGCCCGCCGGCCCGAGCCACCCCCTCCCTCGTGATCTTCCTCAAAAAAGCCCCGAAAGGGCTATCTCGACGCCATCAGGGGAAGATCGCGGAACGGGTGGGCCGGCAGCGGGTGCTGATCTTCCCCAAACAACTCCGATAACGGACATCACGTCACCGTCAGGGGAAGATCGCGGAACGGCGCAGCGACGCGGGACGCGCCTCTGGACCGCTGACTCAAGACCGGGCATGATCCGGCCATGGCCTCACCGGACACCGCCCTGGACCGCGCTGCGGCGCACGCCAAGGCCTGGCGTCACGCGGTGCCGACGCGACCGGTCGGCCCGGCGGCGACCGTCGACGCGATGCTGGAAACGTTCGGCGGCTCGCTTCCCCAGGCAGGCACAGACGCGGCTGCGGTGATCGATCTGCTCGCCGAGGGAGCCGAGCCCGGCCTGATGGCGATCGGGTCCGGCCGGTTCTTCGGATGGGTGATGGGCGGCACGCTGCCGGCGGCGCTGGCTGCCGACTGGCTGGTCAGCGCATGGGATCAGAACGCGGGGATGCGCTACGCCACGCCCGCCGTCGCGGCCCTGGAGGAGGTGGCCGGTCGCTGGCTCCTTGACCTGCTCGGGCTGCCGGCCGGCGCAGACGTGGGCTTCGTGACCGGCGCGACGATGGCCAACTTCACCGGGCTCGCCGCTGCCCGGGACAACGTCCTCGCCCGGGTCGGCTGGGACCTGCCCGCCGACGGCTTGACCGGCGCGCCGCGGGTCACGGTCCTGGTCGGCGCCGAGCGGCACGACACGATAGATCTCGCGCTGCGCTACCTCGGCCTGGGAGCGCCGCAGGTGGTGGCCGCCGACGACCAGGGACGGATGCTCGCGGCCGCGCTCGAGCAGGCGCTCGACGCCCTGCCGGCGGCGGCCCCGATCATCGTCTGTCTGCAGGCCGGCAACCTGCACTCCGGGGCGTTCGACCCGTTCCCCGCGCTGATCGAGGCGGCCCACGCCCGGGGGGCCTGGGTGCACGTGGACGGGGCCTTCGGTCTCTGGGCCGCAGCGTCGCCCACCCTGTCGGCGCTGACCCGGGGCGTGCAGGACGCCGACTCCTGGGCGACGGACGCCCACAAGACCCTGAACGTCACCTACGACTGCGGGATCTCCGTGGTGCGCGATCCCCGCGCGGTCCGCGCCGCGATGGGCATGCACGCCAGCTATCTGCCCGCCGACGACCTCGGGCCCGGACATCCCTACGAGCGCGTCCCTGAGCTCTCCCGACGCGCCCGGGGTGTGCCGGTCTGGGCGGCGCTGCGCTCGCTCGGCCGCGATGGTGTGGTGGCCCTGGTCGACGGGCTGGCCGCGCACGCCCGGGGCATCGCCGACGGCCTGGCGGAGATCCTCGGGGTCGAGATCCTCAACGAGGTGGTCTACACCCAGGTGTGTGTCGGTCTCGACCGTGCTGACCCGGCGGCCGTCACGGAGGCCCTGACCCGGGGCGGCGAGCTCTGGGTCTCCGGCTCACGATGGCGGGACCGCGACATCGTGCGCGTCTCGGTCTCGAACGCGGCGACGAACGAGGACGACGTGCGGCGCACCGTCGCGGCCTTCCGTTCCGCGCTCGAGACCTGAGCACCGTCGACCGCTCAGGCTGACTGCTCCCGGCTGCACCACCACGTCGTACGCCCACCGACCACGCCCTGCTCCATCGGCGCGCCGCAGCGCGGGCAGTCCTGACCCTTCTTGCGATACGGGATCACCTCGCCGGTGTGCACGCCCCCCTGCCGGGTCGCCGAGCGGACGGCGCTGCGCAGCGCCACGCGCAGCCCGTCGAGCTCCTCGGTCGAGAGCTGCTCGGCCGGGCGGGACGGACTGATCGCAACCTGCCAGAGGAGCTCGTCGGCCAGCAGGTTCCCGACCCCGGCCAGCACGTGCTGGTTCAGCAGCCGCGCCTTGATCGCCATCGTGCTGCCGCCGACCCGCTCCCGGAAGGCGTCGCGGTCGATCTCCGCCGCGTCGGGCCCCAGCGCATCGGTGTCGGGATCGAGCCGCACCCGGCCGAGCCGCCGCTTGTCGAACAGCCGCAGCATCCCGCCGTCCTCGAAGGTGATCGAGAACCGGGTCCACTCCGGCTTGTCGGTGTCGCGCTCGCCGACGTGCGGGTCGCCGCCGCCCCGCTCATCGGCGCCGTCCGGGCCGGTGACGATGATCCGGCCGCTCATCCCGAGGTGCAGCCCGAGCACCGCCCCGTCGCTGCCGTCGGCGTTCTGGCTGTCGCACCACATGCTCTTGCCCCGCCGGTGCGTCTCGGTGAGGTGGCCGCCGACCAGGGCCGCCTTGATCTGGCCGGGGTGATGCGGTCGGCACGCGAACGTGTCCCGGTCGTCGACGTCCACGATCACCCGGTCCAGGGCGTGCTCGACGACCTGGCGGGCGGTCTCGACCTCGGGCAGCTCAGGCATGCGCCCAGTGTCCTGCCCCCGGGCTCAGTCCGCGATCAGAGACGCGCGCGCCAGCGCCGCGGCACCGACCACGCCCGCGTCGTCACCGAGCTCGGACACCACGAACTTCCGCTCCTTGCGCGGGTGCAACGTCCAGCGCAGCGATGCCTGCTCGGCTCGCTCCACGAGGTCCTCGCCGAACTTGCCGGTCATCCCGCCGCCGAAGACGACCATGTCCACGTCCAGCAGGTTGAGGGCGGAGCCGAGCGCCACGCCGAGCTTGGCGACCCCGGTGTCGAACAACGCGGTCGTGACCTCGTCCCCGGCCTCGATCGCGTCGAACCAGACGCTGGAGGTCGGGGCGCTCTTGCCCTTGTCCTTCATGATCTCGAAGAGCTTCGTCGGACGTCCCGCGTCCTGCTCGGCCTGTGCGGCGGCGCCCATCATCCGGCGACCTAGGTAAGCCTCGATGCAGCCTCGTCGACCACAGCCGCACATCGCCCCGTCCGGCTGCACGATCATGTGCCCGAACTCGGCCGCCAGCCCGCCACCCCCACGGTAGGGGCGTCCCGCCAGGATGAGCGACCCGCCGACCCCGGTGCCGAGCCAGATCCCCAGCACGTCGTCACAGCCCTTGGCCGCCCCGGCCTGCCACTCGCCGAGCAGCCCCACGTCGGCGTCGTTGCCGAGGAACACCGGCACCTTGAGCGCCTTCTCCAGCTGCGCCACGAGGTCGAAGCTCTCGTCCCAACCCTGCAGGTTGGGCGTGGTCAGGACCGTGTTGCCGTCCACCAGGCCGGGGATCCCGACGCCGACCGCCCGCACGTCGCCGACCTCCTTGACCATCTTGATGATCAGGTCGGCGGCGTCCTGCGCCTTGGCCGGCGTGTCCTGCTTGTCCCGTGCCTTCAGCTCGTGGTCGCGAGTCACCGCGCCCACCGTGATGTTGGTCCCGCCTACGTCCACCCCAGCAACAGCCATGCCACACCTCCGTCGCCCGGACGACCGGTGCGCCCGCACGCCACGGTAGGCCCCAGGCACCGGGTTCGAGAGACTGGTCCGGTGGCCTACCAGGAGCGGACGCTCCCGGGGAGCGATGCCGTTCTCTGATCGACCGTCGGTTCGTCCCGGACACGAGTCCTTCCCGACGGATGCCTCGCCGTGCTGTGACCGCAGGACGGCCCGTACGGGCTGATGGTCGCCAGTCGGGGGCGCCGACCATCAAGGACAGCCGGTCGGGCGAAAGATCGGGCGGGGGCGGCACGCGGAAGGGATCGCAGGCGCAGGACCGACCAGAGCAGTCGCGAGCACGTGGTGGTCGCCCCAGACCTGACGCGTCGCTCCCAGCGGCTGCCAGCCACGCCGGCGGTACCAGCCCAGGGCTGGGCTGTCGGACCACACCTCGAGCACCGGGGTGCAGCCGAGCTCATGGGCCCGAACGACGGCACGGCCCAGCAGCAAGATCCCGGTCCCGCGCGACGCTCCGTCGGTAAAGAGCCGGGAGACGACGACGAGCGGCCCGGGCACCTGCGACCACAGCACGACGGACCCCCCGTGGACCGGGTGCAGCGCGACGTGACCGCGCATGTGGTTCGAGCAGACCGCGACCCAGGCGGCCAGCTCGTCGGTCGGCGCGAGCCAGGTGGGGGTGACGACCTCCTGGCGTACGGGATAGCGGTGCTCGTCATGGGTGCGCTGCAGCAGCCTGACGAGCGCAGGAACGTCCGCTGCCTGTCGGGGGCGGACCATCGTCATGTCCTGGCCCTCTCGCCACGACATGCTGGCCCCATGGCCCTCTCGCGCGACGACCTGCTGGCGCCGATCCTGCGTGACGTAGAGACCTGCGCCGACCTGGCGGTACGGGTGGAGCACGAGCAAGAGGCGCCCGGCTGGTCCGAGCCGTGGACCATGCTCTGGACCCCCGACGGCGCCGGGACCGGGATCTGGTTCGGGGACCAGCAGGACGCGCAGGGTCTCGACCACCGACCGTGGCGCATCGCCGACGCCGTCCACGAGATCGTCGTGGAAGGGCTGTGGAGCGCGGGGCGATCGACCGCCTGGCCGCCGTGCCCCGCGCACCCCGACACGCACCCGCTCCAGGTCGAGGTGCAGGCCGGTCGGATCGTCTGGGCGTGCCCGACCAGCGGCGACCGGGTCGCCGTGGTGGGCAGCCTCACCTGCTGAGGCTGCTCCCCCAGGGCAGCGACACCTCACCGAGGGAGCCGAGCAGCAGCGACAGCACGACGATGACGATCCCGACCAGGACGACGCTCCCCAAGGACCGCCAAGACCGGGACACCGGTGGCCGCCCAGCCGGTCGCCTGGGCTCGGAGGCAGCCGCAACGGGCTCGGCAGGCAAAGCTGCGACCGGCAGGCGGGAGGGCACCGCGCTGGGCGGGCCGTGACGTCGATGTACGGGCGTCGACCGACCGTCCTGCTCCCGCGTCACTGCGCCATCATCGCCCGGGCACCCGAGCGTGGCCCGGCGGGTCCCACCACGCGCGGTGACGGCAGGGTCGTGACGGCGGCCGCGGCCCGGCCGGCTCGATGAGCCGGGCCCACCCTCGCGCACCCGGGGTAGGAGAGCCAGCATCGTCATGGCGATCAGAGCAGCGGGGGCCCTGCCTGATAGCCGCCTACTCCCACTCGATCGTGCCCGGCGGCTTGGACGTCACGTCCAGCACGACCCGGTTGACCTCGGGCACCTCGTTGGTGATCCGGGTCGAGATGAGCGCGAGCGTCTCGTACGGGACCCGCGTCCAGTCGGCGGTCATCGCGTCTTCCGACGACACCGGACGCAGCACGACCGGGTGGCCGTAGGTGCGCCCGTCGCCCTGCACCCCGACCGAGCGGACGTCGGCGAGCAGCACGACCGGGCACTGCCAGACCTCGCGGTCCAGCCCGGCCCGGGACAGCTCCTCCCGGGCGATCGCGTCGGCCCGGCGCAGGACGTCGAGCCGCTCACCCGTCACCTCGCCGATGATCCGGATGCCGAGACCCGGGCCCGGAAAGGGCTGACGCCAGACGATCTCCTCCGGCAGCCCCAGCTCGAGCCCGACGGCCCGCACCTCGTCCTTGAACAGCGCCCGCAACGGTTCGACCAGGTCGAAGCGGAGATCTGCCGGCAGCCCGCCGACGTTGTGGTGGCTCTTGATGGTGGCTCCCGAGCCGCCACCGGACTCGACGACGTCGGGATAGAGCGTCCCCTGCACGAGAAAGTCGACCTGGCCGAGCTTCGCAGCCTCGGCCTCGAACGCGGTGATGAACTCCCGCCCGATCACCTTGCGCTTGGTCTCCGGGTCAGTGACCCCGGCCAGCTCGCGCAGGAACACGTCGCGGGCGTCGGCGACGACGAGCTGCACGCCGGTGGAGGCCACGAAGTCGCGCTCGACCTGCTCGGCCTCGCCGGCCCGGAGCAGCCCGTGGTCGACGAACACGCAGGTCAGCTGGTCGCCGACCGCGCGCTGGACGAGCGCGGCCGCCACGGCGGAGTCGACGCCGCCGGACAGCCCGCACAGCACCCGGCCGTCGCCGACCTGGGCGCGGATCGCTTCGACCGAGGCCTCGACGACGTTGGCCGCCGTCCAGTCGCGTGCACAGCCGGCCGCGTCGAGGAAGGCCGAGAGCACCTGCTGCCCGTACGCCGTGTGCATGACCTCCGGGTGGAACTGCACGCCGTAGAGGCCCCGCTCCACGTCTTCGAAGGACGCGACCGGGGTGGCGGTCGTGGTCGAGGTGACCGTGAAGCCGGCAGGGGCACCGACCACGGCGTCGCCGTGGGACATCCAGACCTGCTGGGCGGTCGGGAGCCCGTCGAACAGCGCGCCGGGGGCGACGACCGACAGGGACGTCCGTCCGTACTCCGCCGTGCCGGTCCGGGCGACCTCGCCGCCGAGCGCGGACGCCATCGCCTGGAAGCCGTAACAGATGCCGAACGTCGGGACGCCGGTGTCGAACAGCCCCGCGGCCACCTGCGGGGCGCCGGTCGCGTAGACGCTGGACGGCCCGCCGGACAGGATCACGGCCTTGGGCGCGCGGGCGCGGATCTCGTCCGCGGTGATGGTGTGCGGCACGACCTCGGAGTAGACGTGGCACTCACGCACCCGACGGGCGATCAGCTGCGCATATTGCGCGCCGAAGTCGACGACGAGAACGGTGTCCTGGTCCGCGAGATCGTTCACCCGAGCAGGTTAGCGGCGGACCCGGCTGGCCAGCTTGTCGTCGTACATCGCCTTGTCCGCGCAGCGGAACGCCTCGAGCAGCGAGCCGCTCTCCTCGCTCAGGCAGGCACCCGCCGAGGCAGCGGCAGGAAGGCCCCAGGCGGCGACCGAGGCGGCCTGGTCCTCCCGGAAGGCCGCGAGGAACCGGTCGACGACGTCCTGGTCGGCGCCCGGGAGCAGGACGGCAAACTCGTCGCCGCCGATCCGGGCGAGCGTCTGGCCCTCCCGCAGACGTCGGTGGAGCAGCTCCGCAACGGTCTGGATCTGGCGGTCACCCTCGTCGTGCCCCAGCTGGTCGTTGACGGCTTTGAGCCCGTCGACGTCCGCGACGACCACCCCCGCGGCCCGCCCGTCGTGCTCTTTGAGGGCCCGCGTCCAGGCCGCCCGGTTCCCGACCCCGGTGAGGGCGTCGACGAACGCGGCCTGCTTCGCCACGGCATACCGCTCCTGCAGCTGCTCCTGCAGCGCCGTGGTGTGCAGCACGGTGACCGCCGCCTCGACCAGCCGGTGCCCGAGCTCCTGGCACAGGCTGGTGAAGCCGCGTGGCCGCGCGTCGAGGTGCAGCAGGACCAGCGTGCCGCGGGCCGGCTCAGGCAGCGGGAGCACGAAGTACGAGGAGACCCCGGTGTCGTACGGGGCGGGCAACGGCGCCCGTGCGGCGTCCTGCTCGCAGCGGGACTCCTGAGGTCGCACAGCCAACAGAGCCGACACCCAACCGTCGGCGTCCAGCTGCGGCCCAGCGTCCTCCCGCCGCCAGACGGTGGATCTCCCGCGGTCCGTGACGAGCACGGCGACGTCGCAGGTGAGCGACTCCGCGGCCACCCTGGCGACATGCTTGGCGGCGCAGCGTCCTGGCAGCAGCCGAGACATCGCCTGAACGGCGTGGAGCACCTCCAGCTCGTCGGCGAGTCGCTTGGCCGGGGAGACGTGGGTGATGCCGGAGAGCGCCAGAGCTGCGACCTCGCCCAGCTCGTCGTCGTCCGCACAGAGCTCGGCCCGGTCGCCGCTGCCGACCACCACGAAGACGTCGTCGTTGACCGGCACGATCGCGGCCCCTCGTGCGTGGTAAGGACCGACCACGTGGACCGGGACGTGGCTGCTGATCCGAGCGACCGATCCGCCGGAGACCGCTGCCGCGACGGTCGGTTCCTGGCGCAGGTCCAGCTCGACGATGCCGGCCCACCCGATCCCGCGACCGAACCCGCCGAGGTGGACGTAGCGCCCGGGCTCGATCCGGCGGAACAGGAACAGGTCGTCCGCGCCCGTCCGGGCGGTGACGTCCACGAGCAGCAGCTCAGGACCCGGGTCCGGCGTCGGGTCGGGGTCGACGGGTGTCACGGTCACCTCCACGCCGTGGATATCGGACAGCACTGCAGAGATCTTGACGTCCAGACCCTGGGGGTCGATCAGACCCTGGCGGCCACGGTCGACAGGGTGACGCACTCCCGCGACGTCCGCAGGGCCGCGAACAGCCGGTCGAAGATCGACAGCTCCCGGTCCGTCAGGTCGTCGGGGTGCTCGTAGAGGCAGCAGTAGTCCGGGTGCGTGCCCGCGACCTGGAGCCAAGTGCCGAGGATGTCGTCGTCGCTCTGCCCGTCGGCGCGCATCTGCGCGATCGTGGCGAAGTGCGTCACGGGCAGCTGCAGCGTCGTCCGACCGGGGGGCCGGAACGGCTCGGTGCCGGGCAGGTCACCGGCGTATTCGAGCCCCGCGTCGTCGAAGGCGGCCAGGGCGCGGGCGTCGGTCGTGCGGCCGGGCGAGGCCCAGCCGGTCGGCAGCGCCCCGAGGACCGGGACCAGGGCGTTGCGGGCCTTGCGTACGTGCTCGGCGGGATCGAGGTTCGCCAGGTCGCGCTGCCAGCGGATGTGCGACCAGCCGTGCGGCTGCACCTCGTGCCCTTCCCGGACCAGCTGTCGGAGCAGGCCGTGCTGGGCGCTGCCGACCCGCCGAGGCAGCGCGGCCGCCCTCAGGATCGCGAGCTTCCCGCCCTTGGCGGAGACGTTCAGCGGGGATTTGCTCGTCGTGGGCGCGAGCAGCCGCAGCTTGACGATCTCGTACGCGTTGGCCTCCCGGCCCATCACGACGAAGAAGGTGGCGGGCAGCGCGTGGCGAGCCAGCAGCGCGGACAGCTGCATCGCCCGGTCCAGGCCGCGGCGGGTGTCGACGTCGAAACGCAGCGCCAGCATCAGCCCTGCTTGCGGCCAGGGTCACGGCGACCCGGGTCACGATCGCTGAGGTCGCGCACGACCTTTGCGGGGTTGCCCGAGATCAGGCTCCAGGCGGGGTAGGTGCCGCCGACCACGACCGAGCCGGGCGCGACGACGCTGTGATCACCGATCGTGCAGCCGTACAGGAAGCTGTGCGGCGAGACGTTGACATAGCTGCCCAGGACGAGCCGCCGGTAGCGGACCGGCTCGGCGCCGCCGGTGATCTGCCAGAACAGCGAGTCGTGGGTGAACAGGCTGCAGCCGTGCCCGATGGCGGTGTGGTCGCCGATCACGAGGCTGTCGGCGGCGTCCGGGTGGCTATGGTGGATGTCGAGGAACACCAGCGGGCCGATCCAGACGTTCTTGCCCATCCGTACGCCCTTGGCGCGGTTGGACCAGACCCGCAGGCCCATCGTGGGCGAGGCGAGGGCGACCGAGGACAGCACGCGCAGGCGCTGCTTGCGCACTGCTTTCGCGAGGTCGGCCACCCGGTCAGCGAACCACGCGCGTCCCGGTCGGCCCACTAGCCTCGCCGGGTGCGCGTCCTCGTCGCCGGCTGGGCCGGGTCCACCAACCTCGGCGACGAGCTCGTGCTGATCGGGATGCTGGCGCACCTGCGGACGCTCGGCCACGAGCCGGTGGTGCTGTCCAACGACCCGGCCGCGACGACCACGGATCACGGGGTTGCGGCGCTGCCGGCCAAGACGCCGCTGGACCTGCTCCGCGCCGCCGAGCAGGGTGAGGGCCTCGTGTTCGGGGGCGGTGGGCTGCTGCAGGATCAGACCAGTCCGCTGAATCTCCCGTTCCACCTGGCCCGGGTGTGGGCGGCGCAGCGACGACGGCTGCCGGTGGTCGGGGTCGGGCTGGGGGTCGGCGGGCTGACCACCCGGCTCGGGCACGCCCTGGTGCGCCGGACCTTCAGCCGCGCCCCGCTGTCGGTGCGGGACGACGACTCGGCGGACCTGCTCTCGAGCATCGGGATGGACCGGCCGACCGTCTCGGCCGATCTGGCGCTGCACCTGCCGGACCCGGTCGTCACCGTGCAGGACCGGGTGGTGGTCTGCCTGCGGCCCTGGTCGGGGCGGCGCAGCGTGCTGCCGGCGAGCCTGCAGGCCCGGCGCGCGGACGCAGCCCCGGAGGCTCGGATCGACCAGACGGCGAGAGCCCTGGACGAGGTGTCGCAACGGCTCGACCTGCCGGTGCACCTGGTCGCGTTCCAGGCCGACCGGGACGGGCCGCTGCACGATGCGGTTGCCGACCGGATGACGGCGCCGGTCACCACGTCGCGGCCTTCTCTGCACGACCTGGTGGCCGAGGTCTGCTCGGGCCGGGTCGTCGTGTCGACCCGCTACCACGGGGGGATCAGCGCGGTCCTCGGTGCGCGTCCGGTGGTGCTGATCGGCTACAGCCAGAAGGTGGTGTCGCTCGCCGCCGAGCTGGGGCCGGCCGGCGCGCTGCTCCCCTGGCGCGATGAGGGTCCGGTCGGGCTCGCCGACCGGGTCGCCGAGGTGATCGGGCGTGACGACGACCAGGCGGGCGTACGGGAGAGGCTGCGTCTGCGCGAGCTGCGCAACGCGGTGGTCCTCGCCCAGCTCTGAGCTAGGCGGGCTCGAAGCGGCGGGCGAGCGCTCCGGCGATCGCAGCCCCGAGCAGGTCCCGGACCAGGATCACGGCGCGGTATCCGGCCGCGAGCACCGCCAGGTCGTCGGCGCCGCCGACCAGCAGGGCGGCGAGCACGACCTCGAACACCCCGGCGCCCTGGGGCGCGAACAGCGCGAGCCAGCCGACCCCCCAGGCGAGCATGTAGGCCGCCATCACGGTCGGGATCCCGGCGCTGGTCGCCCCGGGGAACGCCGCCAGGTAGAGCGTGAAGACGCTCGCCGACCAGACCCAGAACAGCGCGACCCGACCGATCACGGCGGCGAGGTCGAGCCAGCCGAGCGTCGGCACGTCCTGGTTCTTGACCCGGAGCCGCATCAGCCGTCCGAGCACCGGCGGCGACGCGAGGCCGAGCAGCAGGAGGCCGAGGACCAGCAGCGCGAGGGTGAGCCCGCGCGACAGCCGCAGGTCGGCCGGGTCGGTGACCGCGAGCAGCAGGCTGCCGAGCGCGAGCCCGACCACCGGCGACAGCACCGTCTCCATGGCCGCGACGGCGGTCAGGTGCCGGGCCGGGACGCCTCGGCGGCGCAGCGTCGCGACCCGTGCGACGGCGTACCAGACGCTGCCGGGCAGGTAGCGCGACGGCGCGGCCGCGGCGGTCGCCTGCACGACCGAGCGCCACGACGTCGGCGCGCCGAGCCGCTTCAGCCCGGTGGACCAGACCGCGGAGGTCAGGGCGATCTGCCCGAACGAGGCGAGCAGGCACAGGACCAGCAGGGCGGGCCGGGCCTCGCGCAGGGTGCGGGCGAGGTCGTCCTTCGTACGCACGATCACGACGATCAGCACGGCGGCGATCAGCACCCCGTACGTGCGGCGCAGCGCCTTCAGCAGGCGCGCGCGTCCGGGGGTTGGCACCGCGTCAGCCTGCCAGGGGGATCCCCGGGGAAGGTCAGGCGGTGAGCTTCTCCAGCAGTACGTCCAGGACCCTCTCCGACGGCGTACGGCCCGCGTCGGTCACCTCGCGTCGGTGCGCCTCGGGGTCGGCCAGGAACGCCCGGGCGACGGCCGGGTCGAAGGACGACAGCACGACGTTGGCGTCGAGGCCGTCAGGGCGCTCGGTGCGCTGGCGCCACAGCAGCATCGGGACACCGAGCAGTGCCCCTTCCTCCTGCACGCTGCCGCCGTCGGTGATCACCCACGGAGCCGCCGCGATCGCCCGGGTGAAGTCCTGGTGCGGGAGCAGCGGCACGACGTCGACGCCGGCGTTCGCCAGCACAACGTCGATGCCGCGGCGGGCGAAGGTCTCGGCGGTCGGGCCGTGCACGACGAACCGGACCGGCTGGGTCCGGGCGGCCTCCACCACGAGCTCGACGAGCGCGTCCGTGCGCGCCTTGTTCCGCAGATTTTCCACCCGGTGCATCGTCACGACCGCCGGGCCGCTGCCGGGGACGGGCAGGTCCGGGAGCGCCCGTCGGAGCGCCTCGACGACGCTGTTGCCGCCGACCGGGACGATCTCGCCCTTGATCTTCAGCGTG
This sequence comes from Mycobacteriales bacterium, assembly GCA_038236005.1. Lineage (GTDB taxonomy): Bacteria > Actinomycetota > Actinomycetes > Mycobacteriales > SCTD01 > CANKBT01. Next base: position 9,704 of record JBBSTI010000021.1, on the reverse strand, counting down.
TGCAGGTTCGCGACCGCGGTGTCGTCCGGCGCGAACAGCACCTGCGACCACCGCATCACCGCGAGCCGGATCAGCTCTTCGGGGAACGGGTGAAGAAGACTGCGTGAACGCAGCCCGGCCTCCAGGTGAGCGGTGACCAGCCCGGCCCGGCGGGCCATGAGCACCGACAGGAAGGTCGACGGGGTGTCGCCGTGCACCACGCAGATCCCGCCGTGCCCGCCGAAGACCTCCTCGCGGAGCTTCTTCGCGTTGCCGAGCCGGGACGCGAGGCCGGCCGACCAGCGCAACGCCTGGGGGACGGTCGTGATGTCGGCGGCCCCGCCGAGCACGTGGTCGGGCTCGCGCACGCCCAGCTCGGTGCGCAGACCACGGGTCAGCGCGGCGTGCTGCCCAGAGTCGATGAGCCGGTAGGCGACGCTCCGCTGGTCCATCAGACGAATCAGGGGCGAAGTCTTTATGTACTGGGCCTTCGTGCCGAGGAAGACGTGGATCAGGTCCATGCGAACCAAAGTAGTGACTCGTGCGTCTTGGTTTGCACGGGCTTGCTCCCCCCGGGCTCACAGCCAAGATCGTCAAACACAACCGACAGAGTTACCTAGACAACACGTTGCGTGACAGCCTAGGTTGTGGCACACAGCCAGATGGCCTATCAGGGCCCGCTGGTCGACGTACCGCCCGTAGCCCACCAGCCACGGGCACAGCTCCGGTCCACCGCGGGTCGCGAGCCAGAACTCAGTCGAGGAGATTGCATGTCATCCACGAAGCTGACGCTGCCCGCGTCCGCTCAGCGCGTACTGGCCATCGCGACGGCCGGGGCGCTCCTGCCCCTCGGCCTCGCAGGGGCCGCTTCTGCACAGACCGCCCCCACCCTGGTGGACATCACCAAGAACGCCTGCCCCACCGACCAGGTCAAGGCCCAGGGTTACACCGACATCGCCGGCGTCAGCTCCGAGAACCAGCTCGCGATCAACTGCATCGCCGAGTATGGGATCGCCAAGGGCACGACGACCACCACCTACAGCCCGACGCTGGGAATCTCCCGCGCGCAGATGGCGCTCTTCCTCGCGCGATACCTGGATTACGCAGGCGAGACGGCGGACGCCAGCGACGCCGGGTTCACCGACATCGCCGGCCTCTCTCAGGAGGCCCGGAACGCGATCAACACCGTCGCCAACGCCGGGATCGCGCTTGGCAAGACAGCCACCACCTACAGCCCCACCGACGGTGTCTCCCGCGCCCAGATGGCCTCCTTCATCAACCGGCTGCAGGCCGAGATCGAGGGCACGACCTCAAGCTCGTTCGACACCAGCACCGACTACTTCGGCGACGACGACGGCCTCGGTGCCGAGGACGACATCAACGCCCTCGCCGGCGCCGGCATCGCCGGCGGCACGGGCAATGGCAACTACTCGCCGACCCTAGGGGTTTCCCGCGCGCAGATGGCGCTGTTCATCGCCCGCTCGCTCGAGGTCAACGTGGCTGCCGGCAACATCGACTCTGCATACGCCCCCGCGGTTGCGCCTCTCGAGTCCCTCGCCATCACGCCTAAGGACGCTGTCAGCCAGGTCGTCACGGCCAACCCGGCCACCGGCTCTGACGACTCGACCGCGGACAACCGGCAATACATCATCTCGGGGTTGACCGACACCACGCAGTACCGAATCAGCCTGGTCAAGGCCGGCAACGTCACCCGCGACGCCGCCGGCAACGCGGTCTTCGCCATCGACCGGACTGCCGTGGCAGTCAGCACGACCAACCCGCAGGGTGCGATGGGTCAGCAGGCCAGCGGCAACTACCTGGCCGCCACTGGCAACCCGACCGCCGACATCATCTCGGTCAACGGCATCGCCCCGGTGGACAACACCGGTAACGGCACCACGAGCACCCCTAACGTCGGCAACGACTCAGGTTCTGTCGTCGTCAACTCGGTCAACGGCTCGATCACCATCGTCATCGACGGTGACACCGCCGAGTCGGTCGTCCCGGTCGTCTACCAGAACGGCGGCGCCGGCCGCACCAACGCGCAGGGTGGCGCCAGCCCCCGCCTGGAGCTTGACTCGACCGGCAAGCCGGTCGAGTCCGTCGGTGTCGGTGGCGTGACCCCCTACACGTGCCCGGCGGCGGCGAGCACAGCCAACTCCGGCACCATCACGGTCGCGTCGGTCGCCAAGGACGTCAACCAGTTCGCGGGCAGCACGACGACGACCACCACCTCAGGTACGACCGCCACCACCAGCCAGAACTACGCCTACGATGCGAACGACACGTTCAGCGTCGGCGGTGTCCCGGCCACGCTGGACGAGTTCGAGGCGGCGCTGTCGCGCAACGACACGGTGACGGCCTCTCCGTACAGCGGCAACGCTGCCCTCCAGAGCAATTTTGCCCTGACGGACAGCAACCCGCAGCCGCCGACCGCGGTCACCGCGGCACGGAAGGCCGGCGCTGCGAACAGCAACGACGTCGTCGTCACGATCATCGGCAACAACCTCAACAACGACGATGACGGCGATGGCAATACGGCCACCGTCGGCCCCTTCACCGGGTCCTACCAGATCCAGCGTGCGGCCGTCACGGGCGGTACCGACAATGGGACTGACGGGACCCTGGGCGCGTACACGACCATCGCGACCGCCGCGACGGACGGGGACACCACAGCCGGGTTCCAGTACACCGACAATGACACGACACCGGGCACCTACCGGTACCGCGTCGCCACGGTCCAGGACGGTGACACGAGCACCTACACCGGATCGAACAACGTCACCACGACCGCCCCGGCGGCCGCCGACACGACGGCCCCGACGGCGGCTGACACTCGCATCCAGACGAACGCTGGCAGCCCCTTCCTGCTGGAGACCGGCGACACGTTCACCGTCGCCGCCAGCGAGGTCGTCACGGTCGCTCCCAACGCAGCCTTCCGGGTCAGTTCCTCCGGAACACCGTCCACCGTGGACCTGGTGAACGGCGGCAACGCAACGTTCACGCTGAACACCGCACAGGTGATCATCGGCGGCGTGACCTACCCTGCAAACACGGTTATCACCGTCGCGCTGACGGGCGCCGGTGTCTCGGTCAGCCTGCCGTCCAGCATCACGATCTCCTCCGGTATTGTTGACACTTCCGGCAATAACCTGAACGTCGCCGGTAGCGCAGACGTCAACATTGACACGGAGACGGCGTCGCCTGGCGACACAACCGCTCCCGCCGCCGACACGACTGCACCGACGTTCACCGCCGTAGAGGCTGGAGCGGTCGTGACCTTCACGGCGAACGAGGCCATCAACGCTGCCACCGTGGACCAGGACGCCACTGGCGGCTTCGAGGACTTCCTCGACGAGGCGATTGGGGCGAACATCCAGTCCGTGTCCGTGACGGGCCAGGTCATCACGGTGACCTTCGCCTCCGACCCGTCCGGCGGCCGACTCACGCTGCTGGCCGACACGGTCGCGGACACCGCCGGAAACCTGGGACCGGACGCGGCGGTGGTTGTGACGCTCACCTGATCGAATGCGAAAACGAAAGCCCCGGCCCTCTTCGGAGGGCCGGGGCTTTCGGCTGTTCGCGGACGCATCGGCGGCTCGGGGACACGGGGATACCCCCGACATCTGGGAGATCCTCGGATTGGGTCTTCTACTGGGCGAGATGATGCGGGCCTCGTTTGCCAGGCAGTTGTGTGATCGTGGCCTCGATGCGCAGGCAGTCCGTCAACGCCGAGATCTGATGCCCCTCCGGACCGAGACGCTGCTCGAGCTCGCGACCCGGGAGCAGCGGGTCGTGGTGACCAGAACACCGTCGACTTCGGTCCGCTGGGCCAGCGGTGGGCCGCGGACGGCAGGAACCCCGCCGGGCTGGCCTTCGTTGTGACCAAGACCCTCCCCAAGGCCAGGGACTAGATCGGGGCCGTCACCTCAGCCTTGGCGCACGCCAGATCCTGGAGCGGCGCCGTGGGCGAGCTTGGAGGCCGAGCGTCGTGGTCGCCGTTGTCCATGCAGGCGCTCGCTCAAGCAGACGTGCCAGCGCTCGCGTCACCGCCGCTCCTGAACCGTGCAGCCACTGCGGCTGCGGTTGGACGGCACTGCCGAACGGCAGCAGCTGACAGGGGCGCCCCACGGTCAGGCCACGCCGGATGTGCGCAGCGCCACCTGGGCGGCGCCGTCCGGAGGGTAGTTCGGGATGGTTTCAACCGGAGGACTGACCGCAGGGGGGCCAGTCGTGGGCGCCGACACCGATACCCTGTTCAGCTGACCCCGTAGCAAGAGGAGACGACGACGTGCGCACCCACCGATTTTCACCGGGAACCCGCAAGGTGATGGGAACCCTGGCCTCCGCCGGAGCAGCCCTGGCCCTGGTCACCGGCGTCGCCGGTCCGGCCGCCGCCCAGACCGCCCCGCCGGGTGCCATCGACATCACCCAGAAGGCCTGCCCCACCGACAAGGTGAGCACAGGGACGTTCGGCGACGTCAACAGCAGCAACTCGGCCGCCCTGGCGATCAACTGCATCGCCGACTACGGCGTCACGACCGGGAACGCCTCCGGCGGCTTCAACCCGACCGGCACCGTCACCCGGGCGCAGATGGCGCTGTTCCTGTCCCGCCTGGGTGACAACTTCGACAAGAGCCCGGCCGGGTTCACCGACATCGGCGGCCTGTCCCCGGAGGCCCAGGACGCGATCAACGGGCTCTACAACGCCGGCGTCGTCAACGGGACGAGCGGCACGAAATACAGCCCGTCCAACGGCGTGAGCCGGGCACAGATGGCGGCCTTCATCAACCGGCTGGAGGGCGCCTTCGAGAACGGCCAGCCCTTTACCACGAGCAACGACTACTTCACCGACGACAACGGTCTGTCCGCCGACGCCCAGCGAGACATCAACGGGATCACCTCGGTCGGGATCGCGACCGGGACGGGCGGCGGGAAATATAGCCCGACCGCGACCGTCAGCCGTCAGCAGATGGCGTCCTTCCTGGCCCGCGACCTGGAGGTCAGCATCCGCGCCGGCAAGAGCCAGTCGGTCTACGGCTGAGCCCGGGTCGTCAGCTCGGCGGCGACGTCCCGGGCGGTCGCTGTCGTCACGACGGCCACCAGCCGCCGCGCGGGGCAGCTAGGACGCGTGCTCCTCGACGTACGCCTCGGGGTCCTTGTCCTTGCCTGACAGGCCCTTGGCCTGCTCGTGCTCGTCGCGGAACTGCAACCAGCGCATGCCGAGCTCGGTGCGCACGTCCTCGCTGACCTCGTCCTTGAACGGCGGGAGCACGTCGGTCTCCTCCTCGCCCAGGTGCTCGACGGTCGCCTCCCGGGCCTGACGAAAGGCCTCCCACCAGTCGTCGCTGCCGGCCTCGTGCTCGTCCACGGCGCGTGCGGCGTCCCGGATCTCGTTGTGATCCTTCACGGCGTGCTCGGTGTCGCCCTCGCTGTCGTCCACCTTCTTCAACAGCGCCGGGTAGAAGATCTGTTCTTCCCCGGAGGCGTGCACCTCCAGCTGGTCGGCGAGCTCGACCCAGCGCTCGTGCGCGTGCGCCGCGTCGTCGATCTGCTCGATCTCGATGAACGCCCGTCGGAACAGCTCGTGCTCGGACAGGATCAGCAGGGTGATGTCGAGGTCGGCCACAGATTCTCCAGGGTGCGTCGGGGTTGAACCCTCCCGTGCCCCCGGGTGCCCGCGGCAACCCGGCGCGACGGGCCGTACGGTGCGTGCGTGACCCGACCGGACAACGACGAAGATCAGCCGCGGCCCTCGACGGACCCACTGACCGACGCGGAGCGCGCCGCGGACGAGCTGCTGCTGGCGGCGCACCTGTGTGCGCCGCACCAGCTGCCCGGTCTGTTCGTCCGGCACGGCGAGCTGCTCGGGGTCACCGGGGCGGAGACGTTCCTGGCAGACCTGCAGCAGGAGGTGCTCGTACCGTTCCTGGGCTCTCGCGGGCCCTCGCAAGGGGAGGCGTCGGTCGCGCTGGGGGTGGACGGCACGCTGGCCGGACGCGCCTTCCGGCTGGTCGAGACGGTCGTGCAGGACCTGCCGGGCGGACGTGCCCGGGTGTGGCTCCCGCTGCTGGACGGCAGCGACCGGCTCGGGGTGCTGGCAGTGACCCTGACCGACCCCGACGACCTGATCGCCGCGGGCGGGGTGCTGCTGGCCCGCCTGCGCCGCTTCGCCGCGCTGGCCGCGGAGCTCATCGTGTCCAACACCCTGCACGGCGACACCCTGGTCAAGGTGCGCCGGCAGGGGACCATGGGCCTGGCGGCCGAGATGCAGTGGTCGCTCCTGCCACCGCTGACCTTCGCCTGCCACGAGGTCACGGTCGCGGCCGCGATGGAACCGGCGTACGAGGTCGCCGGCGACAGCGTGGACTACTCCGTCGACGCCGGGAGCCTGCGTCTCGCGGTGATGGACGGGATGGGGCACGGGCTGCAGAGCGCTCAGCTGGCCTCGCTGGCCGTCGCCGCCTACCGCAACGCGCGCCGGTCGGACCGCCGCCTTTCCGAGACCGCGCAGGTCGTGGACGCCGCCGTGTTCAGTGCGTTCGGCGGCGACGCGTTCCTCACCGGGGTGCTGGCCGAGCTCGACACCGACAACGGCCTGCTGTCCTGGATCAACGCCGGCCACCCTGAGCCGCTGCTGCTGCGCGGCGGCCGGCTCGTCAAGACCCTCACCGTGGAAGCGACAGCGCCGCTCGGGCTAGGGCTTGACCTCGGAGAGGCCGTCGTGGCGCCCGAGGCGCTGCACAACTTCGGCGAGGGAGAACAGCGCTCGTTCCCGGTCGGCCTGGAGCACCTCGAGCCCGGCGACCGCGTGCTGTTCTACACCGACGGGGTGATCGAGGCGCGCTCACCCGAAGGGGAGTTCTACGGCATCGAACGGCTCGTCGACCTGATCTCCCGCCACCTGGCCGGGGGGCTGCCGACCCCGGAGACGATGCGCCGCGTCGTGCACGCCCTGCTGGCCCATCAGCAGGGCCAGCTGACCGACGACGCGACCCTGCTGCTGCTCGAGTGGCGCAGCGGGAACGAGCAGGCACTCCTGCCCTGACCTGACTGCCCTGACCTGACGGCCCGAGCCAGGCACGGCTGCTTGCCACCCTGGCACCGATCAGACATGGTTCGTCGATGAGACGGATGTCTGTCCTGCTCCTCGGTTGCCTCATGGTCGCCACGGCATGCTCGTCCGGTTCGTCTTCCGACGTGGGAGGGATGGCGGCCCCCGAGCCGACGGGGTCTGGCACGGCGGCTCCCCCCGAGCAGGCTGCCCCCGCCTCGTTCGAGACGATCGGGCGCGGTGAGTACGAGGTCGGCGTCTCGACCATCACGATCACCGACACGACCCGCAGCCGGCCGCTCACCGTCGACGTGTGGTTCCCGCTCGCGGCCGGGACCACCGGCGAGAAGCACCGCTACGAGCTGCTGCCCGGCTCCTACTACGAGTCGCCGTCCGCGATCTCGGCCAGCGCCCTGAGCCTGTCGCCCGACGGTCCGTTCCCGCTCGTCGTCTACTCCCACGGCTCGGGCGGTCTGCGCTACATCTCGTCGGACTACACCGAGACCCTCGCGAGCCACGGCTATCTCGTCGTCGCCCCCGACCACACCGGCAACACCGCCGTCGACGGCATCGCGGGCACCCAGGATCCGCAGGCCCTGATCGCGTTGAACCGGCCGCGGGACATCGGTGCGGTGATCGACGCGATACTCGGGCTGCAGAGCAAGGAGACGGCGGGCTTCGCCGGGGTCGCCGACCCGGAACGCGTCGCGGTCACCGGTCACTCGTTCGGCGGGTTCACGGCCTACGCCGTGGCCTCCGGCTTCTCCAACGAGCTGGGCTCGGTCGAGGCCGACCCCCGCGTGGACGCGATCATCCCGCTCGCGCCCGCCGTCGGGGGCGGTGCCGACCCCTTGCTGTCCGACGAGCGGCTCCGGTCGATCACCGTCCCCGCACTGGTGATGGTGGGGACGAACGACCAGACCACGCCGGTCGACCCGAACGTCACCCGAGCCTGGGACCTGACGCGCAGCACGCCCAGCTATCGCGTCGAGCTCGTCGACGGTCAGCACAACACCTTCACCGACCTGTGCGACTACGTCGACTTCTTCGCGGACCTACCGTCGGTGAACCCGGTCGTCGTCGACGCCATCAGCGCTCAGGCAGACGAGGGCTGCTCGCCCGGCAACCTGGACCCCGGCAGGGCGCACGAGCTCATCAACACGTACGCCGTGTCGTTCCTCGACTCGATCTTCAAGGACGGCACGATGATCGACCCGGCCGGGCCCACCCCCGACGACGTGGTCTTCCTGGCGAAGTAGTTCATCTGAGGCAGCCGAGGGTGCGTCGACCGTGGCCGGCGACCAGGGAAGCCTCCTCGACAGCCTCGGGGCCCGCGTTCTCCACGGCATCGTTCACGGCATCCACGAAGCGCTGCCCGTCCAGGTCGGCAGCAAGCCGGAGGGTCCGTACGTCGCAAGCAGTCGGACCGACGTCGGCCGGCCGTACGGCCGCTTCGCGCACGAGGCCGTCGTCGTCAGGGATCAAGACGCTCGTGCCGGCTCGGACGTGGTGGCCAACCGGTCGGCGACGAGGCGCCAGACGTCGGGGTCCAGGCCGAGACCGAGGTGGGGCGAGCGCACCTCGACGTGCTCGACCACCGGGTTGACGTGGTCGATGCAGGCGCGCCAGGCCACGACCCCGTCGGCGCGGCTGAAGATGGCGGTGATCGGGGTGCTGATCGGACGCGCTGCGTCCAGGCGACGTTGCATGGCCCGCACCCGGGCGGCGTCGACACGGGCGCCGGTGGCGGCCAGCGAGGTGTAGGCAGGACCGCCGATCACCGGGGACCCGAACGTGATGACACGGTCGACCGCCTCGGGGTGGGCCCGGGCGATCTCACGTGCGACAACACCACCGAGGCTCCAGCCGATCAGCGAGACGGGCCGTTCCTGCTTCTCGGCCAGAGCCACGACGACCCTGCCCAGGCGTCTGGCGTCCTGCTCCACGCGGCCCCGGTTCGACCCGGGCCCCCACCCCCGGGCGTCGTAGCCCAGCCGGCGCAGGTAGGCGCGCAGCAAGGTGCCGGCGCGGTCCGACGCGCCGTAACCCGGGAGGTCGAGCACGATCCGCCCGTCACCTCGAGGCGCCCAGAGCAGCCGCGGGGACGCTGCCAGCAGACGGGTCAGCTGGAGCGGGGCGAGCAGCTCGCCGGCCACGGTCCGCCGGGAGGGAGGGCCGTCAGGCAGCTGCACCGTCGTCGGGTCGGGCAGCGGGGCACCGCCGGAGACGATCCCCGCCACAGCGAGCGGGGCCACGACCGACCTGGGCCACCTCATAGCGACGTCGGGAGGTCGTTCCAGCTTCTGCCCGTTGCGTTGCCCACAGCCGCGAGTCTAGGAAAGCACCGCTCCACGGACCTGCAGCGACACAGGTGCTGGGCCCCCGGAGCACGAGGGAGCTCCGTGATGTCCCGGTGCACAGAGCCGACAGCCCGGACCTCGTGAGGTCCGGGCTGCGCGGGCGTGCTCGGGTTCTGCGCGGGAGCGCTGGGGTCTAGCGGCGTTCGTCGGCGCCCTCGGTGTCGATGACTTCCTTGCGGACCTCGCCGCTGACGGTCTCCTGGTCGGTGACGGTCTCGGTGTCCAGGCGTACGCGCTCGACCGCGTGGGCCTCGGTGCTGACGACCGGGGCCTCCTCGGTCAGGTTGACCGAGATCTCGTCGCCCTCGGTG
>JBBSTI010000020.1:0-35394 GCA_038236005.1 Mycobacteriales bacterium | reverse complement strand
GACCCGGACCAACACCGTCGGCACGATCAAGTTGCCCGGCACCCGCCACGTCGCCGTGTTGGTCCTGTGCGCGGCACTGCTGGCAGGCTGCGGAGGCGGCAGCGACCCCGGCACGACGCCTCCCGCGAAGACGTCACCCGCCGGCGCGGCGACGCCCGCCGGCCCGACGAGCACGGTTCCGTCGGTCGACGGGACGTGGACCAGCGACGTCCGCCTCACCGACCCCGTGAGCGACGGACGGGTCGTCGTAGGTACGACCCGACAGCCTAGAGAGCCGACGATGGCGGTCGCGCTCGACGCGGGCAGCGGACGGACGCTGTGGACGGTGCCGCTCGGGGACGCCGCCACCGTAAGCAGCGCCCCGACGCTCCTGCTCGCCACCGACGGGCCACTCGTCGCGTCCTTTCAGCAGGACACCCCCGGCGACGGACTCGCGGCCGCGACGTCCGGGTGGATCGTCGCGCGGCTCGACCCGGGTACCGGCCGGACCCTGTGGGAGCAGCCGACGTCCGGCCCGGCGGTCGCCGCCGGACCCGACGCGGTCCTCACTGCGGTCAGGGAGGGGACGCAGGACGCCGCCCGCGGCACCGTCGCACTCGACCCCGCCGACGGCCGCCAGCTCTGGGCCAGCGCGGCAGCCCCGGTCCTTATCGACTTGACCACCGCTGTCCTCACCGCCCAGGACACCGGCGTCGACACCGTGCTGACCGGCGCGGACGCCAAGACCGGGGCGGTCCGGTGGACCAGCGACGACTGGACGCCCGGCGCTGTCGGGTCCCGATCCGTCGCGCTCACCGCGACCGGCGGCCGACTGCTCGCGGCAACCACCACCGACACCCTGTCCGACACGACCACGGTCGTGGAGGTCCGGGACACCGCCGCCGGCGAGGTCGTCGGCCCCGCACTGCCCGCCCGGGGCATTCCCACAGCCCTGGTCGACCCGAGCACCCGGGTCGCCGTGGTGCACGGGCAGGATCTCGGCGTTGTCGGGGTCGACCTGACTGACGGCACCGTCCTCTGGCGGCTCGATCCGGCCCGGTCCACCAAGGCGTTCGTCGCGGGCGGCGGCGTCGTCTGGGTCGATGGCCCGGACGGGATCGTCGCCGTCGACGACCGGACGGGCGTGGTCCGCGGACAGGGGCTTCCGCAACCGCCCGCTCTCGTCCTCGACGGCGCTCAACTCATCGACGACGGCCCCGGACTCCGGTCCGCGCCACTACCCGGATAACCCCGCCAGGTGGGGCCCGGTCGGCGCTGGCCGCTCCGCAGCCGGTGACAGTGACCAGAGCCGAGCCTTCAAGGATCCTCCACGTCGCAACCCGCCGGACCAGCGTGCCGCCCGTCTCGCGCTACTCGACGACGGAACACGTTCGACGTGGACGGCGCAGGCAGGACCCACATCAAGCCCCGCTCCCGCGTCTGCTGCCGTGTCCACGTCCGGGACGACGGCAGCGATCCAGCCCCGACGCCTCCTGCAGCGGCCCCCGCCGTCCTAGCGAGACCGCCAACCCCGACAATGAAGCGGAACGTAACGGACGCCGATGCCAACGCCGGGCACACGCGCACTGCCAGTGTCGTGCTCCGGACGGAGAATCGGGCAGGACCCCGCTGGGGTGAGCGAAAGGACAACGAGTGAGCGAGCAGACTGGCTCGGCCAGCATGGTCCAGTTCATCTGGTCGGTCGCCGACCTCCTACGTGGCGACTACAAGGCGCACGAGTACGGCCAGGTGATCCTCCCGCTGACCGTGCTCCGCCGGCTCGACTGCGTGCTCGCGCCCACGAAGGACCGGGTGATCGCCCGGGCGATCGCGCTCGCAGGAAAGATCGAGAACGTGGACCGGATCCTGCTCCGGGAGGCCGGCCAGCCGTTCTACAACACCAGCCAGCTCGACTTCCCCCGGCTGCTCGCGGACCCTGAGAACATCGCCCGGAACCTCCGCACGTACGTCCGCGGCTTCAGCAGCGGCGCGACCGAAGTCCTGGACAAGTACGGATTCGACAACCAGATCACCCGACTCGACGACGCCGGCCTGCTCTACCCGGTGATCGCCCGGTTCGCCGAGGCCGACCTGCACCCGGACAGCGTCGACAACCACCAGATGGGCTACCTGTTCGAGGAGCTCCTCCGGAAGTTCTCCGAGATGAGCAACGAGACCGCCGGGGAGCACTTCACCCCGCGCGAGGTCATCCGGCTCATGGTCGACATCCTGTTCAGCGAGGACGACGCAGCGCTCGCCAGCACCGCCCCGATCCGGACCATGTACGACTGCGCGTGCGGCACCGGCGGGATGCTCACCGCCGGCCAGGAACACCTCGCGGGCAACCCCGACGCCCGCCTTGAAGTGTTCGGGCAGGAGCTCAACGCGGAGACCTGGGCGATCGCCCGATCCGACCTGATGATCAAAGGTCAGGACCCGTCCAGGATCCGCCTCGGGAACAGCCTCTCCGACGATCAGTTCCCCGGGCAGCAGTTCGACTACATGATCGCCAACCCGCCGTTCGGGGTCGACTGGAAACGCATCCAGAAGCAGCTCGCCGACGAGAACGCCCAGCTCGGGCACCGCGGCCGGTTCGGCGCCGGCCTCCCACGGGTCAGCGACGGGAGCCTGCTGTTCCTCCAGCACCTCCTGAGCAAGATGAAGCCGGTCAACCCGGACGGCACCGGCGGCAGCCGCGTCGCCATCGTGTTCTCCGGAAGCCCGCTGTTCTCCGGCGCAGCCGGCAGCGGCGAGAGCGAGATCCGAAGGTGGATCATCGAGAACGACTGGCTCGAAGCGGTCGTCGCGCTCCCCGACCAGCTCGTCTACAACACCGGGATCAGCACCTACTTCTGGGTCCTCACCAACCGCAAGACCAAGGAGCGCCTGGGCAAGGTCGTCCTGCTCGACGCCCGCGGCGAGTGGGCCAAGATGCGCAAGGGGCTCGGTGACAAGCGGAAGTACCTCCCCGACGACAAGATCGCCGAGGTCGTCCGGCTGTACGGCGACGCCCTCGACCCGGAACTCCCGGACGACCGCGTCAAGGTGTTCCGCAACGAGGACTTCGGCTACCAGCGGATCACCGTCGAACGCCCCAAGACCGGAGACGACGGCCAGCCCGTCCGCAACCGCAAGGGTCTCGTCCCCGCCGCCGACCTCCGCGACAACGAGAACGTCCCGCTTACCGAAGACGTTGACGACTACATGAAGCGGGAGGTCCTCCTGCACGTTCCCGACGCCTGGGTTGACACCGCCAAGACCAAGATTGGCTATGAGATCGCCTTTACCCGACACTTCTTCAAGTACGCCCCGCCCCGACCAATCTCGGAGATCGACCCGGACATCGCCCGCGTGGAGAGCGCCATCCGACAGGTCCTTGCGCGGGTTCTCCCGTGACCGCCAGCCGCCCCCTCCGGGCGCTGGCCGACGTTTCGCTCGGCAAAATGCGCACCCCCGACAGCGACGCCGGCACGAACCTCGTCCCCTACCTGCGGGCCGCCAACGTCGCGGACGGTGTCCTGCGTCTGGACGACGTGAAGTCCATGCACTTCGAGCCGGCCGAACTGGACCGTCACCGGCTTCGGGCGGGCGATGTGCTGGTCACGGAGGCATCAGGCAGCCGCGACCAGGTCGGCCAGACCTGCATCTACGCGGGCGAGGTGCCGCACGCCGCCATGCAGAACACGCTTCTGCGGCTCCGGCCGCGGGAGGGGACAGACGCGCGGTACCTGTACTGGTGGTCACGCTTCGCGTTCGGTGCGGGCCTGTACGCGGAAGCGTCACAAGGGCTCGGAATCTGGCACGTGGGCTCGCAGAGGATGCAGCGGCTGCAGGTGCCGGTTTGGCCTCTAGACCACCAGCGCCGCATCGCCGATTTTCTGGACGACAAGGTGGGTGCGCTGGAGGAGGCAGGGGCTTTGCACAAGCGGCTGCTCGCCCTGCTAGATGAACGGGTCGACGCGGCCGTCGGCGACCGCATCGCGCGGGCGCTGGGCGGCAGCGCCGAGTACCCCATGGTGCCGATCAAACGGCTCCTTCGGAAGGTCGTGAGGCCGGCCACCCCTGACGCCGAGGTCGTGACGGCGTTCAGGGACGGCCAGGTGATCGCGCGTGCCGTCAGGCGGGCGGAGGGCTACACCGAGAGCGCGACGGATGCATCGGCGGTGCAGGGCGTCGGCGAGGGCGACGTGGTTATTCACGGGCTAGACGGCTTTTCCGGTGCCGTTGGAACGTCCGAGAGCGCGGGTGTCTGCAGCCCCGCGAATCATGTTTGCGTGCCCCGCGACGGGGGTGACTCCGACTATTACGGCCGCCTGCTGCGCGTCTTTGCCCTCAGCGGCTACCTCAGCCTCTACGGCGGGAGCTCTCGGGAGAGAGCCGTCGACTTCAGGAACTGGGGAACGTTCTCGCGCACTCCCTTGCCTCTGCTGCCGGTTGGCGAACAATTCGAGATCGGGGAGGCGATCAGGGCCGCACGCCCCCTCGGGGGTCACGTCGACCTCCTGCTGGGGCTACTGGCCGAGAAGCGTCAGGCGCTGGTCACGGCTGCCGTGACCGGTCAGCTCGATGTGACGACGGCCAGGAGCGTGGCCTGATGACCGGCGTGCACGCTGAGGCCGCGTTCGAGGAAGCGATCGAGTCGCACCTGCTGGTGAACGGCTGGGTGCCGGGGGCGGCGTCGCACTACCGCCGTGACCTGGGCCTAGACACGGCGGTGCTTTTCGAGTTCATCGGCGCGACGCAGCCCGACGAATGGGACCGGCTGGTCGGGTTGCACGGCGGGACGACGGAGGCGCAGCACCGGTTCGCGAAGCGGCTCGCGTCCGAGATCGACTCGCGGGGGACGGTCGACGTGCTGCGTCGTGGGGTCGAGGACATGGGCGTCCGTATCCGCCTGGCGTTCTTCGCGCCCGCGCACGACGTGACGCCGGAGCTACGCAGGCTGTACGACGCGAACCTGCTGGTGGTGTCCCGTCAGGTGCACCATTCGGAGTCGCGCCCGCAGGACAGCGTCGACGTGCTGCTGCTGCTGAACGGGCTGCCGGTCGCGACCGCCGAGCTGAAGAACCAGCTGACGGGGCAGACGGTCGAGCACGCGAAGGCGCAGTACCGCAGGGACCGGAACCCGAAGGACCTGCTGTTCGCGCGCCGGGCGGTGGTGCACTTCGCGGTCGATCAGGACCTGGTGTTCCTGACGACCCGGCTCGCCGGGCCGGACACGACGTTCCTGCCGTTCAACCAGGGCTCGGGGGGTCCGGGTGAGAAGGGCGGGCGGGGTAACCCGACGAGCACGACGGGTTACAGCACCGCGTACCTGTGGGAGCAGGTGTGGCAGCGGGACGCCTGGCTGGACCTGCTGCACCGGTTCGTCCACGACGTGAAGCCGACGGGGAAGGCGAAGAAGCGCAAGGACCGACCGACGACGATCTTCCCGCGGTACCACCAGTGGGACGTGGTCCGCAGGCTGACCGAGCACGCGGCGGTGCACGGGCCGGGCCGGAACTACCTGCTGCAGCACTCGGCTGGGTCGGGCAAGAGCAACAGCATCGCGTGGCTCGCGCACCGCCTGTCGACCCTGCACACCGCCGCGGTCCCGGAGCCCGGGTCGGGCGCGGCCGTGCTCGGCGGGAACACGAAGGTGTTCCACAAGGTCGTCGTGGTGACGGACCGGACCGTGCTCGACCGGCAGCTCCAGGACACGATCTGGCAGTTCGACCACACCCCCGGCGTCGTCGAGCGGATCGACGACGACAGCCGGCAGCTCGCGGACGCGCTCACCGGGTCCCGCGCGCAGGTCATCATCACGACGCTGCAGAAGTTCCCGGTCGTCGCCCGGACCGTCGGCGCGGTGTCCGGCGCCCGGTTCGCGGTGATCGTGGACGAGGCGCACTCGTCGCAGTCGGGGGAGAGCGCCCACAAGCTCAAGAGGGTCCTGTCGGGCGGGGTGGAGCAGGAGGACGCGGAGACCGACGGGCAGGACGAGGTCGCGGACACGATGACGGCGTTGCGCCGGTCTGCGGTCGACCGGGGCCGGCAGGACAACCTGTCGTTCTTCGCGTTCACCGCGACCCCGAAGGACAAGACGCTGGAGCTGTTCGGCGAGCGCCTCCCGGACGCCGCCCAGCCCGACGGGACCCGGCTGGCACCGTTCCACCTGTACTCGATGCGGCAGGCGATCGAGGAGGGCTTCATCCTGGACGTCCTCGCGAACTACGTCACGTACAGCACGTACTTCCGGCTCGCGAACGGCCTGTCCTCCGACGACCCGGAGCTCGACAAGGGGAAGGCGAACGCGGCGCTCGCCCGGTTCGTCGCGTTGCACCCGACGAACCTCGCGCAGAAGGCCGAGATCGTCGTGGAGCACTTCCGGACGGTCACCCGGCACGAGCTCGGCGGGCGGGCGAAGGCGATGGTCGTGACCCGCTCGCGGCTGCACGCCGTCCGGTACCAGCAGGCGATCAGCCGGTACCTCGACGGAAAGGGCTACACCGACCTGAAGGCCCTCGTCGCGTTCTCCGGCACCGTCACCGACGACGAGCTCCCCGACGTCACGTACACCGAACCCGGGATGAACACGTTCCCGGAGAGCGAGACCGCCGCCCGGTTCAAGGGCGACGACCCGTTCGACGTCGGCGCCTACCAGGTCCTGATCGTCGCGGAGAAGTACCAGACCGGGTTCGACCTGCCGCTGCTGCACACGATGTACGTCGACAAGAAGCTCGACGGCGTCAAGGCGGTCCAGACGCTGTCCCGGCTCAACCGGACGATGCCCGGTAAGGAGTCGGTGTTCGTCCTGGACTTCGCGAACCGGACCGAGGACATACGGGCCGCGTTCAAGCCGTTCTACGAGGTCGCGTGGACCGAACCGACGGACCCGAACCTGCTGTTCAACCTCCGCACCCGGATCATGGACCACGGCGTGATCGACCCGGCCGAGATGACCGCGATGGTCCGCGCGCTGCTCACCGCCGCCGACGGGGCGCACGAGGCGATCTACGCGCTCACGAACCCGGCCCGGGACCGGTACGACGCGCTGGAGGACCCGGACGACCAGGAGGACTTCCGGACCGCGCTCCGGGACTTCACCCGCACCTACGCGTTCCTCGGACAGATCGTCCCGTTCGTCTCCGACGACCTGGAGGAGCTCCACCTGTACGGCAGCGCCCTCCTGCAGCGCATCCGCCGGCCCGAGGCGGACGACGGCGGCCTGGACCTCGGCGACGCCGCGGTCCTCACCCACATCCGGACGCAGGCGACCGGCGAGCACGACCTGAGCCTTACGCCCGGCGACGGCGACTCCGGTCTCCCCGGTCGCGGCAGCGAAGGACGCGGCAAGCAGGAGCACCCGGACAAGGTCCGGCTGTCCCGGCTGATCGACCTGCTCAACGACCGGTTCGGCACCGAGCTCGGCGACGCCGACCAGGTCTGGTTCGACCAGCAGGTCCAGGCCGCCGCCGTCGACCCCGAGCTCCGCAAGATCGCCGGGCAGAACACCGAGGAGCAGTTCGGATACGTGTTCGACCGGCAGTTCGAGGGGGTTGTCATCGACCGGCACAGCGCCAACGACGACCTGTTCCGCATGTTCTTCGACAAGCCCGAGTTCCGCGACGCCCTCACCGCCTGGGCCCGCCGCGAGGTGTTCACCAGGATCCAGGACGGTCTGGGCGGAGCCGCGTGACCGCCATCCGTGCACGACCGGGCCCCACCAACGGGACAGCGGAGACGCATGTGCGGTTCGCCGGAGACCGACGGGGAGCCGTGCCGGAAGGGATGCGCTGGGGCGGAACGAGCCCCGGTCCACGAGCCCCGGCACGGACCCGTCCGACGACGGCCCGGCGGCGCGCCCGGTGACGACCCGGGCCGGGCGGGGGGCGGCAGCCGCCCCGCGGACGGCAAGGCGCATCCCCGTCGCCTATGCGCCGGGGACCGCCCCCGGGCGCGGTGCCCGGAGCACGCCGCCCGTGACCTGGGACGAGTACCGCCGTCTCGTGAGGGCCCACCGGCCGAGCGAACTGCTGGCCGCCGTCGCTGCCGCGAGTGCGGCCAGATGGACGCCGGAGCCGCTGCAGGTCGACCCGGCGGGCCCGCACCCCTGGGTCCTCGCGTCGATCGCAAGGGAGTCCCTCGCGTGGGGCAACGAGCACCGGGCGGCACCGGTCGGACCGGGCACCCTCGCAAGGCTCCATGACGCCTACATGAACCTCGACGACCCGTTTCTCCAGGACGACTCCGCCCTGGACGCACTCGTGCGGATTGTGTACGAGCAGGGAGAGTGGCAAGGGGAGAAGGGAGCGGGGCTCAAGCGAATGGGTGCCCTGTTCGACCGGGACTTCGGACCCGAGTACGAGGTGCTGAGCCGGGAGAACCTGCGGGAGTTGCTCGGGGCGGACCCGTCGGACTACTTCGGGGTGTGCCTGCTCGCCGCGATGTCCGCCAAGACCAACGCTGGCTGGTTCGAGCCGGCCTGGCTCGACCAGCCGCACTTCGCCCGTGTCGTGGACGTAGTCCCCGCCGACCTGATCCGCCACGTGTTCACCGGAGCGCTCGCCGGTCCGTATGCGCAGGTGGCCGAGGCTGCCCGTGCGGGTCGGCACGCCGCCGCCTCGCTACGTCGCTTCGACCCGAACCCGCTTCGATCAACGCCTTACGTCCAGATGCGACCCGGGGCGTACCTGGCGCCCGTGACCGACCTTGTCGCACAACGCGCCAGCCTGAACGGCGTCTACTTCCTCGGCATCGGCAAGTGGGGTGACCGGTTCACCCGCGACATCGGACGGTTGGTCGAGGCGTACGCCGGCGAACAACTCAGGCAGCTCGAGCCGCTACCCGGCGTCCGCGTGGAACCGGAACGACCCTATTCGTCGGGCCAGGGAGGCAGCAAGACAGTCGACTGGCTGCTGGTCCTGCCGGGGCTGGTCCTGCTGATCGAGGTGAAGGCCGCGCGCGTCAACAGCCGGGCCCGATTCGACTTCGACGGTTTCAAGAACGACGTGCTCGCGCGGGCGGGGAAGGGCTTGAAGCAGATCGCGGCCAGCGCAAGGCTCCTCCGGGACAGACACACGGTCTACGCCGACATCCCGTCCGACGTTCCCGTCCGCGGCATCGTCGTCACCGCCGAGCCCCACTTCCTGCTCAACGCTCCGACCTTCCGAGAGGGTCAGCCCGATCCGACGGTTCCGACAGTGTTCATGAGCCTGGAGGAGTTCGAGGACACCGTCGCCCACGCGCTCGCCGACGACCCTGTCCGGGTGTTCGGGGAGGTCACCGACTGGAGGGACGACGGGGAAGGCGTCTACCCGGACCGAGTGCTGGCGCTGCTCGTCGCCGAAGCTGGACGGGCCTCTCCGCCGCGCAACCCGATCCTGGACGCCGCCTGGGACCGCTACCCATTCCGGCCCGAGCCCGACAGCGGTGACGGCTCTGAACGCAACAGCTGACTGCATCTGAGCCCGACCTAGGGAACCCAAGGACGCGCATGGGCTCATCGGTCCCCAAGGGACGTCGGGTCCCTGTGGGCCCGCCCCCGGTGACCCACGACGGCCCGTCGGGGCGGGTGGCCGCGGAACCGGGCTGAGATTGTCGGACGTCGGAGCTAGCCTCCGGCACGAGACGATCATGGGAGGCAGCGTGGACCACAGAGACGTTCCTGGGGCGCGGCGATGACGGGGTCCACTGTGCCAGGTGGGTCGGTGTTCGTTTCTTACCGGCAGTCGGACGGCACCGTCACGATGACTGACCTGTCGTGGCTGCTGCGGGCCGCGGGGTTGCCCGTCTGGCACGACCGGACCGACCTGCCGCCGGGCGACACCGAGCAGCGACTCGACGAGGCCCTCGCCGCCGGCCTCGGTGGCGCAGTCCTGCTGGTGACACCCGACCTCGTCCACAGCGGCGTCGTCCGGAACGTCGAGCTGCCGCGCCTGCGCGACCTGGCTCGGGACCCGGGCTTCGTGTTCGCGGTAGCGAACGCGGTCCTCAAGTCAGACGGGTCCGTGGACTACGGGGCGCCGGACCGGCTTCTCAGCCAGCCGCCGCGGACGTTGGGGTCCCTCAAGCAGTACGGCGCCGGCAACCGGGCGGGGCTGGTGGACCTCACCCGGGAGATGCTGGCGTTCAGGGCAGGACAGCTCGCCGAGGCCCGGCGGGCGGACGCCGGTCCGCTGCACGTGCAGGTCCAGACCAGGGGCGGACCGCAGCAGCCGGTCCCGGGCGGGCCCGACCTCTCGGTCGTCCTGCGGCCCGGGTCCGGCGGCCGGCTCCCTTCCCCGGAGGGGCTTCGCGACCTGCGCGACGCCCTACCGCTGCTGCCGGGCGCCCTCGCGCGGATCGGCAGGCCGTCGGTGCGCCTCACCGGAGGGGCGCACCTGTCGGTGGCGTTCGCGCTGGGCGCGGCGCTGCCCACGACGCTGGTCGGACGTATGACCGTCGAGGGCAGCGACGGGCAGCCGTGGACGTGCGGGACCGTCAGCGGCGCCGCCGACGGGCTGGTCCACAGGGCCGGGCACGGGATGAACTCCCTCGGGGCCGTCGGCCGGCCGCGGCACGTCGTCGCGTTCGTCGAGTTGCTTCCCGACACGAGCGCCGCCGCGTACACCCGGTTCCTCGGGGAGCACGACGGCTTCGACGCCTGGGAGCACCTGCGACCGGAGGCGCCGGGGCGCCTCGACCCGACGACGGCCGCGCCGCTCATCGAGGACGTCGCCGCACGGTTACGCGATCTCGCTCAGACGCACGACAACGCGACGCTGCACCTGCTTCTGCGGTGCCCGTTCCCGGTCGCGGTCCTGCTCGGACGGCTCTGCAACACGCTCCGGACCGTCGTCTACGAATGGGACGACGAGGTCGCCACGGGCGACCCGGACCACCGGCCGCGGTACGTCGCCGCCCTCGCCATCCGGGCCGGCCACACCGACGGCCCGATCACCGAAGTCCTGCTCCCGCCCGCACCGACCGTGAGGACCGCACCATGAAGGTAAGCACCGCGTTCGACACCTACCAGACGACCGTGAACGCCCCGGCGGACAGGATGCGGGACGCGCGCGAACGACGCGACCTGTTCATGGACGCCTTCAGGCCGGAGACCGACGAGGTCCGGCCGTCGGGGTCGCTCGCGCGGGGGACGCAGCACGACCCGATCAAGGATGTCGACACGATCCTCGTGTTCGACGCCGCCGACTTCCCCGGCTGGGGGCAGGACGGCGACTCCGCGCAGGACGCGCTCGACCACGTCGCAGGACGGGTCAAGGACCTCCTCGGCACGAACGGGTCGTTCGGCTCAGGTGAGGTGCGGCTGATCAAGCCCCGGAACCACTCGGTGAAGTGCTTCCTCGACGATCCGGACGCCGACGCCCCGTTCACCGTTGACGCGATGCCCGCGCTGCTCCAGGCCGACGGGACCCTTCTCATCCCCGAGGCTCGGAACAGCACGTGGGTCCGGACGGACCCCGGTCTGCTCATCGACCAGGCCCGGGAGGCCCACGCCGAAGGACGGATCTACGCCCCGATGGTCCGCGTCCTGAAGCGCTGGGTGAAGACCCGGACCGGCGTGGACGTCCGTTCGTTGTACATGGAGCTGCTCGCCTACGACTGCATGCCCAAGACCGGGCGCCGTCAGGACGCGCTCGCCACCTTCTTCACCGCCGCGTCGGTCCGGGTCAACGACCCGGTGTGCGACCCCGCCGGGCTGTGCGGCGAGATCCAGCCGGACCTCGACGTGGTCGCGCTGCGCGGCAAACTGGAGGCCGCCGCGGACCTCACCGATAGCGCCCTCCTCCACGAGGACATGGACGAGGAGAACGTCGCCGTGAGGAAGTGGGGTGAGGTGTTCGGGCCCGACTTCCCCCGCGCCGACGGTGACGACGGGGCGGGAGCCGGGCCCGCCGGCGTCGGGGGCGGGGCCGCGGCACTCGACCTCCCCGAGCGGGTCGTCAAGGACATCAACCAGGGATGACCGACCTGGCGCCGATTCCGTGGTGGGAGGCCGAACCGTCCCGGTTGGCGACGGACAAGTGGGAGATCGGTGAGGCGTTCCCGAGTCTCGTCCTGCAGGGGGATGGGGACGGCTGGGCGGGCAGGCTCCCGGTCTGGCCGTTCGACAGGGCCGCTCCCGACGGCCTCGACCGGCTCGTCCCCACCGGGATCGACATCGTTCTGGTTTACGCGGCCGCGTACCCCATCGTGTTCCCCTACATCTTCCCCGTCGATCCGGAACCACTGCCGCTGGAGCTGACCCAGGCCAGGTGGCACGTCCTCGGGAACGGGGCCCTGTGCCTGTTCCAGACACAGGCCGACTGGGACCCGCAGAGCAGCGTCCTGACGCTCCTCAAGAAGGCCGCCGGCTGGCGCATCGAGTACGCACTGATGAAAGCCGGGGCACGCGAGGACATGACGCTTACGGGCATCGTGAACGACTCCGGCCTCGACGAGCTGCTCATCACGACCACCGCCAACCGGGTCGGATGCGCGCCGGCGCCGACCGAGGCCACCCCGGGATGACCAGGCCGACGACGTTCGCACTCCCCGCCGACGCGGCACGCAGGATCCGTACGGCGACAGCCGGCCGCGGCGAGATCGGCCTCGTGCACCATCGCCCGGACGACCTTTACGTGGTCGGCAAGTTCCGGGACGGCCACGCAGGGGCGTCCTTCCCCGTCGACATCCCGCGGTCCCAGGAGACCCTGCGTAGGACGGAGTCGGTCAACTACGCCGGCGTGTGGCACAGGGTCGACATGCACGTCCCGTTCCAGCACTACCTGCTCGTTCGCAGGCCCGGCACATACATCAGCGCCGACAGCCTCGTCACGCTCGTCCCCGACCTGCAGAGGCCACGAGGAAACACGAAGGTCCTCGTGATCACGCACTGCCCGGAGGCGTCCCTCCCCACTGCCGCGGACGCCTTTGAGGAGTTCACCGGCTGGGAGGTGACGGCGGCGGGGGCCGTACCGGTGGAGCTCGTCGTCGAACCCGATACTCACGGCCTTGGACAGCTGCAGGGGCACTGGCCGGTGGAGGTACTCCAGGGCAAGGCCGTCCTCGTCGTCGGGACGGGCAGTCTGGGGAGCGCCGCTGCGGCCGCTCTCGCCGGCTACGGCGTCAAACGGATCGACCTCTTGGACCCGGACCGTTTGCTCTGGCACAACACGGTCCGGCACGTCCTGGACGACCGCGACATCGGCAGGTACAAGACCGACGCGCTCGCCGCGCGGCTCCGCGAGCGCTGGCCCGGCCTCGACGCCCGGTCGCACGTCCTGGACGTCGCCGGGGACGCGGACCGGGTCCGAGCGCTGCTGCCGGAGATCGACGTCGTCCTGTGCGCCGCCGACGGCGTCGCGCCCCGCCGGGTCGTCAGCCACCTCGCGCGACGCGCCGGGCGGGACGCGGTCCTCACGAGCATCCTGGAGAACGGAGCGCTCGGGGAGGTACTGCGGTTGCGGCGAGCGCCAGACCAGGGCTGCCTGATCTGCCGCCGGGCCGACCTGTACGACGCGGCCCGGATGGAGCCCGAACGCGACCAGGAACGCGGGTACGGCGACGGAGACCCGCACCGCCCGATGACGGCGGTCGGCCCGGACATCGCGCTCGTAGGCCAGCTCGCCGCCAAGGTCGCCGTCGCCAGCATCCTCCAACGAGCCGGCCACAACGACCAGCGTCTCCCCGGTGAGCAGGCCGTCGTCGCGCTCCGGGTCCGCGTCCCGTGGGCCGCTCCGTTCGACGTCGCCCGGACCGGTGAGGTCCGCTGGAACCCCGCGACACCACCCAGACCCGGGTGCGTCACCTGCGGCGTCCCATGACCCACCGGGTCCTCTTGTCGGCTCGGGCCCTCGATCAGATCACCCGGGCCTGCTCAGGCCCCGAAGGGGGGGACGAGACCGGGGGCATCCTCCTCGGGCACCAGTACCCCGACGGGCTCATCGCGGTCGCCGTTGCCGGTGGACCAGGACCGAACGCGCAAAGTACGAGGTCGTGGTTCCGGCGCGACCCCGTGCACGCCCGCAGCCTCGCGGCCGCCGCCTACGCCCACGACCGCAGCGTGTGGCTCGGCGACTGGCACACGCACCCCGACGGCCCGACGCACCCGAGCCCAATCGACCTGCGGTCGTACGCGGACGTCCTCCACGATGTAGAAGCGGGCTTCGACGTCTTCCTGGCCATCATCGTCACCCCGGCGAGATCCGGACCCGAGCTGTACCCGTGGGCGATCACGACGCACACCGCGATCCAGACAGGGCTATGGGTCGATAGGGCCACACACCTGCCGTGACGCACGATCGCTCCCCGACGGTAAGGCTTGACGTGCCCGGCGGCCGCTGGTTGCAGGGCTGCACACTTCGGCGTGACCTTTCGGCTCCCCGCCGCCCTCACGACGAACGACGACAACGCTGCGCTCGCGCTGCCGTGCCGGTGCCACGGAGAGCAGGCCGATTCCCCGGCGTACACCGCGGCTGCGTTCGATACCGCCCGCAGCGCGGGCCGCCGGTCTACCAGCGAACTACCGAGTTTCGCGCGATGATCATTCGGCCAAGACGCGGGGGACGTATCCGTCGCTGACGTCCGGCAGCCACCCTTCGACGGAGACCACCGTGAGGTCGTGCCCCGTCCGGAGCCCGTACCTTGCTGGTAGACCGGAGGCCCGCGCTGCGGGCAGGCACACCAGCAACGTCCGCCCCGGCAGCCAACGCCTTGCTGTTCCCGGTTCCGACGCCACCCGCCCCAGCACGCTGCTGTCCGCTTCGTAGACGCGGGTTGTGGTGATCCTTCGCATCATCACCGCCACGCCGTCCGGTCCCAGTCCCGGCAGCGACGCTCGAATACGACGAGACGTCCGCTCGTGCAACCAATCGGGCTCCCGACCGTCAAGGAGCCAGGCGGCCGCCCAGACTGCCTGTTCCGACCAGGGACGCCCCTTCAGGGTCGGTGCCTTTGCACGGGCGCGCACCACGTCCGTTGTTAGGCGCATGCGCCCGCCCTGCCAAGCTGCGATCGGAAGGCCACCGCTGCGAACCAGCTGGTGCACGCGCCTAGTCGACACCCCGAGCACGAGCGCTGCCTCATCGGCAGTCAGCGTGTCGTTGGTTGTCACGTACAGAGAATACTTGTGTCCGGCGTCAGCCGATCACCGGCGGCAGCATCGGCCCCAGACGCCGCTGTATGTGTGTCAGACGACCGAACAGCGCGCTCAGGCCGCGTCAGGAAAACGAAAACCCGAGAGTAGCCCCGGTGCAGCTGCGACCACGTGACCCCGGTCTTGATCCACCGACCACGAGCACCGGCCGTGACCGGCGTGACCCGCAGCCCGTCCTGTCCACCCCCGGCCCGTTCCAGCCGCAGCCCGAGCGGCGGCCGGTCCGGCTCCGGGATCAGCAGGCCGGCCAGGCGGTCCTCCCAGTCAGCGGTCTGCCGCGCGACCGCGCCCCGCTGCTGCTCCAGCCAGCTGCGGGTCGTCAGCAGCACCGCGACGACGTGCTTGCAGTCACCGCCGACCGGGCACGAGCACCCGCCGTCGAACGTCGTGCCTCCGGCGACGATCCACACGTCGTACGGCTCTGGCTGCCCGCCGGAGACCCACGCGTCGATCACCCGCTCGGTCAGCTGGAGCGTCTGCACGGCTCGACCGCGCGCGTACGCCCGGCCCCGCTGGAACGCCCCGGCCCCGAAGCGGTCCAGCAGAGCCGCATCGGTCAGCCCCGCCACCCAGGTCGGCCCCGCCCCGACGCTCTCCACCCGCACCCGGACACCCTGCCAGGTCCCGGGCCTGGCAGGCTTGGATGCTCGTCTAGCGTGCTCGTCCAGGAGTCCTTCGGGGACCTCGACGCAGGACGGTCCCTCAGCCCCTCGGAGCCACGGGAGCACCGATGAACCCGCCCGACACAGGGTCGCAGCGCCTGCTCGAGCAGCTGCTGAGCTGCTGTCCCGACTTCGTCCTTTTCGCCGACCGGGAGGGTCGGGTGCGCTTCGTCAACCAGGCCGGCCGGCACCTGGTCGGCATGCCCGCCGCCACCGGTCCGGAGGGCCTGGACGTCTCGAGCTTTCTCACCGAGGAGGGCTTGGAGCGCCGGACCCAGATGCAGCCTGTCCTCGCGCGGGAAGGATCGTGGATCGGACCCAGCACGCTGCGGGACTGGCGTACGGACGAGCCGATCCCGGTCTCGGTGACCGCCTTCGCGGTGCGGGACCTGGACGGCACGCTGCTCGGGAGCGCCACGATCCAGCGCGACCAGCGCGATCTGCTGGCCGCCGAACAGCTGCAGGACACGATCGAGGGCGCCCTCGCCGACGGCGAGCCCCGCGCACAGGAGTTCCTGCTGCACATGCAGGACCTGCTGATCGTCGTCACCGTCGACGGCGAGGTCCGCTACGCCGGCCGATCGGCGCGACGGCTGCTCGGGGTCGAGCCCGGTGGGCCGCTGCCCAACCTGCTCGACGCCGTCGCGGTGCCCGAGCGGCGAGCCCTCGCCCGTCAGCTGCGCCGGAGCGCCGCAGGCCAAGGGAACGGCCTTCCCGTACGCATGAGCCTCACCTCGCTCGAGGGCCGCACCCGCCGCTACGAGGCACTGCTCGCGAACCTGATCGAGAGCCCCGACATCGGGGGGATCGTGGTCGCGGCCCGAGACGTCAGCGAGCGGGACCGTGCTGCGGAGTCGGTCGCGCTCCTGGCCGAGGTGCTCGAGAAGATCGCCGCAGAGGCCCCGCTCCCGGTCGTGCTCGACCTGCTCTGCGAGTGGATGGAGCACACGTTGGACAGGACGGCCGCGGCGATCCTGCTCACCGAGCCCAGCGACGACAGCGACGGCGGGACGCTCCGGCACGGCGCGTCACCGAGCCTGCCGCTCTCCTACGCCGAGCGGGTCGAGGGGCTGCCACTGTCCAACGAGCACTCTCCGTGCGCGGCAGCGGCACGGTCCGGCGCACCTGTCCTGGTCCATGACCTGTTCGCCGACGAGAGCCACGCGCCCTTCCACGAGCTGGCCCGTGAGTGCGGAGCGCGGGGCTGCTGGGCCTTCCCGATCACCTCGCCCGCAGGCGGGGTGCTCGGCGCCCTCGCCCTCTACCCGGCCGTTCCGGGCCTGCCGGACGACGTCACCCGGCAGCTCGTGACGCGGGCCGGCGACCTGGTCGGGATCGCCGTCGACCGCACCCGCCTGGTGGCCCGGCTCCAGCAGCTGGCTCACTCCGACGCGCTCACCGGGCTGCCCAACCGCCCCCTGCTGCTCGACCGGCTCGATCACGCGCTCAGGCGACACCGCGAGACGGGCTCGGCCGGACCCGTCCTCGTCTTCCTCGACCTCGATCGGCTCAAGGTCGTCAACGACTCGCTGGGGCACGATCGGGGCGACGAGCTGCTGGTGCACGTCGCGAACCGTCTGCGCGACCGTCTGCCGTCTTCGGTGCTGGTCGCTCGCTTCGGCGGGGACGAGTTCGTGATCCTCGACGAAGGCTCGACCAGCGAGCACGAGGCCGTCGTCCTGGCTGGTCTCGTGCTCGAGGCGCTCGGCGCGACCGTAGAGCTGGCAGGTCACCCGGTGACGCCGACCGGCAGCGCGGGGGTGGTCGTGGCGCGGCCGGGACAGACCGCCTCCGACGTCCTGCGTGACGCCGACATCGCCATGTATCGCGCCAAGGGCCAGGGCGGTTCCGGTCACGCCGTCTTCACCGACGACATGCGTCGTCGCGCGTACGACCGCCTGACGGTCGAGGCCGAGATGCGCACCGCGCTGTCGGAGGGGCAGTTTCGGCTTCGCTACCAGCCGGTGTGGGACCTCGCCCAGGACGACGCGCTGGTGGGCTTCGAGGCGCTCGTACGCTGGCAGCATCCCTCGCGCGGGCTGCTCCTGCCCCAGGACTTCCTGACGCTCGCCGAGGAGACCGGCCTGATCGTCCCGCTGGGGACCTGGGTGCTCGACGCGGCGACGACCGACGCCGGCCGGTGGCGGGACGTCCCGTTCTCGCTCGCGGTCAACGTCGCCGGCCGGCAGCTGCTGGACCCGGGGTTCGTCGATCGCGTACGGGCGGCCCGGGACCGGATGAGCCCGTGGACGCTCTGTCTGGAGCTGACCGAGTCGACCGTGATGGGCGAGTCCGCGGACGAACGGGCCGTGCTCGACGAGCTGGCCGGGCTGGGACTCTCGCTCGCCGTCGACGACTTCGGCACCGGCTTCTCCTCGCTCAGCCGGCTGGCCACGATGCCCGTGGAGATCCTCAAGATCGATCGCAGCTTTGTCGCCGAGGTGGACACTGACAGCCGCGGCGCAGTGGTCGTCAGCGGCGTGACGGCCCTGGCCTCGAGCCTGGGCATGGCCACCGTCGCGGAGGGGATCGAGCGCACCAGCCAGCTGGAACACCTGCGTGCGATCGGCTGCCGGTTCGGCCAGGGCTTCCTGCTGGGACGCCCGATGACGGCCGACCAGGCACAGCTGCTGCTGCATCACCACGGCCGACCCACCTAGCGGGTCGGCCGAGTCCCCTACGGCGTACCAGACGCGAGCGGACCGCCCTACAGCTCCGGGACGCAGGCACCCCGTCCCAGCGCGACGAGCCCAGCGAGGTCTCCGGCTCCGAAGTCGCGGATCCCGGGCTGTCCTTCGGGGAACATGAGCTGGGTCGGGTCTGCGACGTGGCCGAGCCCGACCACGTGGGCCAGCTCGTGCTGCACGATCGCGCGGGCCTCGGCCGCGCCCTCCGGACGGTCGAGGACCTCAGCGAGCTGGCGGGTGTCGAGCTCGATCTGGCCGGTGACGTAGACGCGTGGTCCACCGGCGAAGGAGACCGGTCTGCTGCCGCCCCGACCGACGACACCGGCCGCAATGTCCGGGTTCAGCTCGTCGGTCTCCCAGGCGATCAGCACCGGCGCCCACCGGTCTCCGTAGCGGTCCGGCTGGTAGGCCCTGCGGTCGTCGGAGGGCAGCTCCTCGGTCGGCGCGTCCCAGACGAACCGCAGACCGGTTGCCGCGGCGACCTTGACCACCGCCGCCTGCAGCACCACGTCCCCGCCCGCGGGCGGCAGGCCGTGCACCGTCACGTGGATCGCCCGGCACCGGTCGTACGCCACCGGCTCGTCGCTGTTCCTCTGGGTGGTCATGAACCGGAAGGCGGAGCTCGGCGCGGTCGACGCCGACGGTGCGCCCAGAGGACGACGTCCCGCCCCAGCCCCCGGCGTCGGTCGGTCGGGGTCCTGGCTGACTGTCTCGTGCGCCCACGGGTCCTGCCCCGCCGCCGCGGCGAGCTGACCGATGTCCGAGCCGCCGGTGAGCACGGCGAGCACGAGCACCCCCAGGCTCACAGCGGCCGTCGACCAGGCCAGGACCGTTCCGCGGACGCGCCGCGGCGCGTGGGCCCGCGGCTCCCAGGACCGCCAGGGCACGCGCTCCGGGGCCGGCCCGAAGTAGTCCTTCACCTGCGGTCCGTCCTCTCGAGACAGCGAGCCGCGGCGGCCTGCCCTGTGCACGTCGGCAACGAAGGCCCATCACCTGAGCCAAGGCTGCAGATCGGCGCCGCCCAGGTGCGGCACAGAGTTGACCGGGTTGACATCACGGGGTCGTCCGGCGACGTTCGCTACGTACGCAGCCGTCTGCGCCAGGACGGAGGCTCCGTGCTCCTGGACCAGACCGTCGGGGACCTGCTGCGCGAGGCCGCGCAGCAGACCCCGACGACCGTCGCGCTGCAGGAGGTCGCTCCCCCGGCTCCGGACGGGGCCCCGGGCCCGTCCCGCAGCTGGACCTACGCCGAGCTGCTGGTGGAGGCAGAGGCGTCTGCCCGGTGGTTGCTGACCCGTTTTCAGCCCGGCGAGACAATCTTCCCGGTCGAGATCGAGGACGTGCTGCTCCGGCACCCGGCAGGCGTCGACTACAGCATCTTCCTGGTCACCCGCGCCCGGGAGGTCGCCCGCACCCAGGGCACTCGGGAAGGCATGCTCACCACGGTCCGGGTGACCGGCGGCGTCATCACCAGCGCAGGCATCCTGCTTGCGTCAGTCTTCGCCGTGCTCGGCGTGCTGCCGCTGATCGTCCTGACCCAGATCGGCATCATCGTCTTCGTCGGCGTCCTGCTCGACACCCTGGTCGTGCGGACCGGGCGTGTGCCGGCGATCGCGATCGCGCTGGGCGACCGGTTCTGGTGGCCGTCACGCCTCACCGAGCACGCGGAACCTCCCGCGCCCGCGCCCCACGACTGAGCACGCGGTCCGGCCTCCGGCGACCCGCCTGCACAAGACGTCCCACGAGCGACGTCTCACGAGCGGAGGGCAAGGGATTCGAACCCTTGAGGAGCTTGCACCCCTAGCGGTTTTCAAGACCGCCGCCATCGGCCACTAGGCGAGCCCTCCTGGCGCAGCCAGTGTGCCGTACGCCGGGCACTCAAGCGCGAAGCGCGTCCAGCAGCTGAGGCAGCTGCTCACGCAGCCAGGGGCTGTACGTCTCACCGGAGGACGTCCGCTCGGACGAGGTCAGCAGGGTCGACAGCTCCGGCAGCGTCACCCAGCGGGTGTCGGCCACCTCCGACGGGTCCAACGACAGGTCGCTGACCAGGGTCGAGGTGAAGACCGGGCAGATCTCGTTCTCCACGATGCCGTCGTCCATGACCGCCCGATAGCGAAAGTCCGGCAGCGTGACGGTCGGCCGGGCCACGACGGCCCCCAGCTCCTGCTGACCGCGACGCAGCACGGCATCGGCGATCGGCTCTCCCGGCGCCGGGTGCCCGCAGAAGCTGTTGGTCCATATCCCGGGCCAGGTCTTCTTCGAAAGGGCCCGCTGGGTCAGCAGCGTCCGACCGTCGACGTCGAACAGCCAGCACGAGAACGCCAGGTGCAGCGGGGTGCTCGCATGGTGCACGTCGGCCTTGCGTGCGCTCCCGCAGGGCGCGCCGGAGTCGTCCAGCAGGACGACAAGCTCGTCATTCGTCGTGGCGGTCATCCCACAGAGTCTGGCCCACCCGGCGTGGTCCATGCTTGATCCGTAGGCTCAATGCTGTGACACGACGACAGGGCCGGCACGTTCCGGACCCCACCCGCCGTTGCTGGACGGCGTGAAGCGGGCGGCGAGCGTGTCGGCCGGCCTCGCGGTCCGACCGATCGGGACCCCACCGACCGCCTTCGCGATCGCCGTGCTCGACGCCGTCGACGCGATCCCGGCAGGACGCGTGCTCACCTACGGCGATGTCGCCGAGCTCGTCGGCTTCCCCCGTCGTCATCGCGCGGTCGGTCAGGTGCTCAGCACCCGCGGCCGAGAAGTCCCGTGGTGGCGGGTGGTCCTTGCCTCCGGCCACCCCAACCCGGCTTCCCCGGTGGAGGGGCTGGAACGCTTGACCGAGGAGGGCTGCCCGTTGCGCGGAGATCGCGTCGACCTGACGCAAGCCCGCTGGGACGGCCGGTCAGGCTGACCGCTGCCCGCACCGGCAGTGGCACAGTGGGTGGACAGCTGGTCCGGCCGCCCGAGCCAGGGTGGTTGTCGCAAGAGGGAACCCGGTGCGGTCCCGGGACTGCCCTACCGCCGGCTGAGCTCCGAGGAGAACCCATGACGAGCACCACGAGCACGACAGACCTGTCCCATCCCCGCAGCACCGTCCTCGGCTTTCCCCGGATCGGCGTCGACCGGGCCCTGAAGCGAGCGCTGGAGAGTCACTGGCGCGGTGAGCTGAGCGGGCAGGACCTGCTCGACGAGACCGTACGGTTGCGCGGCGACACCTGGCAACGGCTGGCCGACAGCGGGATGGACGAGATCCCGGTCAACGACTTCTCGCTGTACGACCACGTCCTGGACGCCGCCGTCATGGTCGGCGCGGTGCCGGAGCGCCACCGTGAGGCGGGCGACGGGCTGGCGACCTACTTCGCGATGGCCCGCGGGAACGACCAGGTCGCGCCGCTGGAGATGACCAAGTGGTTCGACACCAACTACCACTATCTCGTGCCCGAGATCGGCCCGGAGACCGGCTTCGCCGCGGACGCGTCCAAGCCGCTGGGCGAGCTGACCGAAGCACTGGCCCGAGGGCTGGACGCCCGGCCGGTCCTGGTCGGCCCGGTCACCTTCCTCCTGCTGTCCAAGCCGGCGCCGGGCGCCCCGGAGGACTTCTCTCCGCTCGACCGGCTCGACGACCTGCTGGTGGTCTACCGCGACATCCTGGAGCAGCTTGCCGAGGCCGGGGCCGCCTGGGTCCAGCTCGACGAACCGTCCCTGGTCCAGGACCAGCCGGCCGAGGTGCTGGCTGCGGTGGCTCGGGCGTACGCCTTCCTCGGGTCCGCGACGGCTCGGCCGAAGATCGTCGTAGCTTCCTACTTCGACCGTCTCGGCGAGGCCCTGCCGGTGCTGCGCGAGGCCCCCGTCGAGGGTCTCGCGATGGACCTCACTGGGCCGGCTCGCCAGAACCTGGCCGACCTGCTGGCTCTCGGCGGCCTGCCCGGCAAGCGGCTCTACGCCGGGGTGGTGGACGGTCACAACGTCTGGGTCAACGACCTGCGGGACAGCTTCACCATGCTCGACGAGCTGCTCGGCTGCGCGGAGCAGCTCGTGGTCTCGACGTCCTGCTCGCTGCTGCACGTGCCGCTGGACCTGCAGGTCGAGCGGCGGATCGACCCCGTCGTCCGGGACTGGCTGGCGTTCGCGGCGCAGAAGGTCACCGAGGTGGGGGTGCTCGCCCGTGGCCTCTCCCGTGGCACCCCGGCGGTCCACGGTGAGCTGGAGGCCAACGCTGCACGGCTCACCGATCGTCGGGAGTCTCGGATCACCCGGAACCCAGCGGTGCGTGAGCGGGTGAGCGCCTGCCGCGCCGAGGACGAGCATCGCAGCCAGCCGTACGCCGAGCGGGCCGAGCTGCAGCAGGCACGGCTCCGGCTGCCGACTCTGCCGACGACGACCATCGGCTCCTTCCCGCAAACGGCAGCGCTGCGCAAGGCCCGCGCCGACCTAGCCGCCAAGCGCATCGAGCCGGGCGACTACCGCACCCGCATCGCCGAGGAGATCGCCGCGACGGTCACCCTGCAGGAGTCGATCGGTCTCGACGTGCTCGTACACGGTGAGCCGGAACGCAATGACATGGTCCAGTACTTCGCGGAACAGCTGGTCGGTTACGTGGTCAGCGACCAGGGCTGGGTGCAGTCCTACGGGAGCCGGTGCGTCCGCCCGCCGATCCTGGTCGGCGACGTGTCCCGGCCGGAGCCGATGACGGTTGGCTGGACGACGTACGCCCAGAGCCTCACCCAGCGCCCCGTCAAGGGCATGCTCACCGGACCGGTCACGATGCTGGCCTGGTCGTTCGTCCGCGACGACCAGCCCGCGGCCAGCACCGCCGTCCAGGTCGCCCTGGCGCTGCGGGACGAGGTGACCGACCTGGAGGCGGCCGGGATCGCCGTCGTCCAGGTCGACGAACCGGCGCTGCGCGAGACGCTGCCGCTGCGCCGGGCCGACCGGGCCGCCTACGAGGCGTGGGCGACCCGCGCGTTCCGGCTCACGACCAGCGGGGTGCGCGACGACACCCAGGTCCACACGCACATGTGTTACGCCGAGTTCGGTGACGTCCTGGACGCGATCACTGCGCTCGACGCGGATGTGATCAGCTTCGAGGCAGCCCGCTCCGGCATGGTCATCGCCCGCGAGCTGGCCGAAGCCGGCTATCCGGCCGCCGCCGGTCCCGGGGTCTACGACATCCACTCACCTCGGGTGCCGACCGACACCGAGATGGCACGGCTGCTCCACGCGGCACTGGTGCACCTGTCCGCCGGACGGGTGTGGGTCAACCCGGACTGCGGCCTGAAGACCCGTACGAACGACGAGGTGGAGACGGCTCTGCGTGGACTCGTGGCCGCGGCACGCACGGTCCGCGAGCACCCGGGCGGGCTCGGGTCGCTCGTCTGAGAGATCACGCACACTGTTCACGTCTGTCCCCGTCTGAACCAGGAGCATCATGGGTCGGTTTCGCCACCTGTTCCGCAACGTCCGCGACGGCGCACGCACCCAGCTCTGGCCCCGACCGGTCGCTGCGATCGTCCTGGCCCTGTTCCTGGGGGTCCTGCTTCCCCGGGTGGACGGCTCGGTCGACGACGAGCTGCCGGGCTGGCTGAAGGGCTACCTGTTCGGCGGCGGCGCCGATCCCGCGAGGGACCTGCTGTCGTCGATCGTCGGCGCGCTGATCACCGCGACGTCCTTGACCTTCTCGCTGACCATCGTCACCCTGCAGCTGGCCTCGAGCCAGTACAGCCCGCGCCTGCTCCGCACGTTCACCCGGGACCGGGTCGTGCACTACACGCTCGCGCTGTTCCTCGCCACCTTCACCTACGCCCTGACCGTCCTACGGACCATCCGCACCGCCGACAACACCGGGCAGGTCTTCGTCCCGCAGATCGCGGTCACCCTGGCGTTCAGCCTCGCGGTCGGCAGCGTCGTCGCGCTCGTGATCTTCCTGGCCCACCTGGCCCGACAGATCCGGGTGGAGTACCTGTTGAAAGTGGTGCACGAGGACGCGTACGGCGCGCTCCAGAATGTCACCGAGAAGCGAGGTAGCGAACCGGCCCGTGGAGGATCGATCCCGGAGCCTCCGAGCACCGCCGTGCCGCTCTGGGCCTCCACCTCGGGAGTCCTGGTCGAGGTCGTCGGCGAGGAGCTGGTCAAGGCGGCGACGAAGGCGGACGCGATCGTCGTGATCGACGCGCTGCCAGGCAGCTCGCTGGTCGCGGGAGCCCCGGTCGGCGGGGCCTGGCGTCGACTCGGCGACCCGGTGGGTGAGGGCGGGTTCGACGAGCTGCAGAAGCAGGTCGACAACACTCTCATCACCGGTTTCGAGCGCACCCAGGAGCAGGACATCGGGTTCGGTCTGCGGCAGATCACCGACGTAGCGGTCAGGGCGCTCAGCCCCGGGACCAACGACCCGACGACCGCCGTGCACGCGATCGACCACCTCGGCGCGCTGCTCTGCGCCGCCACCGACCGCGACCTCGGCCCGATGCTGCTGCGCGACGGGGACGGGGTCCTGCGGGTCGTGCTCGCCCGCCCCGACCTCGCCTACCTGATGGAGCTTGCCTTCACCCAGGTCCGGCGGTACGGCGCCGCCGAGCCGTACGTGCTCGTCCGCATCGCGCGGGGGTTGCGCGACATCGCGTGGCAGTGCCACAACGACACCGAGCGTCAGGCCGTACGCGCACAGCTTGCTCGGCTGCGGGCCACCGCGGCCGAGCAGGGCTTCGACGACAGCGAGAGGCGCTGGCTGGCCGACATGGCCCACCAGGCCGACGAGGCGCTCGAGCGCCGCTGGATCCGGGACATCCGCCGGGTCTGATCAAGGTGCAAGGCGGTCGCTGCACATCGTCTCCAGGGTGCGCGTCACGACCACGGCGTGCGGGACCGTGAGTGCCAGCAGCCCCAGGACCAGCACCACCGGGACCGCTCCGGACGCCGGCGGGAGAACCACCAGCGCGACCAGAGCGACCCCGGCGACCAAGGACGGCGCCAGCGTCGCGGCGGCCAGGCGGCGCAGGGTGGTCTGCTCGGTGACCATCACCCGGGCGGTGTGACGCACCGCGTGCCAGCCCGCGAACCACAGCGCGAACGCGGCCAGCGGTGGCGCCACGGCGAACAGGGCGACCATCAGCAGCAGCTCCCCGGCCTGAGGGCGATCGGCACGCAGCAGACCCAGCCGGCGAAGTGCGCGACCGACAGCAGCAGCAGGACGTGCAGCACCGGTCCCGAGAAGACGAGCGTCACGACGAGCGCCCCGAGAGCGACCCGCGCGTAGGTCAGGAGCGGACGCACCCGCCAGGGCAGCAGCACGACGTCAGCAGCGCCGTGCGGGAGCCCGGCCGCGACCGCGAGCACAGCAGGACCGGACCTGCCGCGGCCATAGGCCCGGGCGCGACCGCGGGCGCGGCGATCCCGACGCCGACGACGGCGACGGCGACGGCGACGGCGACGGCGACGGCGAACGAGAAGACGTGCGCCCTCGGCATCGTGCCGGCTCCCTGCGCCCTGAGGATCACGGTGCTGTCGTCCCAGCTGTCCCCTCGTTGGCTGGTTCCCACCAGCGGGGCCGCCCCGAAAGCACGGACCACGACGATCTCGGACGTGATCGAGCACACGCTTGCTAAGTGCTTGCATTAGTTAGCAACGGGGACCACACTGTTGGCAGCGCACCGACCGGCACCGGTCGAAGAGCCCACCGACAGTCCACCCAGCGCACCACCACCCAGACAGAGGGAGTCATCATGAGCACCGCCTCCGCTACCACGAAGTCCCAGGTCACCAAGACCCAGAACGACCTCGCCAAGGCCAAGACCGACGCGAGCGCCGCCGCCCGCAGCGCGTCCGCCGACGCCAAGCGCGCCGCCAGCAAGGCCAAGAACCAGAGCGAGGCCATCCGCACCGGCGTCGTGAAGCACAGCAAGCGCGTCACCGACGCCGCGCAGGCCGAGGTCAAGGCGGTCGCCAAGCAGCCGACCCGCCCGCTGCTGTTCGCCCTCGGCGTCGTCGACCGCACGGTCGAGTCCGTCAAGGACATCCCGAGCAACCTGCGCACCACCCCGGGCAGCGTCAAGGACCGGATCATCGACACGTTCTCCACCGCCGGTGACGTCGCCGAGCGGCTGCAGAAGAACTACACCGAGGTGGCCAAGGACGGCCAGAGCCTGGTCTCCTCCGTGCGCAAGCAGGACTCCACCCAGCGCGCCGTCCGGCTCGCCGAGCGGGCCCGCACCCGCGGTCGCCGCGCGGTGAAGGACACCGAGCAGGCCCTCGAGGCTGCCGGTGACGCCGCGACCGAGGCCGTGCAGAAGATCGGCTGACCGAGCCACCGAGAAAGGGCCCTCTCCGCAAGGAGGGGGCCCTTTTCGTGCGCTGGTGATCTTGGGGCGGGGACCGGCCTCAAGATCACCAAGGCAGGTCACTCGATCGGCGCCTGGTAGGTCCAGGAGTCGCTGTTGCGCTTCACCTGGGCACCGCCGTCGAAGACGGTGCGGGTCCAGGCGACCCGGAATCCACCGTCTTCGCGGGGCAAGCGCGGCCCGGTGACCGAGACCACCCGGCGGTCCCCGGTGTGCCCGTAGAGGGTCACCGTGACCGAGTCGGCCGTCGCGTGGGACTTCACCAGCACCGGAGCTTCGGTGTCGTTGCTCCACCGGTTGTCGATCTGCTTGTAGTAGAGCGTCGCCTCCCGGCCCGGCGGATAGCGGGAGATGTAGCGGCTGTGCGGCGTGTGCTCCACGATCTTGAGACCGGCGAACCAGGCCGCGTTGTACATCGTGGTCGAGAACTGACTGACCCCGCCGCCGACCTCGTCGACCAGCTCGCCGTCCACGATCGCCCCGTCGGCGACGAAGCCCTTGGCCAGGGTGCGAGCCCCCACGAGCCCGTTGAGCGAGAACGTCTCACCGGGTCCCACGATCGTTCCGTCGACGATCTCCGCCATCCGGGCGATGTTCTTGGCCCGGGGCTGGCAGCAGCGGAACGAGGTCGTGAAGCTGCCGATCACCTCGTCGATCCCGGCCAGGTCGGCGTCGGTGACCGCAGGCTCCGCGACGGTGACCGGCAGGACCGCCTGCGAGGCGCTCTGTGCGATGCCGGCGGCCAGCGAGGCGACGGTGGCGGCGGTGTCGACGGCGAGCCCGGTGACGCCGGGCTGGGCCCCCCCGGTCTCGGCAGGCCGCGCGCTGAAGGACGTGTTGCCCTGCGCGGTCAGCAAGGTCGTCGGGGTCGGTGCCGAGAGGCTCGCGTTGCGGGCCGGGCGGCGGATCGCGGCGAGCCGCGGTTCCAGCAGAGCCGTGGCCTCGGCCCGGTCGAGGTCCAGGGTGAGCCCGTCCGGACCGGTGCCCGAGGACAGCAGCCCGGCCAGCTCCGGCCGGGACAGCGTCACCGACTGGCCTCCGGAGGTCAGCACGAACGGCGCGGCGAGCACGGCCCGCGCGCGGTCGGCGACCGCCGTGACCTGCTCGGGGCTGGTCGCGGGATCGGTCACCGTGACAGGCAGCGGGACGGTCGCCTGCACCCCGGACAGCAGCGCGGTGCGCAGGGCGTCGACCGACCCGTCCTGGCCGAGGGTCCGGCCGACGGCAGGCAGCCGCTCGGTCACCTCGGCGGCCGGGCTGATCTCGATCCCGCCGGGGTCGGGCTCGCTGTCGACCGCCAGCGCGATCGCGCGGACCCGGTCCCCGAGCGCCTGCTCGTTAAGCACGGCTTCGGGCGCCACGGTGCGTCCGGCGCCGAAGACCGCGCCCAGCCGGCTCACCAGGCTGTCGTGGCCTGCCGCGAGCGCGGCCTGGACCGTCGCGTCGACGTCGAGCCGGGCGTCCACGTTGGCCGGGTCGATCGGGATCGGGCCGATCGGCGAGTCGCCGGCCTCAGCAACCAGCACCCGTGCATAGCTCGGGGCCAGGCGGTCGTCCAGCTGCTGACGCAGGTCGGCCGCACCGAGCCCTCCGACGTCAAGAGCACCCACCCGGGTGCCCGGCAGCGCCTCGTCGGCTTGCGTGGCGACCAGCCCGACGACGACGATGGCCGCGATGGTCACCACGGCGAGCGGCAGGAGCAGGAGCAGGCGCTTGGGCGCGCCGGAGGCGACGTTCACCCTCCAACCGTGCCAGGCCTACCCTCCGGCTCGCACTTCGGCACGCAGGTCGATGCGAGACCGACATCTGACCGATCGACGGCCATGACCGTGTCTCGGCTTCCCGCAGGTGTCCGGGGCGAAGATCACCACCCTGGCGTACGCACCTCGCACGGCTTCGCCTTCGGGGCCCACCCCGGGCCGACCTCGCTCGGTCCCATGGTGCTGCACGACGACCACGATCTGTCCCCCGGTCAGGGCTTCACCGAGCACGACCACCGCGAGCTGGAGATCGTCACGTGGGTGCTGGCGGGTCGCCTGGCGCACCGCCATGTCAGCAGTCTCAGCGGCCCCGCCGACCGCTCCCTCGGTCCGGGCGACGTCCAGCACCTGAGTGCCGGCACCGGGGTGCGGCACGCCGAGCTCGCGGGGGACGTGGCGACCCGGTTCGTGCAGTGCTGGCTGCTGCCGTCCGAGCCGGGACGCACCCCGCGCCACCGTGTCGTGCCGGTCCGGCCCGACCTCCCGACCAAGGGCTGCCTCGAGCAGGTGCTCGATCTGCCCGAGGGACGGCTGCACGTCGCCCGGCTCGCCCCGGGAGACGTCGCCGACGTGCCGCAGGCTCCGTACGCCCACGTCTTCGTGGCGCACGGGACCACGGACCTGGCCGACGAGGGCGACGCGCTGCACCTCACGGGTGAGGACCGTGTGAGGTTGACCGCGCTGACGCCTGCCGAGCTGCTGGTGTGGGTACTCACCGACACGAGGTGGAAGCCCGACAGGGCGACCTGACAAGCGACCTGGCACGACGAGCCGACGGACGGAACCCCGGATGACCGAACGCACGACGACCAGGCCCCGTGTGGTCATCATCGGCAGCGGCTTCGGCGGCCTGTTCGCCGCTAAGCGACTGAAGCGGGCCAAGGTCGACGTGACCTTGATCGCCCGCACCACCCACCACCTGTTCCAGCCGCTGCTCTACCAGGTCGCGACCGGGATCCTGTCCGAGGGCGAGATCGCCCCGGCGACCCGCGAGATCCTGCACCGGCAGAAGAACGCGACCGTTCTGCTCGGCGAGGTCACCCGGATCGACGTGGCCGCGCGGACCGTGATCAGCGAGAGCGCGCTCGGCGAGACCGTCACGGCCTACGACGAGCTGATCGTCGCGGCGGGCTCGTCGCAGAGCTATTTCGGCAACGACCAGTTCGCCGAGCACGCGCCAGGCCTGAAGACGATCGACGACGCCCTCGAGCTGCGCGGGCGGATCTTCGGCTGCTTCGAGCTGGCCGAGCTGTCCGACGACCCGGACCAGATCGACCGGCTGCTGACCTTCGTCGTGATCGGCGCCGGCCCGACCGGGGTCGAGATGGCCGGGCAGATCTCCGAGCTGGCCCGGCGTGCGCTCAAGAGCGACTTTCGCAACATCGACCCGCGTACGGCCCGGGTGGTCCTGCTGGATGCCGCGGACTCCGTCCTCGGCGGTTTCGGGCCCAAGCTGTCCGGCCGTGCGGTCGAGCACCTGAAGGACAAGCTGCAGATCGACGTGCAGCTCGGCGCGATGGTCGTGGACGTGGACCAGCGCGGGCTGACCGTGAAGGAGAAGGACGGCTCGACCCGGCGGATCGAGGCGGTCTGCAAGGTCTGGGCCGCCGGGGTGCAGAGCAGCCCGCTCGGGCAGCAGCTAGCCGAGCAGACCGGTGCGCAGACCGACCGGGCCGGTCGGATCGCGGTGCTGCCGGACCTCACGCTGCCCGGCCACCCGGAGATCCACGTGACCGGCGACATGCTCGGCCTCGGGCTGCCCGGGGTCGCCCAGACGGCGATCCAGACCGGTCGCTACAGCGCAGACGCGATCAAGAAGGGACCGTCCAAGAAGCCGTTCGAGTATCACGACAAGGGCAACATGGCGACGATCTCCCGCTTCAGCGCGGTCGCCTCGGTCGGTCGGTTCCAGCTGATCGGCTTCCTCGCCTGGCTGATGTGGCTCGCGGTGCACCTGGTCTACGTGGTCGGCTTCAAGAGCCGGCTCACCACCGTGATCAGCTGGTCGGTGAGCTTCCTCGGACGAGGACGCTCCGAGCGGGTCGCCACC
The DNA here is from genome assembly GCA_038236005.1 of Mycobacteriales bacterium. Taxonomy (GTDB): domain Bacteria; phylum Actinomycetota; class Actinomycetes; order Mycobacteriales; family SCTD01; genus CANKBT01. The sequence continues at coordinate 4,817 of JBBSTI010000020.1, read as the reverse complement.
CATCAGCAGGTGGTCGCCCGGCACGCCCTGGCCCAGCTGGGCGCCTCGGGGCCGCTCGGACCCGACCGTCTCCTGCAGGCCCAGGGCCAGCCCGACGAGCCCGAGCCGACGCGCACCGGGAGCCGACGCCTACCGGCCTGACCGAGCTCAGCGTGACGCTGTCACCCGGCGGTTCTTCCCGGTGGACTTGGCGGCAGACATCGCCTCGTCGGCGCTCCTCAGCACCACGTCGGACGTAGCGCCAGGGGCGGCGAAGGCGGGGCCGATGCTCGCCGTCACGCCGTACATCTGCTCCCCCGAGCTGACCGGCAGCGGCAGCGCCCGCACGAGCCCACGCTCGTCCTCCAGCCGCCGGTGCTCGCGGCGAAGAGCGAGTCCGAGCGGCACCAGGACGGCGGTCACGGCGACGAGCAGCAGCCCGCCGAACCGCTTGATCAGATGGTGCAACCGCTCTGCATGCGCCGAGCTGTCCGCGCTGTAGGCGGCGACCACCTCGTCGAGCAGGGCCGGGAGCGATGCCTGCGGAGCAGCCGCCTCTCGGAGACGCTCGACGGCCTGGCGCACCGAAGAAGTGCCGGATCCCCCCTGGGTGACCACGCGGGCGTCCGTCCAGAAGTCCCCGAGCAGGTCGTCGAGCCCGTCGCCTGGGCGCAGGTAGAGCTCGAGCGCCGTGCAGCGCGGCCCGAGACCGAGGGCCGCGCTGCCCTGAACCAGGGCGGCGTGCTCGGTCCGCATCCGCTTCACGGCGTCGAGGACGTGCGCCCGGGCCGCCCTACGGTCCGCGGCGCTCGGGGCCTGCTCCGCGGCCAGGGCCTGGAGCGCGATCTGCTGGGTCAGCATCCGCCGACGACCGGCGACATCGATCCGCTGGTCCGACTGTCGGAGCTCCTGCTGGGCGCCGGCCAGCGCCGAGAACGCGCCGAGCGCCACCCCTGCGAGCAGAAGCCCGCAGCGAAGGAAGCGCAGCAGGACCTTGTTCAGGAAGGTTTGCACCGTCCCACCTCTTCTCCGGCCGGGCAGTGGCCGGACCCCCCAGGTGTCGACCGAGGGGCCCGAAACCTTGACCGGCGAGGCTCAGAGGGCAGTGAGGCTCAGAGAGCGGGGCGCCGGTCCGCCCAGGGGTGCGCGGCCTCCAGCTGGGAGGCGAGCCGCACCAGCACGTCCTCCCGCCACGGCCCTGCCACCAGCTGCATCCCGACCGGCAGGCCGGTGCCGGAGGTGTGCAGCGGCAGCGACACCGCGGGCTGCCCGGTGACGTTCCAGAACGCGTTGAGCACCGCCATCGCGAAGACCGTCTGCGAGCTTCCCTTCGGGTGCGCGTGGATCTCGGCCAGCCCGCCGACCGGCGGCGGCAGGATCGTCATCGTCGGGCTGAGCAGCACGTCCAGCTCGCTGCCCCAGCGCGCCGTCTGGACGCGGCTGAAGCGCTGCAGCTCGTGCACGGCCGTGACGTAGGTCAGGCTGTCGACCGCCAGCGCCGCTGCCCGGTTGGCCTGGACGTGCGGCTCGGTGCGGTCCCAGTCCATCCCGGGCAGGTCGGCCAGCCCGCCGTTGACCGTGGACAGGAACGCGGCCAGGGCCTCGTCCGGGATGTCCAGCGCGGCCCGCTGCACGTCGTGCCCGAGCGCGGCCAGCCGGTCTGCGGTCCGGCGCACGCCCTCCAGGCACTCCGGGTCGATCGGCAGCCCGAACGGCGCCTGCTCCAGCACGCCGATACGCAGCCGGCCCGGGTCGACGCCGACCTCGTTGGCGAACGGCCTGGTCGGCGCCGGCGCGTTCCACCAGCCGTACGGGTCAGGCCCGCTCATCGCGTCCAGCAGGGCTGCCGCGTCCGCGACCGTCCAGGTGACGGCGCCCTCGACCGCGGCGCCCTCCCACTTCGTGGTGCGTACGGGGACCCGACCACGGCTCGGCTTGAGCCCGACCAACCCGCAGCAGGACGCCGGGATCCGGATCGAGCCGCCGCCGTCGGTCGCGTGCGCGAGCGGGAACATGCCCGACGCCACCGCCGCCGCCGCGCCGCCGCTGGATCCTCCCGGGGTCCGGCCCTGGTCCCACGGGTTGCGCGTCGCGCCGTAGCGCAGGTTCTCGGTGATCGTGATCGGCCCCATCTCGGGGGTGTTGGTGCGCCCGCAGAGCACGAACCCGGCCTTCTCCAGCGCGAGCACGGTCAGCTCGCTCTCGGCCGACGGTCCCTCGGGCGCGCCCCGTGAGCCGTAGGTCAGCGGCCAGCCGGCGACCGCCGTCAGGTCCTTGATCGGGATCGGTACGCCGTGGAAGGGTCCGAGCTCGTCCCCGCGAGCGACGGCCTCCCCGGCCTGTGTCGCCCGCTCGCGCGCCTGGTCGTCGTCGCGCCAGATCACCGCGTTGACCAAGGGGTTGGCCTGGTCCACCCTCGCCAGGCAGTGCTCCAGCACCTCGAGCGGGCTGACCTCCCGGCTCCGGATCGCGGCGGCTGTCGACAGGGCGCTGGAGAGGTCCATGCCTGGCGAACGTACGCCCCCCTCCCCGTGATCATGGCCATCCGCACCCTCGCTGTCCGCTATGGGGGTGCAGATGCTCATGATCACGGCAGGAGGGAGGGGGATCAGGAGGCGAGCCGCTCCTCGGCCACCCGCGTCAGTCGGGCGCCCGGGTCGACGTCAGGAAGCGGCAGACCGCCGGCCACTGGGTGACCACGGTGGCCCAGTCGTGCTGCCCCGGCGTGATGTTCAGCGTGTGCTGCACCCGGTCCGCGGCAAGTGCTGCCGACAACGAGACCGGCTGGCCGGGCACCACCGGCTCGTCGTCGTCTCGACCGACCCCGAGGTAGACCGTGCGGCCTCGCAGCCCGGCGAGATGCAGCTCGGGGGTGTTGGCCCGTTCCACCGCGGGTCGCGCATCGAACACGCCGTCCGGGTCGTCGAGGTCCCCGTAGCCGGCGATGCTGACGACGCTGCCGAACAGCCGCGGGTGCCGCACGCCGAGGTTGAGCGCCCCGTAGCCGCCCATGCTGAACCCGCCGATCGCCCTCAGCCGCCCGGGCCGACGGTGGTCGCCCTCGACGGCGGGAAGGACCGTTCGGGTTACGAAGGTCTCGAGCTGGTCCGTGCCGTCCACGGCGTCGGCCCACTCGGTGTCGGCGTGGGTGTCTCCGTTCCCGTCCGGCACGGCAACGACGAAGGGGGCGCCACCGGCGGCGACCCAGTCGTCCAGGACGACCCGTCCGAGCGAGCTAGGTCCCAGCATCTTCCTGACCTCCTGCACGGGCCAGATGCGTCCGGTCCGTTCGGGTCAACGCGCGATACTCGCCGGGGGTGCCGAGGTCGGTCGGGGGCCGGCACCGTCAGACGCGACAGACCAGCTCGCCGTGCGGGATCATCAGCCACCCGTCGGGGGCGGCCGCCCACTCCCGCCAGCCGGCCGAGATCATCTGCAGCTCGTCACGGCTGGCCAGGCCCGTCTCGAGCAGCTGGTCGGTGAGCGTCGAGCCGAGGATCCGGTCGGCCCACATCCCACCCCACCAGGCACGGTCGTCCTCGGTCGCGTACGTCCAGGTGCTCGAGCTCGGGGTGACGTCGCTGAATCCGGCGGCCAGCGCCCAGGAGAGCAGCCGTCGCCCGGCGTCTGGCTCGGCGTCGTTGGCGCGGGCGGCGACGCGGTAGAGCTCGAGCCACCGGGAAAGGGCAGGCACGGCCGGCCACCAGGTGAACGCCTCGTAGTCACAGTCGCGTACGGCGACCACCCCGCCCGGGCGGCAGACCCGCAGCATCTCACGCAGTGCCTGGACCGGGTCGGCGACGTGCTGCAGCACCTGGTGGGCGTGCACGACGTCGACGCTGTTGTCCTGCATGTCGAGGTGGTGCACGTCCCCGACCAAGAGGTTGACGTTGGCGGTCCCCCGTCGGGCGAGCTCGGCCCGGCCGCTGGTGAGCGCGTCCTCGGAGATCTCCAGCGCGATCACCTTCTCCACGTGAGCAGCGAGGTCGGCCGTGAGGGTCCCCGGGCCGCAGCCGATGTCGAGCAAGGTCTGGTCGGGACGCAGGTGGGTCAGCAGGTAGGCCGCGGAGTTCTCTGCCGTACGCCAACGGTGGCTGCGCAACACCGGTTCGGCATGGCCGTGGGTGTAGGGGTTCATGACCGGGACCGTACGGGGCTTTCCCAACCAGCAGGATAGTTGTCTCAACTGGTGGGACAAAGACCGACGGGCCCTACCCGCACCGGTACGCGTCGCGAGGCTGCGGCTCCCCCGCGCCCAGCTTGCCAGGGCAGAACACGCAAGGCTCCAAGATCCGCGGCTCGCTGTCCCGTTCCGACACCGGCCGCTTCTGCTGTGCGATCTTCTGCATGTCTTGGGCCGCACCGGTTTCGCCTCTGTTGTGTTGCCGCACGTGAACAGACTTTATCCGCCGGCGACCGCTCCTCGCCGTTTCGACCGTCTTCATGATTCACGAGAGACCGTCAGCACAGATGTTCACGTCGCTGGTCATGGCGGCCGACATCGACCCCACGACCAGCGGTCAATTGGCAGGATAGTCGCACATTTTTCAGGCGTGAAAAACGGCTTTTTGCAGGGACCATGAGCACGCGCCTGAATAGTCCAGTCGACCGTGGACCTACCCTAAGGGTCTGACATTCTCGAACGACGAAAAACCCTCCTGGATACGCTCTCGACTCAATTATTCTTCCCCGTACGCGGCTGTCTGCGGTATTGTTCTGGCATGTCGTTGACCGATTCTCCGGACCTGGCCGTGGTGCTGTCGCACACGGTTGATGGTTTGTTGTCGGAGGTGTCTTCTGTTCTTGATCCGCAGGTGGCGTTGGTGCGGGCTGCGCGG
>JBBSTI010000019.1:0-35941 GCA_038236005.1 Mycobacteriales bacterium | reverse complement strand
CATCAGCGGCACCCCGAGCCCGGCCCAGGGACTGCTGGCCGGCATCGGCTCGTCCGGGCCGAACGGGTCGTCCCAGCTGATCCGTGTCGCGAGCGCGGAGGCCAGCAGCAGCGAGGTGTCGTCCTGGACGGTGAGCGGGAAGCGCCGGATGAGCCCGGCCGTCGCCTCATCTGCCCAGGCGTCCGCTGCATCCTGCGTCGGGATGGGGCCGGTGGCGGTGCCGACCGGCCAGTTGGAGAACGCGGCTTGCAGCGCCGGCGTGAGGTCCGCGGCATCTGTCCAGGCGGCCGCGCTCGCCGCGACCGCTGCGGGAGTGGCCGTCAGTAGCTGGCGGGCCGCGGCGCCGGCCTCTGATGCGTCGCAGCCGAGGACGTCCTGGACGGCGGCCCGCAGCTGCTCGTCCAGCGGAGCCTCGTCTGTAGCGGCCTGCACGGCCGTGTCGGCTGCGAGGGCGAGGAGCAGCCACGCGCCGAGGGGGCTGGCGACGTGATGACCCGGCACTCGCTGGTGCAGCCGGGCGGCGTATCGAGCGACGAGCCGAGCGACGTCGAGCGTGGTCAGGCCAGCGGTCATCCGCTTCATAGTGCCGGATCGGTGTCGGGGGTGCCACGTCGACGTGCCGCGGATTCACACGACTATCGCCGGGGCTGGCGCGTACCTACCGCCACGTGGAGGAAGGAGGAGCATCACATACACATCCCAGTCGGATACGGCTCTGAAGCGCATGCTCATGCACGCCGCCACGCTCGGTCAGCGGCAGATGAGTGCGTTCGCGAGCAGCGTTGAGCCAGAAATCCGGTCTTCTGCGCGGACGGGTGCCCGGCCTCCACGCGACCGGGCGGCGACGAAGTGTGAAACGTGCTTGCACCCTGGCGGGTGCGCTCACCTGCGGCCGCCCGCCGCGGCCGTAACGGGCGCTTCTGCTCGCCTACCGCAGCTGCACTTGTACGGCGCTGAGGAGTACACCCTGGCGGGGCGGTCCGAAGAATGCCCCGCCTGCTCCTCATCCACGGCTGTTGGAGTCCGACGCGTTCTGCGCCGCGGCGCTTCCAACGCCAGCAGGGCCCTAAGCTTAGCTCCGGCTCGCGCGCGCGCTGGACGCCTGGCAGGCCGAGCTGCTCGAGGCGTTCACCCGACCGGCAAGCGCCGCGTCAGCAACGGACCGACCGAAGCCGTGAACGCGCCATCAAGAAGGTCAAGAAGGTCCGTCACAGCTTACGCAACCACAACAACTACCGCCCGCGGCTCCTGCTCGCCGTCGGCGTTGACTGGCGCACCGTCACTTGGCAGGCTGCGCCTGCCACCCCGGTCAGAGCCGCTCACCTCGGTGGGTGGCGTGGGGCCAGAGAGGGACCGCCACCCTGCCGATCACCAGGTCAAGATCCAAGCCGGCGCGCTGAGGACCTAAACCACTGATTGAACACAGATCCTTGTGTCACATGTCACACCGCAGTACGCTGCGCTCCCCACAACGAATGGAGAGTCGTGATCAAACTTCGCAAGGTCTTTCTGACGGCGTCCCTGGTAGGTGGCCTCGTCAGTCTCGGGGGAGGAACCGCTTTTGCCTACAACTGGGGTAGTTCCAGCTCCCCACTGATGGTCTACCAGAACGGTGCTTCGGGTGGAACTCTGCAGGGCAAGGGATACGGGGGTGTGACCGTCAACAGTACGAGCGCGGTGTTGGTGAGCTATCTGGCGGATATGACTCTGGACGACGGACGCACCTATGCCAACCTCAGGGCGACTAGTTCGACAAAGGGCACCACAAACAAGGAGTCAGGTCGACGAAGCGATGGTGGGAACACCTTCGCAAGGATGAGTGACCAGACGATGTACCCGTCAGGCGGCACCATCTTCTACGCGTTCTATGTGAAGGTCTGTCAGGACAAGTCCTTCAGCGGGGATCCTTGTTCGAACGAGGTTCGGGCGGGGTAGTCGGGCTCCTGCTGTAGCCAGGCTCTGGTGTCCCCAGAGCCTGGCTACGGTTGCGTTATACCGAGATAGTGCTTCCCCCAAGAGAAGGGACGGGACCCAGACCTGAGTGGTCAAGTGAAGGTTTCAGTATCGCAGCTCTCCCACGCATATGGATCGGGCAGGCGAGCACTTGAAGACGTCTCATTTGAACTAGTCAGCGGTGTCACGGCGCTGGTAGGAATCAATGGCGCCGGCAAGTCGACGCTCCTTGCAGCCATGGCGGGAACTTTGCAGCCCGAACGGGGTGAGGTCACGCTCGATTCGCGGTCGATTTCTGGTCGGGGTAGTCGTGCAGTGATTAGTCGAGTGGCCTTGATGCCTCAACACATGACGATGCCGACTGGCGTCAAGACCCTCGATTACGTTGCCTTACTGGCGTGGATGCGAGGCGCCAAGAACGCACGTGGTCTCGCAGTCGAAGCCCTGGATAGGGTGGGACTCGCCGATCAGCGCGACAACAAACTCTCAGAATTATCAGGAGGGATGCAGCGGCGCGTCGCACTAGCGCAGGCACTGGCGGTGGGCCCGGACGTATTGTTGCTCGACGAACCGAGCACGGGTCTTGACCCCGAGCAGCGAGCTCGGATGGTGGCATTGCTTCGCGACCTAGACGGCTGTGTGCTGTTGAGCAGTCATGTTATGGAGGATGTGACGGACGCTGCGAACCGAATCCTCATTCTGCATGAGGGAAGGCTGGTACACGACGGGACTCCGGCCGACCTAGTAGCTTTGGCCCCCATGGAGACGAGGTCGGGGCGAGAGGCAGAGCAGGCATTCCTTCAGATCATTGCACGTGACCGCCAGAAATGAAGCCGACTACTTTCTGGCTCAAGAATGGGATCGGCCGCTACGGGGCTGTGGTCCTTGTAGGAATCCAAGCGTACTTCATAATCTCGGGCGACCCCTCGTGGCAATATGAGTGGGAACTGGGGATGCGCCTTAGCCTCAAAGCTTTCCCCCTCCTGTGTGCCGTCGTGGCAGGATACGCTGCTTATGACGCCTACCGGTCCCTCGATCCAGTCGTGGAACACTTCCGTCACCACCGACTTCGGTGGCGACGCACGGTGGCCGGACTAGCTCTCGCTGACGCCCTTTGGGCCTTCCTGGCCGTGTCCGCATCTCAGGCAATTTCGGCGTTATGGATCCTCCGGACGGGTGGGGTTGGTCTTCCCGATCCGTGGTTCCCCATTGAAGGGTTCGCTTCGCTACTCGCAGCTTCGTGCTTTGGTGTCTTCTGGGGGCTAGTGATTCGCGGCCCGGCTGCACCGCCTGTGGCCGCCGTCCTCGCGTTTAGTTTTCGGGCTTTTTCTCTCCCACTTGGCTTAGATAACCTGTTCTCCCCGGCGACCCTGGTTAACAGTGCCGTCGGGGTCACTCGGGCGCCCGACGATGCGATTTCCGTTACGGCACTCAATCTGTCGTTCGGACTCCTTCTTTTGGCGGCTGCGTGTCGGGGGGTCCGAACCACCGCAGTGTGGGCCACTGGGGTCGCCATGGCAGCGCTTACTGTATTTGGTGCGGTCTTCTTGCTTGGTTCGCAAGGGACTGCTTTCGTGCCCACAGCAGGTGGGACTTCGTGTAGCCGTAGTGCACAAGTAACGTTGTGTGGCCCCGCGTCGGCGGGTGTCTTTCTGGATGATGCCGCCGCAGCTCTGGCAGGAGCCCGGCAGGATCTGAACTCGTCAGGTCTGCCACTGCCCAATAGTTTTCAGCTGGCGACACCCGGTGAACTCATAAAGCCGGGACGTCCGGTTGTGTTTCTGCGGCCGATTGACGTCCGCACCAGCCGCAAGCCTGGGGCTATGGCGCAAGCGCTATCACTTCCGCGAGTCTGTACCAGCCTCCTACAAGGTGGTCCCGACACCACCCAACTGCTAGAACTTCAGTCGGCTGTCGAAGGGTGGATGCGGTCGCGTTTAGCGGGCAATGAAGATGCGACCGCACCTCCCTCCATTCGGCAGGCGTATGCGAATCTGGCGGCATGTGAGGCGGGGCCGTGAGGGAAACAGTGCATACAATCGTTCTAGTGCGGCGGTTGCATGTGATTCTTCCGTTTGCTGTCTTAACAGCGGTCGCTGGGGCTGTCTCTGGGAGCGGAAGCTTTATCCTTCCTGGGGCTGCACAGTCGATCCCGCTTCCGGTTCTATTGGCTGTTGTGGGCGGCGTTCTGGTCGCTGCTCCATTGACCAGTAGTGCGACTGCTGAAATCGGTCCCGTGGCCCGCGTTCGCCACGAACGCGCCATCGCGCTGCTTCTGAGTCTGTCGTTGACGGTGCTCAGTGTTCTTCCCGCAGTGCTCGTGTCTCGGGGCTCTGTAAGCTGGAACGAGCCCCTTTCGATTATTGCTGTCGCCCTAGCGTCCGTCGTGTTGTTTGATCGCTTTGCTTGGTTGCCGACAACGATTGCCAGCATTGGGGGCATGTATCTTGACCTGAGCTCGCTTGGGGCGCTGTCGCAGGCACTGCGCGATTCGGGGCCGTGGCCTTCCGTTGCATGCTTGGCGGTGTCGGCTGCCTTCGTTGTAGTTGGCCCCGTTTGCTGGCGGGGTGGGCTGGGGAGGCTAGTCATCCGGAAAATGATCCACCGCAAGGCCCGGAACAGACTGGCCCAATCCGGGATTGGTGCAGGCTCCGTTGTTGCGGGAGGCTAGTCGGGGGCGCCACTGGCGTGGCGGCCCGTTTCGGGCTCAACGAGGGGTGCGTTCGCCCGCTCGACGTCGAGTCATTCCGGGTCGTCGAGGCCGCAGCTGGTCGGGCACTGGAGCCGCGCTTAGGCCCTTCATTGTTTGTCTTGAGCATGAGTACCACCTGCGCTTCTGTCCCTTGCGGCCCCTGTAAGCAGACGTCCTGATCACCGGACGAGAGGGAACTGGGTATGCTGGACAGGGCCCCGTCACATCGGCGATTGGGGCAGGTGTGACTGATGTGACTGGAGTGCCCTAGACAGTCCCGATTCGTGAGGTGCGGCAAAGCGGGCACGGCCCTGCTGATGATCACGGTGTCTAGCCAGTCATCGTCAGCAGGAGCCGTGCCCGTGCGTCCATCATTGCCCACCGCGGCAGCTGTCGTCCCGGTCTCGGTCCAGAACGCTGGGGATCTGCTGACAGCGCTGCGGCAGGTGCCCGATCCCCGTCCTGGTGGTGCTCGGGTGCATCCGACCGCCTACGTGCTCGCCGTCCTGGTCGGGGCGTATGCCTGCGCCGGGTTCGAGTCGTTTCTCGCCGCGGAGCAGTGGGCCGCAGCCGCCGACCGGGAGCTGCTGCTGGCCCTGGGCGCGGCACCCGACCCGCTGTCCGGCGCGGTCACTGCGCCGAGCGAAGCCACGATCCGGCGCATCGCCTGCCGGGTCGACCGGGCGGCGTTGGAGGCGGTGCTGGCGGCATGGACCGCCAGCCAGCTGCCCCCGGTCGAGCCCGGCGCCGAACGGATCGCGGTCGCCATTGACGGCAAGACCGTGCGCGGCGCCCGGGTCGCCGGACAGGTCACCCCGCACCTGCTCTCGGCCGCCACCCACGACCGGTCGCTGGTGTTGGCGCAACGCCAGATCCCTGGCAAGACCAACGAGATCCCCATGGTGGCAGTCCTTCTGGATGACCTGCGCGCCGCCGGCCACGACATCGCCAAGATGGCGTTCACCTTGGACGCGCTGCACACTCAGCACAGCACCGCCAGCCTGCTCCAGGGCGCCGGCGCCGGCTACGTGATGACCGTCAAAGGCAACCAGCCCAAGCTGCGCGCCGCCATCATCGACCAGCTACGCGACCAGGATCCGGTCCGCACCGAGCAGCACGCGCGCGGTCACGGCCGCACAGAGCAACGCCGGCTCAGCGTCGTGCCCGCGACCGGGATCGACTTCCCCGGCGCGGCGCAGGTCTTCCGTGTCATCCGCTACACCGGCGGGCTGGACGGCCAACGCATCCGCAAGGAAGTCGTTTACGGCATCACCAACCTCTCCCCCCAAGAGGCCGACGCCGACCAGCTCGCCGCCCTCGTCCAAGGTCACTGGTCGATCGAGAACAGCGTCCACTGGGTGCGCGACGTGACCTACGGCGAAGACGCCTCCCGGACCCGGACCGGCAACGCCCCGGCCGTGCTGGCCGCGATCCGCAACACCGTGACCACGGTGCTGCGACTGGCCGGAGCGGTCAGCATCGCCGCCGCCCGACGCACCGCAGCCCTCAACCTTCACGCCCTCGTCCAGCTCCTCACCCGACGACCGAAACGGGACAACCTCCGATGTGACGGGACCCTGGTATGCTGGATCACACACCGGAACATCAGAGGATCACCGAAAGGGTCGCTGCCATCGACTCCGGGAACGCGACCCTGGTGTGCTGTGGCCGGGTCCCCCGGTGCGGGTTGCAACCCCTCAAGGGGGTCAGCATGTCGCGGTGGCGCGCGGCCAGGGCCTGTCCTGGATGCGCTCCGTGACGGGAGGTTGTGCCGGGTCTTCTCGAGGCTGAGGTTCATCAGGGCCTCCTACGGCAACGCCCTCTTGGTCATGTACGAAGACTGGGAGTCGATGAGCCGGCGCAGCCGCCTCGAGCTGCTGGCCGACCCGAACGCCGACTACACCCGAATCGTCCACGCCGGCGGCTGGCCCGAGCAGCTGCGCGCCGCCGTCCACCGCTCACGCCGCCGTTGACGCACCGCCCGGCGGCACCGCCCTGCCAGCGGCCCGCCAGGCGACGAGCGGACGCGGCGCCGGTCGTCGCTGGCCGCGACGCACTCGGTCTTCGAGGCCGGGCAGGGCGCCGTCCTACGCTTGACTGCGGACGGCGGGGCTGCGGCTCTGCGGCCGACGCGAGGAGACCGCTGAACCTGCGGTGCCGGCTGTGCCGTCCTGCAGCCTGTCCACAGGTCAGCCTCCTCCGATGGGCGGGACGGCCAACACCGTGACGGCGGTGCCGGACCTCAGCGCCGCCGCGACGTGCTCGACCGCCGCCGTCGTGCTCATGGCCGCGCCGCAGGAGCAGACGCAGGTCCCGTCATGCTCGTACAGCATGGACGAGTGCCGTCCGGTCGTCCGGCGCACCGGTCAGGCGAGGGCCGGTCGGCGCGGAGCGGCCAGGTCTTCGTGCCGGACCTGGACGCGGCCGCCGGCGAGCAGGACCGCGGCGGCGTGCGCCGTCGCTGCAGCCGGCGCCAGCGCGGCTCCGCACGAGCAGGCGGGCTGCCCGTCCGAGCCGTAGACGAGCCGTGCCCGGACCTCGGGCGGCCTCTGTGGCCCGGACGAGGACGAGGACGACCGCGAAGGCTTGATCTCGTGAGGATCCATGCCGTGACCCTGGCGCTGCACGGCCGGACGGTCCGCCGGACACCGACCGCATGCGCATCCGGCATGCAGGTCGGCCGGAGGGCCGGACCGCCTCCGCCGGACGCCTCGGCCTGCAGAGCATCTCGACGAGGAAGTCAGCGTCCGAGCCTCAGCGAGAAGATGAAGAGAGGCACAAGGTCCAACGCGACCGGTAGTCGAACGCCTCGTGATCGCACCCGCCCCGGTGCACTTGTGGGTGACGCTCGGGTGAGTCCCGTGGAGTACTTCACCGGTAGCCCGCCGCGCACCCACGCCTGGACGATCGGCTTCCAAGGGGGCACCGCCTTCGCCGTTCTGGTCGAGGACGGCTCCAGCGGCGGGGCCGTGGCCGTTACGGTCGCTGAAGCCTTCCTGCTGGGCATCGCCTACGCGAGACCGACTACTCCACGCGCAGCGCCTCAGGCCGCGTAGCGCTCCTGACCAGGGGAAGCGCAGCGGCGGTGGCGAGCAGGCTCGCGATGACAGCGCAGCCGGCGATCAGTCCGTACCCCGCCCAGGGCAGCGGCGGCGCGGGCGACTCGGGGTCGGACCCGATCTGCAGGTACAGCCACGAGGCGCAGGCCGACACTGCGACGGCGACCGAGATGGTCAGGACCAGTGGGGTCGCGGTCTGCAGCAGGACCGTCCGCCGCAAGGCCCGCACCGGGGCGCCCATCGCCGAAAGGGCCGCGTGCGCCGGCCGGCGCTCACGCACGCTGTCGGCAGTGGTCACCGCCAAGGAGATCCCGCCGACCAGCACCACCAGGGCCAGCCCGATCATCGCGACCTGTGCGTAGCCGTCCGTGGCCGAACGCGCGAGCGTCGTCGCTTCCTCGGCGGTGAGCGGAGCGAAGGGTGTGCGTACCGGCCCGAGGACGGCGCGCACGGCCTCGATCGTGCCGGCGCTGCCGTCCGTGCCGACCAGGATCGCGTCCGGCGGGGCCGGCGGCCCCGGCAGCTCGGCGAGCAGCAGTTCCTCGCTGAGGCTGAAGCCGTCGATGCCCTGGACGAGCCCGTCAGGGATGTCGAGCGCGGGCAGGTCGGTCGGCAGGTCGATCTGCACACCGGTGCCGAGCCCTTCGCTCGGGTCGAGCTGCTCGTACCGTCCGGGCCGCGGCTCCCGGTCCGGCAGGGACTGGCTCCGGAGCAGGGAGGCAGCGGCGCTCCCGCAACCGGCCAGCGGTTCGCGGAGCACGTCGGACAGGGCTGCGCAGTCGAGCGCGACAGCGTTGATCGGGAACTGCTCGGGATCGTCGATGCTCCCGTCGCGCCATGCCTGCGGCGACGTCCCTTCATGCAGCAGTTGCAGCTGGCGGACAGCCACCACGGTCTGCACGCCCTCAATCGCCTGCAGCCGGTCGACGACCGAGGTGGCGTCGCCGCCGGCGAACCCGGCGACGACGGTGCCCGGCCGGAGCACCTGGGCGAGCACGCCCTGTCCGGCGGGGTTCGTGGTGGCGAGCAGCGGCAGGAAAGCCAACAACCAGCCGACGACCACGACGACCAGCGCGGTCCCGGTCACGGTCCGGGACGCGGCAGCGGGGTCCATGATCAGTCGGCGCCCGGCGAGCTGACTGGCCGGACCGGGGCCGAGCCGCGCGAGCGCCGTCCCGGCGGCTCGCGCCAGCGCCGGGCCGGCGACAACCAGGCCCACCAGGCACAGCACGGCGCCGCCGACCATCAGCAGCGTGCCGTACCAGCGTCCGGCCACGACGGCTCGGCTGTTGGCCGACGCGCCGAACAGCATCAGCAGTCCCACGGCCAGCGGGACCAGCCGGCGGAACGACGGTGTCGGCGGGGTCGCCTGACGGCGGACCTCCAACGGGGTAGCGGCGGCGCGTCGTACCGCGACCCTCCCTGCGAGAGCGGTCAGCACCGGCACGCCGACCAGGATGAGAACGACGGACCACCAGGGTGGGACGACCGCCGAGGCGAACACCCCGTTCGGCACCGGGACGACGGAGGCGACCGGCGCGCGCAGCACCAGGAACACTCCTCCGCCGAGGACGGCGCCCACAGCCCCGACGACCGCTCCCTCGATCGCGCCGAGGCTGCTCACCTGGCGTGCCGTCGCTCCGACCAGGCGCAGCGCCGCCGCACGGCGCTCGCGACTGGCAGCTGACAGCCGCGTCGCGGTCGCGACCAGCACCATCAGCGGCACGACCAGACCCACGGCCGCGACCAGCAGCGCGACGCGCAGCTCGTCGCTGACGCCCTCCCTCACCGTGAAGACCTCACCGCCCCCTGTGCTGGTGAGAAACTCGGGCAGCCCCGGTGACGAGAAGCCCGTCGCGAGCTCGCCCACCATCCGCCCCGGGGAGGCGCCTGCCACGGCGAACAGCTCGTCCGGGCCGACCAGTCCGCTCTGCCCGATGGTCCCGACGACCTCCCCACGTATCCGCGGGGACAGCTCGCCGGCGCGCGGACCGGACAGCGCCTCGGCCAGCGCCGGCGACACGTACGTCTGGCCGGCTGCCGGCAGCTCAGGCAGCCCGGGCGGCGGCGGGACGGGCGGGCCGACGGTCTCGACGTCCAAGATCCGCAGCGGCTTCCCGCGCCAGAACCCGACCGTCACCTCCGCCCGCACACCCTGGGTCAGACCTGACGGGTCGTCCGGGAAGGCCAGCGTGCGGGTGGTCGCCGTCTCCAGCCGCTGCACCGCTGCCGGCGCAGCGCCCGCAACACCGAGCAGCAACGCGACACCTGCCGCCACCCCACCGGACATGAGAGCGAAGCGCACCCACGCGCTCCGCCCTCCACCGACGGCCAGGCGCCACCCCATAGGCAGAGTGCTCACGCCACCACCGCGTCCGCAGTGAGCCGGCCGTCGCGCAGCACGACCTCGCGGTCGGCGTAGGCCGCGACCCGCGCCTCGTGCGTGACGACGACCACCGAAGCGCCCTGCTCCCGAGCCGCGCCGAGGAGCTCCTCCATGACCAGATCGCCGTTCAGAGTGTCCAACGCTCCGGTGGGCTCGTCGGCGAACACCACCCGCGGGTTACCCACCAGCGCCCGCGCGACCGCCACCCGCTGCCCCTGCCCGCCGGACATCTGGCCCGGCCGCTTGCCCCCGACGCCAGCAACGTCGAGCCGGTCCAACCAGACGCGGGCGCGGTCCTCGGCCGGTCGCCGCTTCACCCCGGCCAGCCGGAGCGGCAGCGCGACGTTCTCGACCGCGCTGAGCTCAGGCACCAGCGAACCGAACTGGAACACGAAGCCGAACGAGGACGCCCGCAGGCGGCTGCGCGCCTCATCGCCCTGGTCGTCGATCCGCGTGCCGCAGAACCTGACCTCACCGGCGTCCGGGCGCAGGATCCCGGCCAGGCAGTGCAGCAGGGTCGACGTGCCCGACCCGGACGGTCCGAGTAGAGCCAGAACCTCCCCCGGCTGCACCGTGACCGACGCGCCGGCCAGCGCCGTCGTCGTGCCGAACGACAGGTGCAGGTCGGTCGCGGACAGCAGCGGCTCGGTCATGACAGCTCCTTGGCCAGGCGGTCCAGACGGGCCGCGGTGTGCTCGAGCCAACGCAGGTCGGCCTCGAGGTGGAACAGCGAGAAGTCGCACGCCAGCGTGGTCGGCAGGTCGGCGCTGCGCTTGCGCTCGGTGAGCGTGCGCATCACCGTCAGGTGCGCGGTGCGCTGAGTGTCCAGGATGTGCGCTGCCGGACGTCCCGATAGCAGCGCCAGCACGACCTTGGTGTAGACCGCCGACTGCAGGTACGGCGTCGCCTCCTCCGGCTCCGCCAGCCACCGCTCAAGATGGGTAACTCCATCTGCAGTGAGCGCGTACGTGGTCCGATCCGGTCCGTCGACGCGCTCGACGCCGACCACCGTGACCGCACCATCACGGTGCAGCCGCGACAGCGTCGAGTACACCTGCGCCGACTTGACCGGACGTTGCTGGCCGAACCGCGCGTCGTACTCGCGCTTGAGGTCGTAGCCGTGGCGCGGAGCCGACTCGAGCAGGCCGAGCAGGGTTTGCGGAAACGACATGCCGGACACTAGACACTGAGTTGCTAGCTCGCGTCAAGCACGCAATTTCACGACTTCCTCGTTACGTCGGATGCGGTCCTGCAAGCGAGAGTCACCGCAGGTTGTCGCAGGACGGTGGCGCGTAGGAGGTGATCGCACCCGCCCCGCCGGAGGCGTCCGCAGCCTGGCGGGTGCGAGCCGTGTGTTCCTGGCTGCGGACGTCTTCACGTTCGCGCTGTTCCTGTAGTCGGACGCGGAGGTCCTCGGTCTGCGCATCGGCGCGTTGCCGTAGCTGGTCGGCGTCCTGCCCGCTGCTCGGCGACGTCCCGTGCGGTGATGTCCGCGCGTCCAGCGCGCTTGTCTTCTCACCCTCGGCCTTGGAAAGGCGTTGCTCGGCCCGGTCGGCGCTCTGTTGGGCTCGCGTTTCGACGTCAGCCAGGCGCTGCTCAAGGGCGCGTACGCGGGCTCTCACTTCGCACCGTGACCGTGACCTCGCGAAACCGGCCCTACGTTGGGCTCCGCGACCTCGCTGAGGAATTGGCCAAAGCTACCTCGCAGGGTGAGCACGTCCACGACTTGACCGAACAGTGACCAGATAAGGCTTTCACGGCTCGGAGGCGTGCTCAGCGCTGCGGTCCACGCCGCTCGGTATTCTGGACCGGTGCTGGGACCGGGCGTGTTGGATCGGTGAGCCGGGGTACTGGCGGCTGACCGGGCGCCGGCCGGCTGGCGTGTTGGTTGTCGAGGCGTTCGGCGGCGATGCGCATCCGTTCGGCGGCGGCGGCGGTCCGCGTGTTGTCGTCGGCTTGGCGTGCTGCCGGCGGTAGTGGGGTGATGGCGGCGGCGCATTCCTCGACGAGCCGGTAGTGCAGGGCGCGGGCGGGCCGCAGTTCGGGCAGCGGGCTTTGCGCGGCCAATCGCGGCAGGTGCTGTTGGACGTCGTAGCCGGCGCGGGAGGCCCGGTCGAGCGCGGCGGCCAGCCCGGTCCAGTCGGCGCCGGCGACGAGCCGCGGGTCGATGTTGCGGCCGACGTCGAGCCACACGTCGGCGGCCCACTGCTCGACGAGCGTGCCGGGAACGAGGGCGGCGTCGTCTACCAGGGTTGGGACAGCGTCTTGGGTCGGTGTGGCCGGGCCTGCGCTGCCGGCGACGGCTGGCTCGTCGCTGGATCGGCTCGGGCTGCGCGGGGCTGGGCCGATAGTGCGTTCGGCGAGGTGTTTGCGGGTCAGCCCGTCGGGGTCTTGGGTCCAGGCGTGCCCGGCGTCCAGGACGGCCAGGTGGGCTTCACCGGGCAGTGTCTGGACGACGCTGTTGAGGTAGTCGATGTGCTCGAGCCAGTGCTCGGGGGGCAGCGCACCGATCGCCTCGGCGGCGGACCGGACCGCGAGGACCGGTCCTTCGACCTGGTGCATCCGCTCGGCGTACTGCGCGACCCGGCTGTCGATGAGGGTGCGGGCCAGTGTCGGCGGGTCGGTCAGGGCTTCGCGGAGCGCGTCTGGTCCGGCGGTCTGGAGCATGGAGGCGGGGTCGTGTCCGTCGGGTATGACCAGGTGGCGCGGGTTGCCGCCGCGGGCGGTGAGCTGCCAGAACGCGCGGACAGCGGCTTTGTGACCGGCCTGGTCGGCGTCGGTCGCGACGATGACACCGGGCTTGCCGGCGCCGAGGTAGGGACGGAGCTGGTCGGCTTGGGTGTCGGTGAACGCGGTGCCCAGCGAAGAGACCCCGATCGCCTTGCCCTCCCCCACCAGGGTGATGGCGATCGCGTCCAGGGGTCCTTCGACCAGCACCGGGGTGGCGCCAGCGGCGAGCTCGACGGCCCCTTCGGTCATCCCGTACAGCTGCGCGCCTTTGCTGAACAGCTCGGTGGCGCCGGTGTTGAGGTACTTCGGTCCGGCGTCCGCGGTGTCGGGGTTCCGCCGACCGATGAAGGCCAGGATCTGCCCGTCGGCGGCGCGGATCGGCAGGATCAGCCGGTCCCGGAACCGGTCGATCAACCGGCCGGTGCGGGCGGTGCTGGACAGGCCGGCGGCGAGCAGCTCATCGGCGGTGGCGCCGAGCCCGCGTAGGTGATCGGTCAGTGCGGTCCAGGACGCCGGGGCGTAGCCGGGGGCGAACGGGGGGTCCTCGGTCAGGTCGGTGCCGAGCCGCTCCAGCAGATGCCCGGCCGCCCACGAACCGGGGTAGGCGCCGGTGAAAAACTCCTGGGCGTGCCGGTTCAGCTCGAGCAGCCGGTCGTGGCTCGCGGCCGCGGGCTGCCACAGCCGGGTCTGCCCGGGGGTCTGCGCCGGGTCGAGTTCCTGCGGAAGCCACGGCACGTCATCGGGCTCGGGGTCGCCGGCCGGGTCGGCGGGGGGTTCCAGCCCGCGCAGCCAGTCCGCGTCGAGCAGCTCAGGCCCGGGCGGGTCGGGGCTGGACGGCACCAGTGTGACGGCGGGGTCGACGCCGACGTACAGGTCCTCGGGGGGCTGTGAGTCCTGCTCGGCCGGGTCCGGCGGCAGGATCGACGAGCTGTCGAACGGTGCGTCGGTGAGCATCCCGATCCGCCACACCAACGCGGTCGTCAACTCCCCCGGGCGCAGCGCCCGGTCGGCCTCCTCGGAGCCGTCGGTGGTGTCGCGGGCGGCGAGGTCGCCGAGCAGGCCGTAGGCGGTGTTCAGGACCTGCTCGGCTGTCCAGCCATTGCGGGTGGCGTCGGTGACGACGGCGACGAGCGCCGGCCACGCTGGGTCCGCGAGCACGCGTCGGGTGGTGGCGGCGCCGATCAGGTCGGTGAGCGCGGGGGTCCAGACGGGACGAAGGGTGCTCGCCGTGCCGGTTGTGTCGCTGTTGTGCGCGTCCAGGGTGGCTGGGGACAGGTGCCTGGACAGCCGCCACCACAAAGCGGCGGCCGGGAGTTCGTCGGGTAGCGGTCCTTGCTGGCCGACGGTGCGGGCCAGGGCGGGAAGGTCGATCCCGGCCCGGTCGGCGGCGGCCAGCCGGTCGGCGAGCTGTGGCCAGAACGGGTCGGTGGTCAGTCGCGGGTCGATGCTCGCGGCCAGCTCCCGCCACCGGGTGGCGGCGGCCGACGGCCGGCCGAGCGCCTGCCGGACGGCGGTGTTCAAGGCCTTCTGTGCGCGGACGTCGGCGGCCGGCAGCCGGGGCGGTCCGGTGGGCCGCAGGTCGGCGTTGTCGACTCCGGTGGCAGCCCGCCACACCGCGAGCCGGGCGATCAGCGCTGTGTTGGAACCGTCCGAGTCGGCGGCCAGCAGCGGCGCCGCCCAGGCCGGTGCGCTGGTCGGGGTCCACCCACGGGCCCGCTCGGCGACCCGCTCGGCGAGGTCGCGGGTGTGCGTTTCGCGGCCGGTCAGGTAGCCGGTCCACGCCGGGTCGGCGGCCAGCCCGGCTGGGATCGCCGGCAGCCACGGCAACGGGCCGGTGCCGGTGCGGTGGGTGCCGGTCGGGTCCAGGCGCCAGTCCAGCACGGCCGCCGGGTCGCTGGCGCTGCCTAGCTCGCCCTGCTCGATCGCGGTGGTGAGCGCCGCGGCTGGGTCGTGGCCGTCGACGGCGAGCAGCGCCAGGTGCCCGCGCAGGCTCGACCAGGCCGGGGCGGCTGTCAGGCCGGGTAGGGCGTGCTCGGCGGCCTGGTCGAGTGTGGTGAGCCGATTCGGTCCGAGGTGGTGGGCGGCGGCGACGGTGAGGCTGTCGTAGAACCTGTCGGCGGCCGCGCCGAGCCGCCCGGCCGGGTCGGTCAGCTCTCGTTGGGCGGTGGTGGCGGAGGTCTGTGCGCCGTCGCGGGCCACGATGCGCCTGAGCAGGTCGACGGCGGACGGCGGCAGCAGCGCGTCGGGGGTGAGAACGCTGTGCTCATCACCATCACCGGCGCTGGTCAGGTACAGGTGGTTGCCGGCCCGGCCGCGGGTCATCGCGACGTACAGCAGCTGGCGGGTCTCGGCGCCGGTCGCGACGGTGTGGCAGACCTCGGCGGTGCTGCCTTGCGCGGCGTGCACGGTGCTGGCGTAGCCGAGCGCGACGTGCTCGGCGGTGTAGTCGGCCGGCAGCGTGAGCCGTCGCCGGGTCGCCAGGTGGGTGACCTGCAGGGCGCCGTCGTCGGACACCGCATTGACCTCGAAGCGGTCGCCGTTCGTCACCCAGTCGGTGCTGGTGATCGCCAGCCGGCGGTTGTTGCGGCGGGTGATGATCGTGTCACCGGCGCTGGCGCACGAGCCGTCCGCGAGCTGCACCTGCGGCCCCTTTTGGCCGCCGGCGGCGGTCAGCCGGTCGGTGCGGGCCCGGCTGTTCAGTTCCCCGGCGATCTGGCGGGTCGGTGCGAGCATGAGCGCGTCCCGGCCGGCGGCTTGGTCCGCCGACCAGGCGGTGTAGGCCTGTTCGGTGACGGTGCCGGCGTCCCCGACGTGCACCCGCCGGTGGTCGATGTAGAAGCCGATCGCGGCTGGCTCCCCGGCCCGTAGCGCCAGGCTCGCGGCGCCTTCGGCCGGGTCGTGGAAACGGACGACCTGGCTGAGGGTGAGGGCCCCGCAGGTCTCGGCCAGGTCGCGCAGCACCCCGCCGGCGCCGATCGCGGCGAGCTGCTGGTCGTCGCCGATCAGCCGGACGCTGCCGCCGCGGGCGACGACGAACTCGACCGCCCGGGCCAGTTCGGGGGTGCCGGCCATCCCGGCCTCATCCAGCACGACCAGGGTGTCCGGGCCGATCTGGTGTACCCAGTCCGGCACCAGAGCGGCCGGGCTGCCCGCTGGATCAGCGAGGTGGTCTAGCGACCAGATGAGTTTGGCGAGGGTGTCGGTCGGGGCGCCGAGCAGCTCGGCGCCGAGCACCGCCGCGGCCGCAGCCGACGGGGCGAGCCCGAGAACAGTGCCGCCGTCCCCGGTCCAGGCCCGGGCAAGCACCGCCATCGCGGTGGTCTTGCCGGTGCCGGCGGGGGCGAGCGCGAGCTGCAACCGGCCGCCGGAGGTCGCGAGCTCACGGACCAGCGCGGTCTGCCCAGGGTTGAGCTGCACCCCGTTCGCAGCCGATTCGAGGATCGCCAGCTCGACTGCTTCGGTGCTCGCCCGGCGTCCGTCACGCCGGTGCCCGGCCGCGATCAGCGACCGTTCGGCGGCGACGACCTGCGGTGAGGTGTACAGCTGCATCGCGGCGCTGGCGTACATGCTGCTGCCGTCCTGCCGGCGTAGGACGGCCGGTTCGCTGACCGGTTCGGCGGCCCCGAGCGGCAGGGACTGGGCCGGGGACAGCGCTGCGGCGATGACGCGTTCGACGGCCTGGTCGACCTGGTCCAGGCCGAGGTCGGCGGCGCGGGCGAGGCGTTCGGCTTCGGCCCGGACGTGGGCTTCCTGCCAGGTCGCCCGGGAGCTCTGCACGGTCACGAGAACCTGTTCGGCGGTGTCGGCGACCCAATCGGCGGTCACCGCCGCCGCCCGGTCAGGGTGTTGGCGGACGGCGGAAAGCATCCCCTCGAGTCGCTCCGGACCGCCGAGCACATCGAGCGCCTCGGTCCGCCAGGTGGCGCGTTGCTCGGCGTAGGTGCGGGGATGGTGTTTGGCCTGCCGGGTCTCGAGCGTCGCCTGCTGCGCGAGTTTGAGGGCCTCGACCGGGCCGGGGGGCCGTCCGTGGTCGCGTTGGAACCGGGCGGACAGCTCCGCGCGGCGCACGTCGATGCTGGCCCGGCGGGCCGACCAGCTGGTGTTGAGCTGGGCGTCGACACCGACGATCTCCCGGACCGGCCGTTTACCGTCGGCGCCGGGGCGTTCGGCGAAACGGACCCCGAGCCGGTCGGTCAGCAGCGCCTCGAGCCGGGTGTTGTACCGCTCGGAGGCGGCGACGGCCAGCTTGTGCAACGGCCGGCCGTCCAGCGCCACCCACTGCCCGTTGGCGGTCTGAACCTTGTTGCTGACCGCGACATGGGTGTGCAGGTTCGGATCCCCGGCTCGGCTGTCCCGGTGCACGAACGCCGCGGCGATCATTCCGCGCACGTCAACCTGCCGGACCCCGTTACGGCC
Organism: Mycobacteriales bacterium; assembly: GCA_038236005.1. GTDB lineage: Bacteria > Actinomycetota > Actinomycetes > Mycobacteriales > SCTD01 > CANKBT01. The sequence goes on along the minus strand of JBBSTI010000019.1, from coordinate 18,705 downwards.
CAGCCGGCTGTAGGCCGCGTTGTCCTCCAACCAGCCGATTGTCTCGGAAACGACCTGGTCGTGGCAGGCCTCGATTCTCTGCGCATCGGCCCGTGAGGCGACCGCCCACAGGGCGCTGACGCTCTTGACCGGGGTGAACGTCAGGTCATACCCGGCGACGGCTGTGGTCTGCTGCCGGCTGGCCTTGGCGACGTACCCGGACAGCTCCCGGGCATCAAGCGGCGCCCGGCCGAACTGTTCGCTGAACATCTCCCTTGCCAGTTCGGTGCGGATGCGGGCCCGTTCGTCCGGTGGGATCGGCCAGTCCCGGGGCAGGCCGGCGTCGGCGTTCCAGGCCTCGAACCGGACCGCCAGCTGGGTGCGCCACTGTCCCGGCTCAGAGCTCACCTTGTACGGGCTACCGAGCCGGCTGGCGGCCAGCACCGCCGGCACGTCATGGCCGGCGGCGATCATCTCGGCTTCGATCCGGACGGCGTCGGGGTGCCGTCCCTCCCCGAACAGCGCGACCATCTGGTCCTCGGTCACCTGCGGGTCGGCAGGAAATTCTGGCAGGCCGTCTGCCCCACGTCCCAACCACTGCCCTGGGGACTCCCCGCGCTGGCTGTAGTAGTCGCTCAGGCCGTCCTTGCCGCGGCTCGTGGCGTCCTGGACAGCCACCTGACGCGTCAGATAGGTGTATCCGTCGCCCGCGGTGAGCTTGTGCAGTGACATCACCCCCGGACCATCGCAAGCGGGTAGGACGTCACCACCGCCCATGATCACTGCAACGATGCTCGTTCGTTACCATGATGCAAGAGGTGTGTAGGTCGGATCGGTGCGTGATCATGGGACTCAGCCGGCGGTGATCTTGACGTTGGGGTGGCTCGTGATCTTGACGTTGGGGTGGCTCGTGATCTTGACCTGCGTCTGTGCCGGCAACTCGGTGTTCGCGCCGCGCGATGTTCGCGCCAGCTGCGCGCATCGCCGTCGGCCTGGCCGGCTGAGGTGTTAGGCGGTCGCGTGTGCAGGGTCGCTGGCGTCCGGTCCCTCGACAGTCGGGGGTGTGGTGTCGGTGGTGGGTGGTCTGCTCGCCCCGACATGACGGCACAGCGGCCGGGCTCGTACCCCGGCGGTGAGGAGCAGGGGATGGCAAGTCAGAAGCAGGCGGCGCTGAACAAGGCGCGTGAGCGCCGGGTCGCGTTGGACCGGGACCGGGCAGCCAGGGACAACCGGGTCGAGCAGGCCGCGGCCAAGGTGTTCGTGCTGTTCGAGCAGCACGCCGCGGCTGAGCAGGCGATGCAGGATGCGCACGCAGGCGTCGGCAAGGCCCTCCGCGAGTTGCTCGAGGAAGGCATCACCGTCGACGGTGTCGCCGAGTTGTGTGAGCTCGAGGTGGGCGAGGTCCGCCGGCTGAGCCGTTCGGCCACGCCGGCCCCAGCCGAGACCGCGAGCGTGACGCAGCTGCGACCGTCAGCGACGACGAGTGACGGTCCGGCGGCCGGTGCCGCGGTCGCAGCCGAGGGTGAGGCGGCCGGTGCCGCGCGCCGGGCTGAGTGAGGCTTCGCTGGCCGTGCTGCGTTGCGCGGTCGTCGACCCCGTAACAGTCGCCCGTTACCGGGCCAAGACCAGGCTCGTCACCGGGTCCTCCTGTGTGTGGTGGACGGGCGCGGTCAGTGCCCGTGGCCACGGACGGTTCTGGTTGGGCGAGGTCGGCGGCCGCGACGTCGTGGTCATCGCGCACCGCTTCGGGTGGGCGCTGGAGTGCGGCGTCGACGAGCTGCTGGCCGTCCCGGTGCTCGGCCACCGGTGTGACAACCCGTTGTGCCAGCGGATGGGCAGTCGACACGTCACACGGTCCAGCCCGGTGGAGAACGCCCGGGAGTGGGCGGCGAGGCGCCACACGGTTGGCAACCCGCTACGTGACGGCCGCGGGTCCCGTGGCCGGTCCAAGGCCATCCGCAATCTGCTGCGTGGCGGCGCGACCGCCGCGCAGATCACGACCGCCCTCGACGAGGGACTGCACTTGGACATTGCCCAGCTGCCGCTGTGGGGGGAGACGGCAAAGATCAGCGACAACTCTCTCGCCGGCCGCGAGGCGAGCCTGGTGGCATGTCGGACGAGGGCGCTGTGATGCCTCGCGGTTTCGGCGTTACCGGGGGTGACGGTGGCGCTCGCCGGATGCGCTCCGGTGACAGCACCGCCGGTCACTGTGCTGGACCCAAGCCGGCGACGTCGCTCGCGGCGGTGCTCGTGCACGAGCTCGGTCACCACGCCACTCGAGCCGGCCACTTCCGGATCGGGGCGGCGTGGCTCGCCGCCCCCGGCCGGGTCGCCCTCGGTCTGATCGTGCGCGTGTCGATCCAGCTCTGCGGCCGCCAGCCCGGGCCGGCAACCGCACTGCTCGCCCTCATCGCCATGGGAGTCGCCCTGACCCGACTCATTCAGGACCAACAGTGGCTGGCGGTGGCCATGGGCATCGGGCTGGCCTCAGCGTTCATCGTCACGCCGCTGCTGGACGCCGCCGTCAGCCGCGCCAGCGAACACGCCGCCGACCGCTACGCCCACGTCCTCGGCGTCGGCCCGGACCTGGCCCGCACCCTCACCGTCCTCAACGCATGCTCACGTCGCCCGAGTCGCTGGCCGCGACCTCTGGACCAGCACCCCACCGTGACAAACCGCCAGTCACGTCTCACGAACGCGACCAACGGCTCAGGAGCCTTGCAAGTCATCCACGAGCAGTAGGGCACCAGGAACCCTCGAGGCGTCAAGCTTCTGCAAGAGCTCGATCACCGGCGCTGCCGCAGGCGAGGACCCTCTCGCGGGCCAGGACCCGGCGGCGCGCACTCTTGTCCCCTCCGCTGCTGCTGGAACAACACGAACCAGACGAGGATGCTGGCGAAGTAGAGCGTCATGGTGACGGCGATGTTCACCTGATCCGGCCCGTCGCCGAAGGTGGTGAGGAGCGAGAGGTGCACGTCGTACAGGACGTGCACGACGATCAGCGGTGTCAGCCTCCGGGTGCGCCGGAACAGCAGCAACGCGGCCGCGCCCCACAGCAGCACCCAGCCGGCTGTGATCAGTCCCGTATTCGGGTCGCCGTAGTAGATGTGGAACGACAGCCGGGCAAGCAGGCCCACGCCCAGAATCCGCCACCACGGCTGCCCGGTTTGCTCGAGGAACGTCACCAGCACAGCGACCAACACCAGCTCCTCCACCACCCCCGCGTTCAACGAGCCGGTCACGGCCCTGAGCGCCCCCAAGTGCCCCTCAGGTGCAGCCGGATACTCCGCTCCCCCGGCGACGCGTCGCAGCCCCCCGAGCAGCAACAGCGCCACCCCGATCGCTAGGCCGTACAGCACACCGACAGCCAGGGCCTGGCGGGCCTTGAGCCCGCGGGGAAGGGCCGGCGCCCAACCCAGCTGCGCCCCGGTCAACCCTCGACGTTGCGCCAGCAGCACGACGAGCCACACCGCGACGGCGGCGGCGGACAGGTCCTCCGCAGCGCCCACCACCTCGCGGGCGACCGTCGGCGCCGGCGTAACCGGCCACTGCCCCGCCAGCACGAATACCGCGCCGATGACACCCGGCCCGTAGAAGACCGCGACCAGCCCGAGCACCTGCAGGTAGGCCGTCCGCACGGTTCCCGATGCCGGTAGGCACCTGACCTCGACAGACGCCACCGGCAACGCGTCGGCGACCAGATCAGTGAGCTGCCGCCACACCGATCGGGACTCCCGGGAGTCTGCGCCCACCGGCACTACAGCCCAAGCCGATCGTAGATCCTGACCGCCATCGTGCGGGCGAGCCTTCCGAGGGCCTCGTTGGAGTACACCCCGGCGAGTTCGTCGAGCAGGGCCGCGACGACGGAGGCCTCGGCCTCGTTCAGCAGCGGCAGCGGGGGCGGCCGCTCGGCTCGCCGGATGATGTCCCGCCGGACCTGGCCGGTGACGTGGCTGTGCACGTGACCGTCGTCGGTGAGAAGCGCCATGCCCTCGACGTCGCCGCCGACGAAGGTCCACTCCCCCACCACGACGCTGCCGTCGCTGTAGGTGAGGCGGACGCGGTCTCCTTCGGCCGGCGCGGTGGGGTCCGCCTGCTCGGCCAACGTGGCGGCGTACTGCTCGCGGTCCAGCGGCTCGCCGTTGAGGTCCTGGACGCTGGCGGTCGGTCGGCTCATGGCTGCTCCTGGTCCGGGGTCGGTGCGCCTGCCTGCGGCGAAGTGTCTTCAGTCAGCCGGGCCAGGGGTGAGGGGGCGTCGCGGAGCGAGGTCGGATCCTCCTGCAGGGGTTGTGTGGTGCCGGGCGGCGGTGTGGCCATGATTGCTGCCTGTAGTAGCTCGCCCTCGATGCCGGAGCTGCGGTCGCCGCCGTCGGTCCGGAAGCTGTCCAGGTCGAGGTTGACGACGACCGGCACTCGCAGCCCCTGCTGCGCGCGGGCCGCGGCTTTGATGTGCTCCTTGAGTGCCTGCCCGTACTGCGCCCAGTCCTGCTGGCGCTGGCTCTCCAGGCGTTCTTCGAGGTCGGCGAGGCGGTCGAGTTGCTGCTCCTGCTCGTCGGTGAGTGGCGGCAGTGCGCGGGCCTGCTCGGGGCTGCTGGCGGTGGGCGCGACCTCGGCCGAGCGCCGTGACAGCTCCTGCTGGGCGTCGTCGTAGGCCTTCCACACGCCGAGGTCGACCATGATCTCGTCGACGAAGACATCGACGACGATCGGTTCGGTGCGGTGCTCGAGCAGCTGCTGCTCGTCCTCACCGACGGTGGAGGTCAACAGGTTGCGCACGTAGTCTGCTTCCCACGATGGCAGCTTCGATGCCGCCGAGGTTCGCGGCCGCGCCGGCCAGCGCGTGCGTGACGAACTCGGCCCAGTCACACGGCAGAGGTGACCGGGTGGCCCGTGTCGTCCACGCGTGACCAGGTGCGACGACCCGCCTCGGTGAGCATCCGTATGGCGTCGGTGAGGATCTCGTCGTGGTTTCGCCCGGCTGGCTGTTCTGGTGTCGGATCAGGGTGGTTCATGCGTCCTCCTGTGCGGGTGTGCTGACGGTAGGCCGAGCGGACGACAAGTTGGGGCATGCTGGTGGCGCTGTCATCAAGCGGCTGGTGGGCTGTCGAAGTGCCAGTTGAGTTCGTCGGCGAGTTGGGCGTCCTGGTCGGGTAGGACGTAGACCTGTCCGGCTCGTAGCTTTGTGGCGCGGGCCCAGATGCCGGCGTCGTCGAGGTCGGTGCCGATGTACACGGTGGTGGTCACCAGGCCGTTGCCGGCTGGTGCGGCGGTTGGGCTGTGCGGGTCGTGCCGGGTGAGCAGCAGCAACGCGTCGGTGTCTGGCAGGGTGCCGAGCCCGGCGAGCCGGGTCAGCAGGCAGGTCCGCACTGCGGGATGTAGCTGGTGTAGGTGCTCGGCCAGCAGCGGGCAGGTGGTGAGGGCGACTGCCCGGACGTCGATCAGGTCGGGCGGTGGCTGGGGCATGTCAGCACTCCGGTCGTCTGGACGGTGGGTGTCAGCCGGGTTCTCGCGGCGTTCGGGGCGCGTCATGCGAACAGCTCGAGTTGGGCTTCGGCTGGTTGCGCGACGCCATCCCACACGGCGCTCTCGGCGTGCCGCATCGCCTCGGTCAGCCGTTGGTAGTTGCCTGCGGCGTACATGGTGTGCGCCCGGCAGGCCGCGCCCCAGGCGTCGCTTGCTTGCAGGACCTGCTCGCGTAGCTGCGGGGTGAGTGCGGCGCGCAGCAGCGCCGCGGCGCGGGCCCGGCTGACCTTGAAGTCGACTCGTTGCGTCCCGTCGTCCTGCCGGGTCCGCCGGATGACCTGTCCGGGCCGGTAGTCGATGTAGCCGCCGGCCCCTTGGGTTGCGCCGCCGGTGCAGGACAGCAGCGACGCAGCCTGGTCCTGGCGGATGAACGCGGCGAGTTCCTGACAGCCGATCGCCCACCGGCACAGCTCGGCCTCAGCGGCGCTCATCGCGCGCCGGCTAGTGCCCGGGTGTCGTGGGCTGCGTTGTTGGCCGCGTGGCGGCACGGTTCGCACACCGGTTCGCCGGCTCGGTAGTGCCGCCGGGCGCCTGAGGGTGTGCCGCAGCCGGTGGGCGGTCCGGCGCCGGGGGCGACCAGGTCCGGGTTGTAGCTGCGGCCGGTGGTCTGCGCGAGCGCCCGGCGTTCGGCGACGGTGGTGCCTCCCCACACGCCGAGTACCGGTGTGCGCATCGCCGTGTCGAGGCAGGCGATGCGGACGGGGCAGTTGACGCAGAGTTTCTTCGCCGCGGCCGGTGACTTGCCCGGCGTCGGGAACCACATGTCGGGGTCGGTCTGGGCGCACACAGCGCCGGTCAGATCAGGTGCGTTCATGTCAATCTCCGGTGGATGGACGCCTGGACGTCTTACGTGCCATACACGTATGCTACCGTGTACGTGCCTTACATGCAAGTTCCGTCCGAGCGAAACTTGCCTTTGTGCCGGGGTTTTCATGCCGTTGTCAGGCGGCCCGGTTGGCTCCGCGCATCCGGACGATGGTGCGGCTGGTGGTGTGCAACAGCTCGGCGATGCGCCGGGCCGAAATCCCCCGTCGGGTGAGCTGGGCGACGGCGGCTCGGCGTTCTGCTGGGGTCAGCTGCACACGCTGGCCGCTCATGGCGCGCTCGACCGCGACCTGGTCGACGTCGTCCTGGTCCGGCGGTCCGGGTTCGCTCTGTTCGTCGTCGTCGTCGAGGTCGTCGTCCCAGGCTTCTGGTGGCAGCCAGCCGGCTGCTCTGGCCCGGGCGGCGGTCTTCTGGGCCGCGGCGCGTTCCTGTGGGGTCCGGCGCGGCGCCGGTGTGGCCTGCAGGTGCTCGTACAGCTCGCGTACCGCGCGGGCGCTCGCGGCGGTGATGCTGTCGCTGGACAGGATTCGTCGCAGGGTACGGGCGGTCAGCTCTGAGCGCAGCGCCTGTTGCTGGGTCGACCAGCCGAGGGTGGCCAGGGCCTGCAGCCTGCGTTGGGTGCCGGTGGCGCCGATCCGCCGGCCGGCTGCCACCTTGTGCGGGTCGAACTGCACGGCCAGGAGCCGCCGGGCTGTGTCGGAGCGCACCGTGACCGTCGGTGGCTGCTGGCGGACCGGGACGCCGTAGATCAGGGCGTTGATGGTGCCCTGCCCGACACCGGACAGCGCGGCGATCCGCACCAGGCTGAATCCTTGTTCTCGCAGCGCTTTGACGTGACGGCGGACCGGTTCGGCGTCGATGAGGCCGCCCGGCGCCGAGCCGTAGACCCGCCCGGTGCTGCGGCGTCGTTCGGCGGCGGCGTTTGCCTCGGTGCAAGGCTCGCAACGGCAGCGGTCCAGGACGTAGGCGGCGCGGTCTCCGTGCTCATGTGGGGCGTCGGCGTGTGTGCAGTCACGCACTGGGCGGGCCTGTCGGCCTGGGCTGGGGGCCACCGCTTGCTCCTGTCGCTGATAGGGCGCTCAGCTGGACAGGTGTCATGGCGGGGGCCGGAGTGGACATTCACCTCGCGGCGATTTGGCCCGGAAAGGCGCGGCGGCCAGCCGTGGGGTCTCTCAGGAGCCGGCGGGGTACAAGAGCGCGCCTCAGCGGCGCACAGCGTCGGTGGCGGGGTGTTGTAGGTGGCTTCCCAGCGCGCCGCCGCCGCGGGTGGACGCGGCACGTGCCGGCGGTGTGATGTGCGTCGGTCAGAAGGTGTGCTGTCGGTGGCTGTTCGCCACGCCGACGCCGCGGCTGATCTCACGTGCTAGGCACGTAAGGTGTGCGACGGTGCAGCCAACGCAAGGCCAGTGTCAGCAGGAGGAGCGCCACCACCCGATGTCCAAGAATCCGCCGCGCAGGGCAGCAGCCGAGCCCGGCGTTCGGGTCGAAGGTTCTGTTGCCCGGCGCGGCCCGGCGAGCCTTGCGGCGGGCGCCCTGAAGAAGTCCTGCAGCTTCTATGTCGACGTCGATCTGCTCGAGGAGGCCCGTGATGCCGTGGTGCACCTGGGCGCTGACCCTGACGGCCCGCGCACGCTGTCGGCGCTGATCGAGGAAGGCCTGCGCCGTGAGCTTCTTCGCCTGCAGGACGAGCTGAACGCTGGCGCGCCTTTTCCGCACCGCCGGGTCGCGTTACGCCGCGGCGGCAACACCCGGGACTTGTAGCCAAGCCCGGGGTGCTGGGTCAGCGGCGCCGGCTGGCTGCCGGTGGCGTCGGGGTCGGCAGGTGCGGCGCGTTGACGGTCCGGCTGGGTGGCCGGGTGAGGGCGGGGGTGGTGTTAGGGATGGCGGCGGCGTCGCAGACGTCGACGAGCCGGTAGTGCAGTGTTCTGGCGGGGTGTTCGTCGGGTAGCGGTCCGTGCGCGAGGGTGCTGGTCAGGGTGGTGTCGACGTCGACGCCGGCAAGCGCGACGCGGTCAAGGGCGGCGGCCAGGGCCCGCCAGTGCGGGTCGTCGAGCAGCCGCGGGTCGAGGATGTGGGCGAGGTGTTGCCAGCGTCGGCTGGCGAGGGGTTCGCCGTCCGGGGTGGGTGGCGGCTGCGGCGGTTCCACGGCCAGGTTGGGCTTTTCGGCGGGCAGGTCGGGTTCGGGTTGCTGGTCGGGTGGCGGTCCGCCCGCTGGGCTGGTGAGGGCGGTGTAGGACAGCCGGGCCAGGGTGGTGGCGCCGGGCAGCTGCTGGTAGGCGGCGGTCAGCGGCCGGTGTTCGATGATGGTGGCGGGCAGCCAGTGTTTGGCGAGGCGGGCGTCCAGGTTGTCCTCTGTCGGGGTGAGTTGGCGGGCCAGCAGGTACAGCCCGCCGGTGCGGGCGAGTTCGGTGACGAGCGGGGCGTGCAGGTCGGCGACGCTCTGCACGGCGATCAGCGCGCCGCGGGCGGCGGTGAGCGAAGCCCCGGGTTCGGTTCGGTCGCGGATGACGTGCGGTGGCGCCCAGTGTGCGCCGCTGCGGCCGAGTAGGCGTACGGCTTGGCGGAGGTCGGCGGTCGCTGCTTGCAGCTCGGCATCTGGTGGGGTGCCGGTGCGCAGGTTCCCCCAGCTGTCGACGGCTGCGTTCCAGCTCCGGCCGGCAGCCTGCAGGTCGGTGATGGTGCGGGCCGGCTCGGCGCTGTATGGGCCGTCTGCTGGGTGGTGGGCGCGCAGCAGCACCTGGGTCAGGGCGATCAGGCTGCCGGCGGATCGGGCGGTGCCTTGCAGGTCGGCGCTGCTGGGGGCGGGGTGCTGCGCGGCGGCCAGGGCGGCTTGCTGCCAGCGCGCTACCGCAAAGTTCAGAGCTGCCGGTAGGCCGAGCTGGTCGACGTCGGGTGTTGTGGACAGCCGGGTGCTGGCGTCGTGCATCGACCCGGTCCGGGGGTCGCGGTAGAGCTCGGTTTGCCCGCTGGACCAGTCGTGAGCTGCGGTGGTGGCTGTCATGGCGGCCTCGAGCAGAGCGGGGTGGGGCAGGCTGGATTGCGCGACCAGGTAGGCGGCGGCGATCAGGGGGCGGCAGGCGCGCGTCAGGTCGGTGTCGCGGTCGGCGGCGCTGAGGGCGCGCCGGTCCCGGCCGCCGATCAGGTCGGCGGCTGCGCAGATCAGTTCGGCGGCGCGCGTCAACTGCGCGGCGGGGGGTGGGGCGGCAGCAGCTGGGAGTTGTCCTGGGGCTCGTTGGTGTGCCGGTGGGGTGGCCTGGCCGTACAGGTCGGGGTGCAGGGCGGCGATCAGCTGCCGGCCGGCGCGGTGGAAGGCCGGCCAGCCGGCGGCGAGCTCGGCGGCGCTTGCTGCCCGCTGGGTGCCGGCCGCGCCGATGAGTTCCTCGATCTGCTGTTCAGCTAGCTGCAGCAGCTCGGCGGCGGTGACAGGTCCGCTCATGGCTGCAGGCCGGACGGCTCGTCCTGCAGCGATCGGGCTTCGTCCAGCGCGTCGGCAAGGCAGGTGCGGACCAGGGCCAACTCGTGCAGCGGCAGCTGATGGCCGGCCGGCAGTTCGATCATCTCGGCTTGCGCGGCTCGCAGCGCCGCCAGGCAGTCGACGTGCTCGGTGGCCGGGATCGGCTCCTGCTCGAGGTGCATGTTGAGGCCGGCGGCGGCCAGGTGGATGCTCAGGGCGGCGTTGGCCCACGGCGACAGGGTGTCGTCGCCGATCGCGGCGGTGGCGAGCTGCAGGGCGGCTTCGAGGTGGCTGGCGGCGCGGGTCAGGACGCCGGCGGCCGCGGTGTCGGGGGTGGCTGTCGGGGTGGCGGGATGGGTCATGGTGGTCCTCCGGTTCGGTGCGGTTGGGTCTGGTCAGTGGACGGTGTCCTTGGGTGCCGGTCCAGGGGCGCCCGAGGATCTGTGGACAGCGCGGGTGGTGTCATCGGCGTGGGCTGGGTTGGGGTGGCCGGCGGGCGAGCTCCCGTCGGGTGGTCAGGTCATCGCGGCCGGGCGGGTCGAGGCTTGCCGGTAGCGGCGTCGGGGTGAGCGCGGCCGGGCAGCGGTCGACGAGCCGGTAGTGCAACGCCCGGGCGGGGTGCTCGTCGGGCAGCGGCCCTTGGGCGGTGGTGCTGGTCAGGGTGTGCTCGACGTCGACGCCGGCGAGCGCAACGCGATCCAGCGCGGCGCTCAACGCGTGCCAGTGCGGGTCGTCGACCAGGCGCCGGTCGAGTCCGGCGCACAACCGATGCCACCGGGACAGCGCCGGGCCGAAGGCACCGACATCGTCCGGTGGCGATGCTTGGGTGGCCGGCTGCGGTGCGGTGAGTTCGGCGGTGAGCTGGGCGCTTCGGGCCTGGGCGGCGGCGAGGGCCTGGCGGTGTGGGAACGGCCGGGTCAGTTCGGTGCCGGCCCGGTCACGTTCGCTGAGCAGCCGGTCGCGTTCGCGTTCGATGTCGGCCCGGATGGTGGGCAGGCTGCCGGCGCGGTGTTCGAGCCGGCTGATCAGACCGAGCGGGCGGTGCGCGACGAGCTCGGCCGGTTCGAGGTTGGTGCCGGTGCGTGGCGTGTCGGCGAACTCCAGCCGCAGGTGCGGCTCGGGATGGCGTAGGGCAGTTGCGAGCACGGTCAGCCCGGCGAGCTGGCCGACCGGCACCGGCGCGCTCGGGTTGCCGCCGGTGGCCGGTGGCAACGCCAGCAGCGTGTTGCGCAGGGCGCTGGCGGCGTCGGGGCGGGCGGTGAACCGCTGTCCGGCGACGGTCATCGTGAACAGCTCACCGCGGGTGTCACGGCGGGCGGCATCCGCCCGGTCGAGCTGGGCGAGCTCACGGTCCAGGACCGGCAGGCGCTGTTCGGAGCGTTCGACGGTGGCGTGCAGGGTGGTGCGGGTGCGGTGGTGGGCCCGCTCCAGGCGTTCCAGCCGGGCGGCGTCGGTGTCGGCGCGGGCCTTGTCCAGGATCCGCGGGTCGCCGGTGGCGAGGGCTTTGACTTCGCTGTAGGAAAGGGCGGTCTCGCCGATGTCCTCGATCTCCCGGACGTCCAGGGTGCCGCGCATCACCTGGCCGATGAACCGGGCTTTGCGTTCGACGGTCTGCCACAGGTAGGCATCGAAGCTGCCTTCGCTGACGTACCGGACGATCTCGACGGTGTCGTTGTTGTTGCCTTGGCGCAGGATCCGGCCTTCGCGTTGGGCGAGGTCAGCCGGCCGCCATGGGCAGTCCAGGTGGTGCAACGCGACCGCACGGGCCTGCACGTTCGTGCCGACGCCCATCCGTTCGGTGCTGCCGAGCAGCACCCCGACCTGGCCGGTGCGGCAGGCCGCGAACAACTCTCCTTTCTCCCGGTCGTTGCGGGCTCGGTGAACGAAGGCGATCTTGTCGGCAGGTACGTCCCGGTTCAGCAGCAGCTGGCGCAGCTCGTCGTAGACGTTCCACCCCTGGCGGGGAGTGCCAAGATCGCAGAAGACCAGCTGCAGACTGCCCGGCACGTCGCTGCCCGGGTAGGTGCGCGTCGCCTCACGGTGATGGATGCCGGCGATCCGGTCGGCGGCGGTGACGAGCTTGGTCGGGTCCCCGACCTGGCGCTGCAGCAGCCGCAGGTCCAGGGCGGCCATCCGGCCGTGGGTGGCGACCCGCAGCATGTTGTCCTCAGCCGGGTCGACCAGGCGGGACTGCACCCGGTCGGCGCGCTCGGACAGCTCGGCCATCATCTCGCGCAGCTGCGGCGACGGCGGCACGACGACAGTGCGGGCAGCCCCGAAGGTCAGGGCCGGCACGGGTAGCTGCAGGTCCTCGGCGGTCTTGATGTCGGCCGACAGGTGCCACATCCGCAGCAGCTCGGGGACGTTGCGGAACTTCGCGAACCGGCTCTGCATCCGGTAGTTGCTGCCGTCCGGGGACAGCTCCAGGGTGGTGGTGACCTCCCCGAACGTGGCTGCCCACGTGTCGAAGTCGGTGATCCCAGCGTCGGTCAGAACGTCCGGGCGCAGGTAGCGCTGCATCACGTACGCCTCGGCGACGCTGTTGGCGATCGGCGTGGCTGTGGCGAACGTCGCGACCCGACCGCTGCCGCGCTCAGCGGCCCGCTCCCGCAGGTAGCTGATCTTCATGTCGAGGTCGCTGGCGCGTTGCGAACCTTCGATCGCGACGCCGACGATGTTGGACGGTGTCCGCAGGTTCTTGTAGCCGTGCGCCTCGTCGACGACGACGTAGTCGATGCCGGTCAGCTCGAACGTCACCCCCGGGTCACGGGCGCCGTCGGTCAGCGCGTCCAGGCGCTCCTCCGCGCGGGCCAGCGCGCCCTCCAGGCGCTTGACGGTCAGGCCGCCGCCAGAACGGGAGTTCTCCAGCTGCGCGCGCATCTGCTCGAGCTGACTGTCCAGGTAGGCCTTCTGCGCCCCGGGGGCCATCGGCAGTCGCTCGAACGCCGAGCGCGACAGGATCACCGCGTCCCAGTCCCCGGTCGCGACCCGCCCGACCAGCAGCCGGCGCTTGGCACCGGCCAAATCCTCGGTGCCGGCGGCCAGCACCCGGGCCTGCGGGTACAGCTGCAGCCATTCGCGGGTGAACTGCTCGAGCATGTGGTTCGGCACCACAACGGCCGGTTTCTGCACCATCTGCAACCGGCGGAGCTCGGAGACCCCGATGATCACGGAGGCGGTCTTGCCGGCGCCGACGTCGTGGGCGAGCAGCGCGGTCGGCTCGGCGACCATCCGGGCGACCGCGGCCAGCTGGTGCGGGCGCGGCGTGAACGTCACTGCCAGGCCGGGCAGCAGTGCCTGGCTGCCGTCGTAGTTGCGCAGCACGATCGCGTTGAACGTGTCGTTGTAGGTCTGGGCCAGCCGCTCGGCGCGGTCGGGGTCCTGCCAGATCCAGTCGGTGAACGCCTCCCCCAGCACCGCTGCCTTGTCTTGCGCGGAGACCGTCTCGGTCAGGTTCAGCACCCGACGGCCGTCCTCGAGCTCGTCGGTGATCCTGATCTGCCGCTGCTCGAGCACGGCCTGAGCCAGGTCGATCGCCGAGATCCGGCCGGTGCCGTACGTGGTCGTGGCCAACACACTGTGCCGGATTCCCTTGACCGCCCAGACCGAGCCGCCGGGGTTCTCGACCTGCACGCTCGGGTCGTCGAGGAGCTCGCGAAGGAACTGCGCGACGATGTCGGCGGCAATCCAGCTCGCACCGAGACGGGCGTCGATCTCGGCCGGCCCCAGGTCGGCCGGGATCACCTCGCGGAGCGCCGCGATGTTGGCCTGCCAGTGCTGGGTCTGGTCGTGCTCGGCGGCATCCTCGGCGGCGCGCAGCTTGGCTCGGACGTTGCCTGAGAGGTACTCCGGCGCCGGGACCAGCCGCTGGCCCTGCTCGGGGTCGACGAACACCAACGTGCCCAGGGCGTGCCGCGCTTGAGGCTCGTCCACGCCGAGCAGCCGGGCAATCTCGTTCAGCCGGACCTGGCCGTGGCTGTCGAGACAGATCGCGAGGGCGTCCGCGGGGGCGTCCGCCCCGAGGCGCTGGGGCCGGGGAGCGATGACCCGCCCGTTCATGATGGCGGCCTTGCGGGCCGTTCCGGTCGTCGCGTCGTACTCCTCCAGGGCGTAGACGGCCGGGGCGTGCGGGTCGCCACGGAACCCGCCCTGCGGCGGCCGGATCCGCGCCAGCCGCTCCTGTCCGGTGTCGGGGTCGATCCGGCCGGTACGACGGGTCGTGACGCGGTTGACCGGGCCGTAGCGGGCTGTGTAGGCGTCGTAGCAGCGGTTGAGCTCGGTGCGCAGCCCGCCCAGCTCGGCGCTGTCCTGCCGGCTGGCTGCCTCGGTCTGCAGCAACTGCACGGTCACCTCACGTAGCTCGAGCAGCGCGGTGAGTTCGCGGGCCTGGCTCGCCGGCACCTGGTGCGCGAGCAGCTGCCCGCGGGCGACCACGGTGAACCCGCCGGCTCGGTCGATGTCCAGGTGCGCCTCGAGGCTGCCGGGCGCAGCGTCCGGGCGCAGCAGCGGCTGTCGGGCATCCGGCCCGGTCGGCTCGAACAGTGGACGCATCCCTGGGCCGTGGCCGGTGTCAGACAGCGCTTGGCGCAACCGGCCTGCCAGCTGGGCGGCGATCGCCTCGACGTCGCCGTCGAACACCACGTGCACCTCGGGTCCGTACTGACCTTGCCGGACCGCCTGAGCGCCCACGATCCACGCCGGGTGGGCCCCGAAGGCCTCGTTGACTGCCGGCCTCTGGCGCCGCCGACCTTCGGCGGCTACCGCGTCGATGTCCCCCTCGGCCGGGCCCACGGCGCCCACGTCGGCATCCAGGGGCACGGCGCGTTCCCAGGCCACTGCCTCACCGCCGACGCCCTGGTGGCCTGCGGCGTGCCGGCGCAGCACCAGCAGGTCGGTCAGCACGGTGGTGCCGGCCGCCTTGTGGTGGGCGGTGCTGGGCAACCGGACCGCGGCCACGAGCTCGCCGAGCGCGGCGATCTCACGGCGCGCGGCCGGGTTGGTCGCATCCATGGTCCAGTGCGAGGTCAGCACGGCCACCACTCCCCCAGGCCGGGTCAGGTGCAGCGACTTGACGATGAAGTGGTTGTGCAGGCTGTGCCCGGCCGGGTTGTGGACCGGATCGTGCAGGGCGATCTTGCCGAACGGGACGTTGCCGATCGTCAAGTCGAACCCGCCCTCGGGCAGGCGGCTGTCGGCGAAGCTCTCGGCCCGGACGTCGGCGTGCGGGTAGAGCGCCTGGGCGATGGCCGCGGTCGTCGGGTCCAGCTCGATCCCCACCAGCCGGGTGGCGGCCGCGGGCGCCAGCCCCAAGAAGGTGCCGGACCCGCAGCCTGGTTCCAAGACCCACCCGGTGGTGCTGGCGAACCCCGCTTCGCCCAGCACGTCCCACACCGCCCCGGCCAGCGCCGCGTCGGTGTAGTGCGCGTTCAACGTCGTACGGGAGGCGGCCCGGAACCCCTCGGCGCCGAGCAGCTCCCGCGCTTCGGCCCGGACCTGCTCGAGCTCGGGCCGGGCGGTGTCGAACACCTGAGGCAACGAGCCCCACCCCGACCAGCGGGCTAACACCGCCTGCTGCTCCGTGCTGACCGGCCGGCCCTGCTCACGCACATCGCGCAGCGTCCGCAGCACAGCCATGTTCGCGGCCAATTTGGCCGACGCCCCGGCCGGGGCCAGGTCGCCCTGCGCCTGAGGCCGGAACGCCACCGGACCCCGGGGGGCAGCCGCTGCAGCTGCCGGGCGGGTCAGACCCGGCGCAGCCCCAGGTCGTCGTCGAGCTCCCGGTAGCGCGGGTGGTCCGGGCTCATCTCCACTGGCAGCCAGCCCGGCGGCGGCGGCGTCGACGAAGGCCAGAAGGTCGCCGGGTCCAGCTGCGTCAGGTCCTCCAACGCGCTGCCCGCCAGCTCGTCCGACTCGGCCGGCGGCAACAGCTCCCGCAGCGCCTGAGCTTCTGCGGTGAACCGAGCCATCCGCAGCCGGCCGACCTTGCCCAGATAGCCCTCCCCCGGCACGTCCGGACCCTCCAGTTGCAGACTCAACCAGTCCACCCGCTCCTGGATCTCCCGGCCCAGTTCGGTGAAGAACCCCTCCGGGCCCGCCATCAGGGACAGCTGGTGCGGGCGGTGCGTAGCCCAGTGCTCCCGGGCCCGCTGCGCGTACGACTGGCTCATCGCGGGTCACTCCGTCCTGGTCGGGTCCCCACAGGGACTCCAGTGACATTTGCCCGGCGTCGTGCGCGCCGGGTCGTCTGCGTCGTGCCACCCGGGCATCGTGCGGAGCCCCTGTGGCACCGCGAGACGCCCACGGTCACGATAACCGGAACCTAGCCGTGTGTGGGTCATTGCACGTGTTCTGTCGGGGGACGGTGTCACGCTCAGCCCGGCGCCACCGCCCCTACGTCGGGCGGCGGCCCGAGAGGCCGCTACCACCAAGGTCAGGAGATGACGATGGCCGTCACCGCATCGTTTGGGCACACCTCGTGCGGCCGGACCGGACGGCCGGGTGCGCGGCCGGTCCGGGGACGGTTCGGGGCGTGGCGGGCGCTCGCGGCGCTGCCCGCGATCTTCGGCGGTACGGCGGTGATGTTCGTGCTGACCGCAGCGTGGGCGCCGCTGCTTTTCGTGCTGTGGCTGGGTTGCGCGGGCCTGTGGTCGACGCCGCTGGGTGAGCGACTGGCGGTCCGTGCCACGCTCGGTTTCCGCCCGCTGCCGCCCGGCCTGCGGGACCTGATCGAACCGGTGTGCGCCGCGGCGCTGGCCCGGTGCGGGCTGCCGGTCGGCGCGGTCGATTGGTATGTCAAGGCCGGCCGACGGCCCAATGCGTGCGCGACCGGGCGGCGCAGTGTGGCGGTGTCTGACGGGGCGGTGGAAAGTTTTCTGGCAGGCCGTCTGCCCGCAGACCTTTTCGGGGCGGTCCTGGTCCATGAGCTGGGGCATCACGCCACTCGGGCCGGCCGGTTCGTCCTGGCGGCAGGGTGGTTGGCCGGGCCGGGGAGGGTGGCGTTCCGGGCGGCGTTCTTGGTGTCGATGTTGCTGTGCGGTCGGCGTCAGATCGGCCGGCCGACGTGGGTGGTGATCGCGCTGGGCGGCGTGGTCGCGATCGTGCAGGCCGCCCAGCAGCAGCAGTGGCTGACCGTTGCGGGGGTGTCGGTGATCGCCTTCGCCCTGGCGGTCACGCCGTTGCTGGACGGGGCGGTGAGCCGGGGCAGTGAGCACGCCGCCGATCGTTATGCCGTGTCGGTCGGCGCCGGCCCTGACCTGGCTCGGGCACTGGTAGTGATCAGCGGGTCGGCTGCCGGCCGGCGGGGTCTGGCCCGGCGGGCGCTGGATCGTCATCCCAGCCTGCCCAGCCGACTCGGCCGGCTGGACCGGCTGACGGCTGGGTCTGCCGTTCCGGTCGGTGTCCTTCCGACCTGACGCCGCCCGACTGTCGCGGTGGGCCTCAGGAGGGTGGTGCATGACCGACCGGAACGGCAGCCGACACAGGGTGCCGCGCGGCAGTGTTCGCGTTCAGGGTTATCCACAGCGCGCTCCCTCCCTGAACCGGCGGGATCAGGCGGCTCTGGCGGCGGTGAGCGCGGCGACGACGATGGCCGAGCGGGTGGTGGCGTGATCGGCGGCAAGGCCATCGAGCAGCTCGCGCTGTGCGCCGGTCAGCCGCAGGGTGATCGGCACTGACACCGTGGCGGTACGTCGGCTGACGTCCAGCCCGTCGGAGGTGTCAACGATCAGCGGCAGCGACCCGCGGTGGGCTTTGGCGGCCAGGGCGACGACGCTGGCCAGGGTGCGTCCGGTCCGGTGCGCCTCGACGCTGAGCCATTCGGCCAGCGGCGGGGCGAGCCGGACCTGGGTGGCGCGAGTGCCGCCGGCCCTGCTGGCCGATGCCGGTTGGACCGGGCGTGGTTTACGCGTCGGCCGCGCCGGCGGCGGTGACCTGGCAGCGGCCGACGGTGGGGTAGGGACGCTCTGGTCGCCGGTTGGCCCGGCTGGCAGGCCGGGGAGCTTGTCGAGCGCGTCGAGCTCCTCGAGGTCGCCGTCGAAAGCGCTGCTGCGCCGGCCCATCAGGTGCCGGCCGTTGTCAGCGGTGCGGGGTTCGGCGCCGTCTCGACGGCTGCCATCCGTTGCCGAACCTCGCGAAGCACGGCCAGGTAGTCGCGCGCCAGAGCGTCCGCCGCTTCCGGTCGCGCCCAGACGGATCGCTCTGTTGGGGGCCGCCAGCCCGCTCGGCGCACAACGTGGCGGTGCGCATCACCCGGTCGGGCAGCGCCGCGACCAGCGGGGCGGCGCGGCCACCCCCGTCCGTCGACAGCAAGAACAGCGTCTGCCGGGAGGTCGGGAACGTGGCCGGACGGAACTGCTTCACCCGCACCGCCCGGCCGTCCGGGCCGGTCACGACCGCCTCGGTAGGCGGTGTGATCCAGGCGGTGATGCCAGGGTTGCGGAGGCATTTCGCGGCGACCCGGGCGGTGAAGTAGACGCTGCCGCGGGTCTCCGCCGGGCTGCCCTGAGTCCCGGATAGGGAGGCGGCGATGCCCCGGAAACCCGCGCTGCGCAGCACCTCCACCGGGGTCGGGTTCGCCTCATCGGACAGCCAGTCGTAGACGTCGTGCATCGTCCCGCCGCAGGACCGGGCGGCGAGCATCAGCGCGGCGAGCAGCTCCTGCGCGGCCGGCCCCCAGATGTCCTTGGTCCGTTCGTCATCGACGGTCAGCACGAAGTGCCCGGCCAGGCGTTCGGCGTCCTCCACACCTGTCAGGTCCGCCAGCGGATCCCACCACCACGTCCGGGGAGATAGGCGATGCACTGCGGGTCGAACGTCCACACCCGCTGCTGGGTCTGTTCGGCGCGGACCGCGGCGGTCGCCGCCCACACATCGGCCTTGTTGCTGGTGGCGATGACCGCGCCGGGCGCGGACAGCACCGCCGGGAT
>JBBSTI010000018.1:0-36840 GCA_038236005.1 Mycobacteriales bacterium | reverse complement strand
CGCGGCTACCTGTCCAAGATCTACAACGACGAGTGGATGGCCGACTACGGCTTCCTGCGCCCCGACGACGAGCAGCCCAGCGTCGGCGACGTGCTGGCCCGCAAGGGCGGCGACCTGCCTGAGCTGGTCCACGTGCACCCGGCGGAGACGGTCGGCTCGGCCATCTCGATCCTGCGCGAGTACCACGTCTCGCAGATGCCGGTCGTCCAGCACGAGCCGCCGGTGATGGCCGCCGAGGTGGTCGGCAGCATCGAGGACCGGCTGCTGCTCGACCTGGTCTTCGCCGACCGCAGCATCCTGGAAGAGCCGCTGGAGCGGCACATGGGCCCGCCGTTGCCCCAGGTCGGATCGGGCGAGCCGCTCTCGGTGGCGATGTCTGCGCTGGCCGACGCGTCCGCGCTGCTCGTGCTGGACGACGGCAAGCCGCTGGGCATCGTGACCCGGTCGGACCTGCTGGGGTTCCTCTCGCAGGCATGACCCGTACCGTCGGGGGATGAGCCACACGAGTCACACCTGGGACAGCAGCGAGTTCGGTTTCGAGACCCTGGCCATCCATGCCGGTCAGGACCCGGACCCGACCACCGGCGCGGTCGTCGTGCCGATCTATCAGACCAGCACCTACGTGCAGTCCGAGGTGGGCGTCCACAAGGGCTACGAATACAGCCGGAGCGGCAACCCGACCCGTACGGCGCTGGAGACCTGCCTGGCCGCGCTCGAGCAGGGGACGGTGGGGCTCGCCTTCGCCAGCGGGCTTGCCGCTGAGGACTGCCTGCTCCGCACGGTCTGCGTACCGGGCTCGCACGTGGTGATCCCCGACGACGCTTACGGCGGCACCTATCGCCTTTTCGCACAGGTGCTCAAGCGCTGGGGGGTCGAGCACACCGCGGTCCCGCTCGGTGATGTCGCAGCTGTGCGCAAAGCCCTGCGGCCCGAGACCGTGCTCGTCTGGTGCGAGACCCCGACCAACCCGCTGCTCGGCGTCGCTGACATCGCCGCGCTCGCCGAGGCTGCGCACGACAAGGGTGCGCTGCTGATCGTCGACAACACGTTCGCCAGCCCCTACCTTCAGCAGCCGCTCACCCTCGGCGCCGACGTGGTCGTGCACTCCACGACGAAGTATCTCGGCGGGCACTCCGACGTGGTCGGCGGCGCACTGGTCGCGCGCGACGCCGAGCTGGGGGAGCGGCTGGCGTTCCACCAGAACGCCCTCGGTGCCGTACCCGGCGCGTTCGACTCCTGGCTCGTGCTGCGGGGCGCCAAGACGCTCGGCGTCCGCATGGACCGGCACTGCTCGAACGCCGCCGCGATCGTGGACCTTCTGGTCAGTCACCCGAAGGTGGCCTCGGTCCTCTACCCGGGTCTGCCCGAGCACCCCGGGTTCGCCGTGGCCGAGAAGCAGATGAAGGCGCCGGGCGGCATGGTGTCCTTGCGCCTGGCCGGTGGTGAGGCCGCGGCGCTGGAGCTGTGCCGACGCACCAACGTCTTCACCCTCGGCGAGTCGCTCGGCGGGGTCGAGTCCCTGATCGAGCACCCGGGGAAGATGACGCACGCGTCGGTCGCCGGCAGCAGCCTGGAGGTGCCGGACGACCTGGTGCGGCTGTCGGTCGGCATCGAGTCCACCGCCGACCTGCTGGCCGACCTGGGGCAGGCGCTGGAGCAGCTCTGAGGCGTCAACGCCGGCTGCGGCCGCGTCGGGCGCGCAGGTAGTCGCTGACGACGTACTCCCCGAGCCGTCCCTTGTCGGGGGAGAACACCCGCCCGCCGTTGCGCTCGGCCACGGCCTCGACGAAGTCGACCAGTCGCGGCTCGTCGTCGAGCATGAACACGTTGAGGGTGGCTCCGCGGCGGGTGATCCGTTCGACCTCGGCCATCGTCAGCTCGAGAGTGACCGGGTGCGGCGGCCAGTCGAAGAACGGGTGTCCGTTGCGCTGCAGGTGCGCGGTGGGCTCGCCGTCGGTGACCACCAGCACGACCGGTTCGCTGTCGGGGTGCTTGGCCAGGAACCGGCCGGCGAGCATGAGCGCGTGCTGCAGGTTGGTGCCCTGGACGCCGCGCTCGGCCGACAGGCCGGCGAGCGCTTCCGGAGACAGCGCGCGGGCCAGGTCGCTGAAGCCGATGATCTCGATCGCGTCCTGCGGGAACTGGGTGCTGACCAGCGAGTGCAGGGCCAGCGCGGTCTGCTTGGCTGCCGCCCAGGTGTCGTTGAGGACCATCGAGAACGACAGGTCGACCAGCAGCGCGACCGCGGCCGTGGTGCGCCGCTCGGTCTCCACCACCTCGAAGTCCTGCACGTCCAGCCGGACCTTCCCGGGGCCGCCGCGCAGGACCGCGTTGCGGACCGTGCGCACCACGTCCAGCGGCTGCTCGTCCCCGAACTCCCACGCGCGGGTGCTGCCGGTCCGGTCCCCAGCCGCGCCCGCGTCCCGCACGTCGTGGGTGCCCCGGTCCGTGCTGGACAGGTCGGCGAAGACCTTGCGCAGCGCGGTCGCACCGAGCCGCCGCACGGCGCGGGGACTGAGCTCCAGCTGACCGTCGGCGCCCCGGGTCAGATAGCCCTGCTCGGCCAGCTCGCGCTCGACGCGCTTGAGCTGCGCGAGGTCGTCGACCGCCGCGCGACCGAGGGCCCGTTGCACGGCGTCGGAGTCGATGTCGTCGAGCGATGCGCCGGGGTAGTCCTGCGCGAGTGTCGCCTCGAGCTCTTCCAGGTCCGCGAGCTCTTCCAGCGCCGACGTCGCCTCGCCCATGCCCATCGGCTGACCGCGTCCCTGACCTTGTCCCGGTCCCCGTCCCTGGCCCTGCTGCTGCCCGGGCCCGCGACCCCACGGCAGGTCGGGGCGAGCGGACCGCAGCGCGTCGCCGAGCTGGCTGAGCTGGGACTGCAGGTCGGGGTCCATCGCCCCCTGCATCAGGGACTCGAGCTGCTCGCGCTGCTCAGCGCTCAGGCTGTCCATCAGCCGCTGCTGGGCGGCAGCCCGGCGCGCGAGGTCATCGACCAGCTCCGCGAGGTCCTGCGGGTCGCTGGGGAACATCTCCCCGTGCTTGTCCATGAACTCCGAGAACTGCTCCGCCGTGTGCTCGCCGCGGGCGTCGGCCGCGAGCATCGCGTTGAGGTCGGCGAGCATGTCCTTGACGGCGTCCATCGCGGCCGGGTCGGCCGACTCGAGCGCCTGCTTCATCCCGCGGAACTGGCTGTCGAGCACCTCCTTGCGCAGCAGCTCGCCGATCTTGTCGTACGCCGCCTTCGCCTCGGGGCTCGTCCAGGCGTACGGCTCGAGCGCGCGGACGGCCCTGGCGGTGTCGCGGGGCAGCGTGTCGAGCTCCAGCTCGGCCATCCGTGCGGCATCCGACGGGTCGGGGAACAGGGCCTGCCGTTCGAGCTCGACGGCCTCGTCCAGCAGCGCCCGCGCCTCGTCGAGGGTGCCGTCGAGCCGGTCCTGCTTGCGGACCTGCTTGCGTCGCTTGGCGGCCTGTCGTCGCAGCGCGTCGAGCCCGCGCATCCCCGTCCGTCCTTGCCGCATCAGCTCGCGCAGCGCCTCCCGGGGGGACTCCCCGGCCAGCACCTGCTCGCCGATCGCGTCGACCGCCTCCGCGACGTCGTACGGCGGCTCGAGCGGGTCGCGCCCACCCTGGTACGCGCCGTAGCGGAACCCGGACCGTGCGGACGGCCGGTCAGCCACGGTCCTGCTCCTGCTCCCTCATCTCGAGGAACGCCTGGAACGCCATCTGTCGTCGTAGGCGCAGGGCGGCGAAGACCGGGGCCATGAGCGGGCGGGTGACCCCGAAGAAGATGACGACGAGCGCCGGCAGCACCCAAGCCCGGGACACCCCCAGGGCGAAGACGACCACGGTCGTCGCGAGGTAGAGCGAGAACGTCACCAGGCCGGCGAGCAGCACCCGGCGTCGCAGCGCGTACGAGTCCGGGGTCCCCGGGTGCATCGGCCCGGCGCCTTGGTCACGCTCTCCGCCCTGGTCACGCTCCTCGGGGGTCATGCCCCATACACCGTCCGGCCGCCGACCTCGTCCTTGGCCAGCCGGCGGTTGAGCCACAGTCCTTCCATCGCCAGCTCGATCGCGGCGGCGGCCTGGCCGGGCGACTCCTCGGTCACCTCGAGCCGTTGAAGCAGCTGCGCGAGCCCCGGCACCGTGCCGACCGCCGCGAGCAGCTGGGACGCGGTGACCAGGTCGCCGGTCTCCACCGTGATGCCCTCGGCGAACCGGGCCTGCAGACCGGACAGGTCTGCGCCCGCGAGCAGCGCCCGGAAGGTGTCAGCGGTGGCCTTGCGGAGCAGGTGCGTGAGCACCTCGAGCTCACGACCCTCCTCGGCCGACTCGAACTCGACCTTGCCGCGCGACGCCGGCACGATGGCCGGGAGGTCGCAGACCCGCGCGACGGCGAACTGCTCCCCGGTGATCGCGGCCCGGCGGACGGCGGACGCCGCGACGGTCTCGGTGGCGGCGACCGCGAACCGGGCGGAGACCCCGGAGCGTTGGTCGACCTGCGGGCTCTCGCGCACCAGGCGGGTGAACCGGGCGACGATCTCGAGCAGGTGGCCGGGCACGGTCACGGGGATGCTGCAGCCACCGTCCCAGGCGAGCTGGGCCTCCTGCCGGATCACGCTCAGCTCGTCGGCGAGCGCGAGCGGGTAATGCGTGCGCACCTCGGCCCCGAAGCGGTCCTTCAGCGGCGTGATGATCCGGCCGCGGTTCGTGTAGTCCTCCGGGTTCGCCGAGGCGACCACGAGCAGGTCCAGCGGCAGGCGCAGCGTGTAGCCGCGCACCTGGATGTCGCGCTCCTCGAGCACGTTCAGCAGCGCCACCTGGATGCGCTCGGCGAGGTCGGGCAGCTCGTTGACGCTGAAGATGCCGCGGTGGGTGCGCGGGACCAGGCCGTAGTGGATCGTCTCCGGGTCACCGAGTCGTCGGCCTTCGGCAACCTTGATCGGGTCCACGTCGCCGATCAGGTCACCCACGCTGGTGTCCGGGGTCGCGAGCTTCTCTCCGTAGCGGTCGCTGCGGTGCCGCCAGGTGACCAGTGTGTCGTCGCCCTGCTCGGCGACCGTGCGGATGCTCTCGGGCGTGATCGGCGCGTACGGGTGCTCGCCCAGCTCGGAGCCCGCGATCATCGGCGTCCACTCGTCCAGCAGGCCGACCAGGGTGCGCACGAGGCGGGTCTTGCCCTGCCCGCGTTCGCCGAGCAGCACGAGGTCGTGGCCGGCCAGCAGGGCTCGCTCGACCTCCGGGAGCACCGTCTCGTCGAAACCGAGGATGCCCGGGAAGGTCGGCTCACCGGCCGCGAGCCGGGCCAGCAGGTTGTCGCGGACCTCAGCCTTGACCGGCTTCAGCACATGGCCGGTCGCCCGCAGCGCCCCCAGGCTGGTGGGCGCGGGCGGGTGGTTCCGGGAGGTGGGATCCGTTGCTGCCGTCACCCGGTTCACGCTACGTCCGTGCGCGCGTTCCTGCCCCGTCGAAGGCTGAGCCCCAGGAGCCCGGCGAGCCACAGCGCGGCCAGCCCCAGCAGGACGGGGGAGGGCTGGCCGACCAGCAGCAGAGCGACGCCCGCCACCAGCAGCAGGAGCGTCAGCGTCGCTCGTACGGGTGTCGGCAGCGTGGTCACACCGGCCAGCGTGCCAGGATGCGGGCGTGGTCACGCTGGCAGACATCCAGGCGGCTCGGTCGCTGATCGCCGGCATCACGCACGTGACCCCGCTGGCCTTCTCCCGGGCGCTCGAGGCCAAGGTCGGCGGTCCGGTGCACCTGAAGTGCGAGAACCTGCAGCGCACCGGCTCGTTCAAGCCGCGCGGCGCCTACACCCGGATCCACGGTCTCACCGACGCCGAGCGGGCCAGGGGGGTCGTGGCGGCCAGCGCCGGCAACCATGCGCAAGGCGTCGCGTGGGCGGCCGCCTTGCTCGGTGCGGCGTCCACGGTGTTCATGCCGGAGGCGGCACCGATCCCGAAGGTCGAGGCGACCCGGGCGTACGGCGCGCAGATCCGCTTTCACGGCAACAGTGTCGACGAGGCGCTGGTCGGTGCCCGGGCGTTCGCCGACGAGACCGGGGCTGTGTTGATCCACCCGTTCGACCACCAGGACGTCGTCGCCGGCCAGGGCACCGTCGGACTCGAGGTGCTCGAACAGTGCCCGGACGTACGCACGGTCGTGGTGTGCACCGGCGGCGGCGGGCTGCTCGCCGGGATCGCGGTCGCCGTCAAGGCGCTGCGGCCTGATGTAGAGGTGGTCGGCGTGCAGGCTGCCGGGGCCGCCTCTTATCCCGCGTCGCTCGCGGCCGGGCACCCGGTCGCGCTCGCCTCGATGGCGACGATGGCTGACGGCATCGCGGTCGGCCGGCCGGGCGACGTACCGTTTGCGCTGATCCGCGACAACGTCGACCGGATCGTGACCGTCGACGAGGACGAGCTCAGCCGCGCGCTGCTGCTCTGCTTGGAGCGCGCCAAGATGGTCATCGAGCCGGCCGGAGCCGCCGCGGTCGCCGCGGTCCTGGCCAGGCCGCAGGACTTCCGCCCTCCGGTGGTCGCGATCCTGTCCGGCGGCAACGTCGACCCGCTGCTGCTCGGCAAGGTGATCCACCACGGACTGGTCGCGGCCGGCCGCTACCTGTCGCTGGACCTGCGGATCCCGGACCGGCCCGGCGCCCTGGCCCAGCTCCTGACCGTGCTCGGCGGAACCCGCAGCAACGTGCTCGACATCGCCCACCGACGCAGCAACCTCGGCCTCAACCTGGAGGAGGTCGAGGTCTCCGTCCAGCTGGAGACCCGCGGGCACGAGGCCAGCGAGTCGGTCGTCGCGGAGCTGGAGAAGGCAGGCTTCGTCGTCCTCGGGCAGACCCGCTAGCGCGGCCCGCCCGAGCCCGCCCTCAGGCGGCGTACGGCTCGATGTTCGTGATCGTGACCTTGAGGGAGCGTGGCCCGAAGACGACCTCGTCGCCGGGGGCGTGCCCGGTGATCGCCTGACCGATCGGGGACTCGGGGGAGTAGACGTCCAGGGTCCCGATCTTGCCGCCGTCGTCGGTGGCGTTCTCGCGGTTGGCGAACAGGAACGTCTCGACGTCACCATCGCCGAAGTCCACGGCCACGACGCAACCCTCCTCCACGACGTCGCCGGTCGGGGTGTCGTCGACCCGGACGTCGCGGAGCAGCACCGTCAGCTGCTTGATGCGGCCCTCGAGCTTGCCCTGCTCCTCCTTGGCCGCGTGATAGCCGCCGTTCTCTTTCAGGTCGCCCTCGTCCCGCGCCGCCTCGATCTTCGCGACGATGTCCGCACGGGTGGCACCGGTCATCTGCGCGAGCTGGGCCGTCAGCCGGCCGTGGGCCTCCGCGGTCAGCCAGGTCTTGCTCTCGGTGGTGCTGGTCACGGGTCCTCCTCGAACGGTCGTCGGTGGTGCGGGATGCAGAGATCTTACGAGGGACCCTACGGGGGACCTGACGGGTCAGGGGTCGGCACGCGACCGGTGCACTCGCCGACCTGCGCGGAGACCGCCCGACCGTCGGTCCGGATGTCCTGGGTGAAGATCGTCGACGTGCTGGTGCCCGGTGGCACCTGGACCAGGCTGTCGGCGACGCTCTGACCGTCGGCGCCCAGCGCCTTCACCGCGCAGATCGCGGTCTCGCCCTTGGGCCGGGCCACGTCCAGCGAGACCCGCACGGAGGAGTCCGACAGCACCTCGTACGTCAGGAGCGTGGCACGTGCACCCGTGCTCGCACCGAAGCGGGAGAACAGGATCACGGCCGCGATCAGGAAGAGCAGCGCCACGACCGTGCCGCCGATCCACGTCCCGCGGCTGACGGGACTGCCTGAGCCGCCCGTGTTGTTGGCAGGGTCGTTGGCTGACCTGTTGTATGCAATGTCGCGGGGCATGCGGTCATGCTCCCAGGCGACGGACGAGGAGACCTGCTGTGCACGTGGAGAGCCCGGACGGCCTGCCCGTCGAGAACAGCCCGGACGGGCTGCGGCTCATGTGTGTGCACGCGCACCCCGACGACGAGTCGAGCAAGGGGGCGGCCACCATGGCGCGCTACGCCCGCGAGGGCGTCGACGTCCTGGTCGTCACCCTCACCGACGGTTCCCGAGGATCGGTCCTCAACCCGGCGATGGACACCCCGGGCGTGCTCGCCGACATGACGAACGTCAGGGCCCGGGAGATGGACCGGGCGCGGGAGATCCTCGGGGTTCGCCAGGTGTTCCTCGGCTTCGTCGACAGCGGCCTGCCCGAGGGCGACCCGTTGCCGCCGCTCCCGGAGGGGTGCTTCGCGCTGGGGGACGTCGAGGAGCAGACCGAGGCGCTCGTGCGGGTGATCCGTGAGCACCGGCCGCACGTCATGACGACGTACGACGAGAAGGGCGGCTATCCGCACCCGGACCATGTGCGGTGCCACGTGGTGTCGATGGCTGCGTTCGACGCGGCCGGCGACCCGGACCGGTTCCCGGACGCGGGCGATCCGTGGCAGCCGCTCAAGATCTATTTCAACACCACGTTTCACAAGGCACGGCTGGTGGCGTTGCACGAGGGGATGCTCGCCAACGGGATCGAGTCCCCCTACGGCGAGTGGCTGCAGGGCTGGGTCGAGAAGCCGGAGGACGCGGGTCGAGTCACGGCGCAGATCGCGTGCGGCGACTATTTCTCGCTGCGCGACGCTGCCCTGATCGCGCACGCGACCCAGGTGGACCCGACCGGTCGGTGGTTCGCCTGCCCGCTCGAGCTGCAGGTGCAGCTGTGGCCGACCGAGGACTTCCAGCTGGCCCGCTCGCTGGTCGATGCCCCGGTGCCCGAGGACGACCTGTTCGCCGGGGTGCGAGCGGACGTGCACGCGTGACCACGAACCGGGCCGCGTGAACAGCGGCGGCACGTCGCTCGCTGGTCCGGCTGCGCTGGTGCTCGTGCTGGTGCTGCTGGTGGCGACGATCCTGTTGGTCCGCAACATGGACAAGCGTCTGCGCAAGCTGCCTCGGGAGTTTCCTCCCGAAGAGCCGCCGAAGCCCCGCGAGCCGCACGAGCCCCGCGGCCCCGAAGAGCCCTAGGCGCACCGCGTCAGGTCTGGTCGCCGGGGTCGCGACGGGTGCGCTTGAGGGTGCCGCGAGCCTTCTTGCCAGCGATGCGTCGCTCCACCGAGCCGCGGGTCGGTCGGGTGGCTCGACGTGCGCGGGGCGGCGGGGCAGCGGCTTCGCGCAGCAGCTGGGCCAGCCGGCGCAGGGCGGTCTCCCGGTTCTGCAGCTGGCTGCGTTGCTCGGACGCGCTCACCGTCACGACCCCGTCCACCAGGCGCAGTCGTTCTCGCAGACGCACGCGAAGGTGTTCCGGGACGCTGGTGGACCGTTCGACGTCGAAGGACAGCTCCGCCCGGCTGTCGGTGGTGTTCACGCTCTGACCGCCGGGGCCGGAGGACCGGCTGAACCGCCACGACAGCTCGGACTCGGGCACCGTCCACCGCGAGGTGACGAGCAGCGGACCGGGCATCGCTGCAACGTACGGCGCAGCGTGGTGTCGCAGCTGCAACGTACGGCGCAGCGTGGTGTCGCAGCTGCAACGTACGGCGCGCGGGGGTGGCACCGTACGGTGAGCGACATGGTGGACCCGGCAGCGACCCGGGTCGCGCTCGTCACCGGGGCGGCGCGCGGGATCGGGTCCGCGACCGTGCAGGCGCTGCTGGCCGACGGCTGGTCGGTCGTCGGGGTGGACCGCTGCGCCGACGATCCTCGCGTGCCCTACGCCCTCGGCACTGCCGCCGAGCTTGCGGCGGTGTGCGCGCACGAGCGGGCGATCGCGGTGCACGCGGACTCCGCCGACGAGACCGCGATGGCCGCGGCCGTGTCCACCGCGGTGGACCGCTTCGGCGGGCTGGACGCAGCCTTCGCCGTCGCCGGGGTGGTGGCGGGCGGGGTGCCCCTGTGGGAGCAGTCTGCCGACGAGGTGGCAGCGCTGCTCGAGGTCGACCTGCTCGGGCCGATCGTGCTCGCGCGGGTGGCCGTCCCCGCGCTGCTGTCGCGCCCGGCGCCCCGATCCGGGCGGTTTCTCGCCGTCGCCTCGACGGCGGCGAGCCGTGGGCTGCCGATGCTCGCGGCCTACTGCGCCGCCAAGGCCGGGGTGACCGGGCTGGTCCGCGCGCTCGCCGTTGAGCTGGGGCCGCACGGGATCACCGCCAACGCGGTCAGCCCCGGCTCGACGGACACCCCGGTGCTTGCGGAGAGCGCGCGGCTCTACGACCTCCCGTCCTCCGCGAGCTTTGCCGCGCAGCAGCCGATCGGGCGCCTGCTGGACCCTGCGGAGGTCGCCGAGGCGCTCGTCTGGCTCGCCGGGCCGGCGGCCGGGGCGATCACCGGCGCGGTCCTGCCGGTGGACGGCGGCCTGGCGCTGTAGGCCGGGCCCGAGATCGACTTTGGCAGGCTGTCGAGGTGCGAGACGACGTGCGTGACTGGCTGACCCGACGTTCCTTCGATGCCGAGAGCCTGCCTGTCTTGGCGGGGCCGCCGCCCGGGGATCAGACCGTCTGCCTGATAGTCCCGACGCTGCAGGAGGCGGCGACCATCGCCGCGGTGGTGTCGGCCGTGCTCGCCGACCCCGTCTGCTCGGCTCTGCTCAGCGAGGTCGTGGTCGTCGACGGAGGCTCGACCGACGGCACCCCGGAGCTGGCCGCCGCAGCCGGGGCAAGAGTGCTCCAGGCGAGCGAGATCGCCCCGGACCATCCGAGCGCGGGCAAGGGTGGCGCGGTGTGGCGGGCGCTGCAGGAGACGACCGCCGACCTGGTCGTGCTGGTGGACGCCGACCTCGACCCCTTCGACCCGTCGTGGGTCGTGTCGCTGGTGGCGCCGCTGCTGCTCGATCCGGACGTGCACCTGGTGAAGGCGGCGACCGAGCGTCCGCTGCTGATCGGAGAGGTGCTGCACCCACGCAGCGGGGGGCGGGTGACCGAGCTGGTCGCCAAGCCCGTGCTCGCGGCCCTGCGTCCCGAGCTGTCCGGCTTCGTGCAGCCGCTGTCGGGCGAGCTGGCGGCACGCCGATCGTTGCTCGAACGGCTCCCGTTCGCGACCGGCTACGGCCTGGAGATCGGGATGCTCATGGACGCGCACTCTCTGGTCGGGCTCGACGGGCTGGCGCAGGTGCGGCTCGGTGAGCGACGGCACCGGCACCACGGGGATCTCGAGCTGGGGCGGATGGCGAGCGCCGTCCTGCGCACCGCGCTGTCCCGGGCGGGGCTGCGAGACCTCCCTGACACCCTGCTGCAGGCCACCGCCGACGGGCTCGTCGAGTCGGCTGTCCCGCTGCTGGACCTGCCTGCCCTGGTGACCGCATGATCTTCCGCGGCAAGCCGCTCCCCGACGGCTCGCTGGTCATGGCGATCGTGAACCGCACGCCGGACTCGTTCTTCGACCGAGGCCGCACCTTCGGCCTCGCGGCCGCGCTGGACCGGGTCGACGAGGTCGTCGCGCAGGGCGCGCACATCGTCGACATCGGCGGGGTCAAGGCGGCGCCGGGCGAGCCGGTGCCGCTGGAGGAGGAGGCACGCCGGGTGGTCGAGGTGGTCGAGGCTGCACGCGATCGCCACCCCGACGTGGTGCTGTCGGTGGACACCTACGAGCCGGCCGTGGCCGAGGCGGCCTGCCGGGCGGGCGCCGATCTCGTCAACGACGCCTGGGGTGCCCCGCACCCGGAGACGGCGCAGGTGGCCGCGGCGTGGGGGGCCGGGCTGGTCTGCACCCACGCGGGCGGAGCCGCGCCGCGCACCAGGCCGCACCGCGTGCAGTACGACGACGTGGTTGCGCACGTGGTCGACACCCTCACCGGACTGGCTGACGCCGCCGTCGCGGCCGGGGTCGGCCAGGACTCGGTGCTCATCGACCCGGGGCACGACTTCGGCAAGAACAGCCGGCAATCGCTCGCGGTCACCGCCCGCACCGACGCGCTGGTCGCGACCGGGTGGCCGGTGCTGATGGCCCTGTCGCGCAAGGACTTCGTCGGTGAGGTGCTCGACCTCCCGCCGGACGACCGCCTCGAGGGGACGCTCGCGGCGACCGCGATCTGCGCGTGGCAGGGCGCCCGGGTGTTCCGCTGCCACGACGTCGTCGCGACGCAGCGGGTGCTGGCGGTGGTGGACGCGGTCGCGGGTCGTCGTGGGCTCGCAGTGGGAAAGCGCGGTCTTGCGTGAACCTGCCCGTGATGGTGACAGCCGCGTTCGTGCCGACGCCGCCGCTGCGGGTGCCCGAGGTGGCCGGGGGATCGGCCGTCCGCGACGACGACCTGCGCCGCGCCTGCCGCGACGCGGTCGCGACGCTCGGCGACGCGGACCGGCTCGTGGTCGTCGGGAGCGCCCCGCAGAGTCGGCGGTACGAAGGTCGCTGGGACCCGCGTCCGTTCGGGGTGCCCGGGCCGGACGTGCACGCACTGCCGTACGCGCTGGGGATCGGGCAGTGGCTCACCCGCGACCTCGGGCTGCCGGTGAGCTTTCTCGGTCTGGCCGATGACGCGGTCCCGGAGGTCGGGGACGGGCCGTACGCCCTGCTGGTCTGCGGCGACGGCAGCGCGTGCCGGGACGAGAAGGCACCCGGGCACCTGGACCCCCGTGCGGCGGGCTTCGACGAGCAGGCGGAGCAGGCGCTGGCCTCCGGAGACCCTGAGCTGCTGCTGGCGCTCGACCCGGTGCTCGGGGACGCGCTGATGGCCACCGGGGTGCGTCCCTGGCACGTGCTGGCCGCTGCCGCCGAGCGGCCGCGCACGGCCGAGGTGACGTACGCCAGGGCGCCCTACGGCGTCGGCTATCTGGTCGGCACCTGGCGCTAGCGTGCCGAGGATGCAGAAGTGGTGGCACGACGCGGTCGTGTACGAGATCTACGTCCGGTCGTTCGCGGACTCCGACGGTGACGGGATCGGCGATCTGCAGGGGATCGGCGAGCACCTCCCGCACCTCGTCGAGCTCGGTGTCGATGCGGTCTGGATCACCCCGTTCTATCCCTCGCCGATGGCCGACCACGGCTACGACGTCGCCGACTACTGCGACGTCGACCCGCGGTTCGGCGACCTCGCCGCGTTCGACGCGCTGCTCGCCGACGCGCACGCCGCCGGGCTCCGGGTCATCGTGGACCTGGTGCCGAACCACACCTCCAGCGACCACGTGTGGTTCCAGGAGGCCCTCGCCGACCCGACCTCGGCGGCCCGAGCCCGCTACGTGTTCCGCGACGGGCTCGGCGAGGCCGGCGACCAGCCGCCGAACAACTGGCAGAGCGTCTTCGACGGGTCGGCCTGGACCCGCGAGTCTCCGGACGGCCAGTGGTATCTGCACCTGTTCGACCCCCGCCAGCCCGACCTGGAGTGGACCAACCCGGAGGTGCACGAGGAGTTTCTGCGCATCCTGCGTTTTTGGCTCGACCGCGGCGTCGACGGGTTCCGGATCGACGTGGCGCACGCGCTCTACAAGGACCCGGACCTGACGCCGCTGCCGACGGACCAGGTGCGGGACGGCTCGTTCGGGATGAGCCCGCTGATGTGGGATCGCGACGAGGTGCTCGGCGTCTACGAGGACTGGCGCGCGCTGCTCGACACCTATGACGGCGACCGCATGCTGGTCGGTGAGGTGTTCCTGTTCGACGTCTCCCGGGTCGCGCGCTACGTCGGTCCGACCCGGCTGCACCAGGCGTTCAACTTCACCGTCATGCAGGCGCCGTTCGAGGCGCCCGCGCTGCGGCAGACGCTCGAGGCGGCGCTGGAGCTGTTCGACCCGAGCACGTGGGTGCTGTCCAACCACGACCTGGTCCGGCACGTCACGCGCTACGGCGGCGGGTCGCTCGGCCGCCGCCGGGGGCTCGCGGTGACGGCCCTGCTGCTCGCGCTGCCGGGCTCGCCGTACCTGTATCAGGGTGAGGAGCTGGGGCTGGACGAGTCCGACGTCCCGGCCGCTCGCCGTGAGGACCCGATCTTCCTGCGTACGGGCGGAGCCGAGCTGGGTCGTGACGGTTGCCGCACCCCGATCCCCTGGACCGCGGACGAGCCCGGGCACGGCTTCACCACCGGTGCGCCGTGGTTGCCGTTCGGGGCGGACGCCACCGCGCTGGCCGTGGACCGGCAGAACGATGACCCGACCTCGACGCTGTCGACCTACCGGGCGTTGCTGGCCGCCCGTCGGCAGCTGCTCGCGACCGACCCCGGCGACGACGTCACGTTTTTCGACGGGTCCCAGGACGTGCTCGTGCTCCGGAGAGGCCCGCTGACCGCGGTGCTCAGCACGGCCGGCGAGCCGATCGAGGTGCCGGTCCGAGCCGCCGAGCTGCTGGTCGCCACGGCCGACGGTGCCTCGTTGCAGGACGGCGTCCTCACCGTCCCGGCCTGCGCGACGGTCTGGGTGCGCTGAGCGGGTCTCATGCGCCCGATCGTGGGCAGGTCTGTGACGTCCCCGACGAAAGAGAGCACCCCGTGCAGCACCGTCACCTCGGCGCCTCCGGCCTGAAGGTCTCCGAGATCACCTATGGCAACTGGCTCACCCACGGCAGCCAGGTCGAGAACGACGCCGCGAAGGCCTGCGTGCAGGCCGCGCTGGACGTCGGGATCACGACGTTCGACACCGCCGATGTGTACGCCAACACCGCCGCCGAGACCGTGCTGGGCGAGGCGCTCGCCGGTCAGCGGCGCGAGTCGGTCGAGATCTTCACGAAGGTCTACTTCCCGACCGGGCCCAAGGGGCCGAACGACACCGGGCTGTCGCGCAAGCACATCATGGAGTCCATCAACGGCTCGCTGACCCGTCTACAGACCGAGTACGTCGATCTCTACCAGGCGCACCGCTACGACGTGGCGACGCCGCTGGAGGAGACGATGCAGGCGTTCGCCGACGTCGTGCGCGCGGGCAAGGCGCTCTACATCGGCGTCAGCGAGTGGAGCGTGGAGCAGCTGCGCGCCGCCTCCGCGCTGGCCAAGGACCTCGGGGTGTCGCTGGTGAGCAACCAGCCGCAGTACTCCGCGCTGTGGCGGGTGATCGAGGACGAGGTCGTGCCCGCGAGCAAGGAGCTGGGCATCGGGCAGATCGTCTGGTCGCCGATCGCGCAGGGCGTGCTGACCGGGAAGTACAAGCCGGGCGAGCAGCCGCCGCAGGGGAGTCGGGCGACCGACGACAAGGGCGGCGCCGACATGATCAAGCAGTGGATGAGCGACGACGTCCTCGGTCGCGTCCAGAAACTGCAACCCGTGGCGGACGAGCTGGACCTCTCGCTCGCGCAGCTTGCGGTTGCGTGGGTGCTGCAGAACGACAACGTCTCCGCCGCCATCATCGGCGCGTCCCGACCGGAGCAGGTCACCGAGAACGTCAAGGCCTCCGGGGTCCAGATCCCGGCCGAGCTGATGACCCGGGTCGAGGACGTGCTCGGCGACGCGATCGTCAAGGACCCGCGCCGGACCGACGCCAGCACGCCGAAGAAGCGTGTCGGGTAGCCCCCGGGTGCCGGATTTACCGCACGACGTCCTCCGGGACCGATGGTCCTAGGCCAGGTCTGGGACCGTCCACGTTCACCGTCACGACGCCCCGGCCGGCACGGGCGATGACCGCGGTCGCCGGCTGGTCCGTCGGGTTGGTCTCCCGGTGCACCGTCCACGCCGGCACGTGCAGGAAGTCGCCCGGCCCGGCGTCGAGCTCGTCGGCCCCCCGTGGTCCGAAGGACAGCCGCATCCGGCCGGACACCACGTACAGGCTGGTCTCGTGCTCGCCGTGATGGTGCCAGCCGGAGCTCGACCCCGGGTCGGTGTGCACCAGCCCGGCCCACCGGCCGTCGACCGCGAAAGCCTGCTCGCGGTGCATGCCCGGTGTGGGATCCGTGGCGACCCGCTGGTCCCCACGGATGACCCGCACCGGGCGTGCCACCCTGAGCCCTGGCCGGCTCAGCCGCTGGCGCTGGCGCCGACGCCAGCGGCATCGGGCGACTCGAACGGGTCGGCCTCGAGCAGCGCGGCGCCACCGGGCACGTCGGCGGGCTGCAGGATGAACGACTCCTTTGCCGCCAGCACGCCTTCGGGGGTGAGGTCGCCGTTCTCGCAGGCCTTGCTGAGCACCTGCTGCATCACGTCGGCCATGCCGTAGCCGACGATCACGCCGAGGCTCGGCGTGACGTCCGGGTACTTCGCCTTGTAGTCGCTGAGCAGCTCGGGCTGCTTGTCGAAGGTGCTGACCGGCGAGGCGACGGTCAGGTTCTTCTTCAGCGCCGCCGCGGCCGGCCCGGACAGCAGACCGGGAGCGAACACCGGGTTGTTGCCGATGATCGGCACGTCCAGGCCCTGCGTCGTGGCGACACCGGCGGAGGCGGTCTGCCCGGGCGCAACGGTTAGCAGGATCGCCTTGACGCCGGCCCCCTTGAACTGGGTGATCTGGGCGCTCATGTCCTGATCGGTCGGCTTGATCTTCTGCTCGATGATCTTCAGGTTGTGCTTGGCCGCCATGTACTGGGAGCCGGCCAGACCGTTAGCGCCATACTCACCTTCGAAGTAGATGTGGCCCAGGGTGTCGCCCTCCTTGATCAGGCCCTTGTCGAGCGCGTAGCCGATGGCGTTGACCATCTCCACGTCGTAGGTCGCGCCGACGATGCCGTTGCCCTTGAACGTGGTCAGGTTGCGCGCCCAGGCCGACGGAAAGTTCACGACGGTGTCGTTGGTGTGCGTCTCGCCGAGCGCGGTGTTGATCGGCGAGCCGATGGTCTGCTGCATCGCCAGGATCCCGTCGCGCATGCTGCTGTAAAGCTGGACGCCCTGCTGCGGCACGTAACCGGTGTCCTTGACGTCGCGGTTGACGGTGTACTTCCCGCAGACCTTTTCGCCGGTGTTCTGCTGCTCCCAGTACAGCGTGTCGGCGTTGGTGATGTCGGCGCCCAGTGCGGCGAACACCCCGGTGAGGTCGGTGAGCACCCCGAGCGTGATCTGGTCGCCCTTGATCCCCCGGCCGGTCTTGGCGCCGCTGGACTCGTTGCCGCCGCCCCCGGCGACGCGGTGTCCGGCGAGACAGCGTCCGGCGCCTTGGTGCTGCAGCCGCTGGCGGCCGCCAGGATGGTGGCCGCGAGCAGGATGCTCGTACGGTTGTTGATCCTCATGGTGTGCTCCCTTGTGCGGGTCGGTGTGACGGGTCAGGCGCTGCGGGGGTGGTGACGGTTCCAGGCGGGCGTCGGCGGCGTCCGGTGAGCCGTTTGCCGAACCCGGCGAGACCGCCGGGCTCGAACATGATCACCAAGACGATGGTGAGACCGAACAGCAACCTTGCGGCCTGCCCGGTGGACACCCCGCCCTGGCCGGCCTGCGAGATGAACGCCAGGGCTCCGGCGTACTCCTGGAAGATGTTGGGCAGCGCGGTGACGAACAGCGCGCCGAGAACGGCGCCGCCGACCGAGCCGAGCCCGCCGAGCACGATCATCGCCAGGTACAGCACGGACAGGTCCAGCGCGAACGACTCGGGCGCCACGCTGCCGATGGACAGGGCGTAGAGCACGCCGGCCAGCCCGGCGTACATCGAGGAGAGCAGGAAGACCTGGGCCTTGTAGCGCTGCACGTCGACGCGGGGGTCAGCCCGCCAGCCACTCGCGGACGTTGTGGCGCAGGAACGCCCGGTCGGCAGGGTTAACGCGCGGGTTACCGGCGCGGTGCCCCCACACGCTCGGGATCGGTCGCAGCTCCGCCAACCCGAGGTGCGCCAGCTCGGCCGCGTTGTCGGCGACGCGGAAGTAGAGGTCGGTCTGTGACGGCATCAGCAGCACCCGGGCGCGGATGCCGCCCAGGCTCGCGGCCAGGTCGAGGCCCCCGCTGATGTCTGCCGCGCTCCACGTCACGAGCTGGGCGTACAGGTCGGCGGCGCGCTGGTGGGCGAAGGCCTGCTCCCAGTCCGCGCGCAGGAAGGTCGCCAGGTCGGGATGGCCGAGGGCGCTGCGGTCGAGCTCCTCGCGGTAGAAGTCCTGGCTCAGGGCCTAGCCGGCGTACAGGTGCGAGAAGGCCAATAAGGCCGCCTCGGGCTCGGCCGAGAAACGTCCGCGGCCGAGGTGCTCGGGCGCGGCCTCCAGCGTCCGCAGCAGACCCGAGAGCATCACCAGGTTGTGCCGGGCGGTGCGGGCGCTGCCGCACACCACGATCGCCCGCTCGACCTGGTCCGGGTGGAGCGTGGCCCAGTGGTAGGCCTGCTGCGCCCCCATCGAGAAGCCGTAAGCCGCCGCGAGCACCTCGACGCCGAAGTGCTCGGTGATCAGCCGGTGCTGGGCCTGGACGTTGTCGGCGGGCGTCACGACGTCCGGGTAGTCCTCGAGCTGGGAGGCGCTGCTGGACAGCCCGTTCGAGAACATGTCCGGGATGACGATGAACCAGCGGGTGGGGTCAAGGACGCCGTCCGGCCCGATCAGCCACGACAGATCCTGGTGCCGCGCGGAGAAGCTGCAGGGGTAGAGAACGAGGTTGTCGCGGGCTGCGTTCAGCGTCCCGTGCGACTGCCAGGCGAGCTGCGCGTTCCGGATCACCCCGCCTCGTTCCACCGCCAGGTCGCCGAGCTCGAGCACACCGTCCGCCACGGGCCAGGTCATGGGGTGGACCGTAGTGCCGACGGCTCGCGTCGGCTGCCCTGAGCCCGCTTCGCGCAGGTGTCCCGCTGACCGCTCGCCTCGCTGGGGCTGTCTGGGCGAGGGACCGTTTTTCCCGGTCGAAGCGCGTCTGCTCCGACGCACGACTGGGCAAGGATGTCCCGCGGGGCGTCGATCGGGGCCCGAGGACAGGGGTGTCTCATGGCTGGCACGGACAGCGCGTCACGGCAGGCACAGCCGCCGGCCGCGAAGGGGAGCTCCTGGACGTGGCTGCTCCCCGCGCTCACCTTCCTGGCTGGGGTCGCGCTGGCCGGAGCCGTTTTCGCGGTCACGAACAGCGGTGACGACCAGGGGGTGCTGGCCGACCCGGGTGGCAGTGCATCGCCGGCCTCCCCGGCGACCTCCGCGTCGCCGACCTCCCCGCCGCCGACCGACCTGGTCGTGACCGTGCCGCAGTCCTGCCTCGATGCCGCCGACGGGGTTAGCCGGGTCTCGCAGGAGGTGCGCGGAGCGGTCGAGGCCGTGCGCGACCTCGACGCGCGGCGCCTGCAGGAGATCGTCGACCGCATCCAGGCGCTGCAGCCAGAGGTGCAGGCGTTCGCCGACACCTGCCGAGCGACCGCCGGGGCGCGGCTGCAGGACGGCGCCTTGGTCTCCTCGTCCCCTGCGGCGGGCCAGGAGGCGGTCCCCAGCTCGACGACCACGCCGTGACCGCACCTCAGGCAGCGCAGGAACAGCTCGTGCGCGGGCTGCTGGCCACCTGGTGCGTCCTCTGGCTGGTCGTCGGGGGTTGGACCGGTCACGAGCTGTGGCGGCTTGCCGACCTCGGGCGGACCGTCGCTGACAGCGGTCGAGCGCTGGACTCTGCCGGGTCCGCGCTCGAGAGCCTGGACGCCGTGCCTCTCGTAGGTGACCGGACCGCTGCTCTGGGGCAGGAGGTGCGCGCCAACGCCGCCGACGTCGTGGTGGGTGCGCAGGACGCGGGGTCATCGGTGCGTCGACTGGCCTTGCTGCTCGGCCTGACCATCGCCCTGGTTCCGTCGGTTCCTGTCGTGGTCCTCGTCGTGACGGTCCGCAGCGGACGCGTGCGTGTCGTACGGCCGTCGTGACATGCGCGCACCCACCTCTTCCCACCGGGCCCGCCGGGTGTGGACCTCGGCGCTCGTAAGACTGCGGTGGCCGGTGGTCGTCACCTGGGTCGCGGTGGCGTTCGCCGTCGTCGTCTGGCTGCCCCCGCTGACGGGCGGTGACAGCGCCCTCAAGGGCTTCGCGTCGGGCAATCCCGCGGTCGAGACCGAGCTGCGGTCCTTCCAGCTGTTCGGCTTTCCGCTGACCGGCCGGACTGCGATCGTGCAGCGCAACCCCGACGGACTGTCGGTCTACGCGCAGGCCGAGGCGGTGCTGCGGGCGGTGGCGCTGACCCAGGGCGCGTACGACACCTCGCTGCTCGGCGCGCTCCCGGTGCCGAACACGCTCGCGGCCTTTCCCGGGTCGGCGGAGAGCGGCACCACCGTCGTCACGTTCCTGTTCAACGATCCGCGCGCCAGCTTCGCGGCCCAGCGCCAAGCGGGGGAGCGGTTCGCGCAGCAGCAGCTGAACGACCCGGATGACGCTTACGTCGGGGTGACCGGATCGGTGCCGGCCCGTGACGCGCAGGCAAAGCTCATCGCGTCCCACCTGCAGCTGGTCGAGGTGGTGAGCGTGCTGGCGATCGCGCTCATCGTCGGGCTCACCTTCCGCTCGGTGGTAGCCCCGCTGCTGACGATGGTCACAGTCGCGGTTTCCGTCACCGTCACCCTCGGCGTAGGCGGCTACGTCGGCCAGCTGCTCGGCGTGGCGGTGCCCGCGGACCTCGAACCGCTGATCGTGGCGCTGCTGCTCGGCGTCGTCACCGACTACTCGATCCTGTTCCTGGCCGGACTGCGGACGCGTGTGACGGCGGGCGACGACCGGCTCCCGGGTGCCCGGCGCGCCGCCCACGAGCTCGCGCCCATCGTGGCCGTCGCGGGCGTCACCGTCGCAGCCGGAACGGGCGCTCTGGTCGTCGCCCGGTCAGCGCTGTTCCGCGGAGCCGGTCCGGCCCTCGCGCTCACCGTGCTCATCGGGCTGCTGGTCGCCCTGACGCTGATGCCCGCGCTCATGGCCATCTTCGGCAGGTGGGCGTTCTGGCCGTCGCACCCGGAGCGTCGGCCGGACCCACAGCCGGGTGAGCGGCCCGACTCGCAGCCGACAGCACCGACCCGGCTCGTGCGCCTGGTCACGCAGCGGCGCACGGCGGCCCTGGTCACCGCGACGTGCGTCGCCCTGCTGGTGGTCGCGACCCTGCCGCTCACCGGCCTGCGGCTGGGTCTGGGGTTCGTGCAGTCGTTGCCTGACGACGAGCCGGTGGCGGTCGCGGCGGCAGCCGCCCAGCAGGGCTTCGCTGCGGGGATCCTGTCGCCGACCGAGCTGCTGCTCGAAGGGGACGACGTGGGAACGCAGCGAGCGGCCCTTGCCCGGCTCGACCGTGCCCTCGCGCGGCAGCCGGGGGTTGCGGGCGTCCTCGGCCCCGGTGACCTGCACCTGCCCCGTGAGGTGAACGTGCTCACCACAGACGACAACCGGGCCGCGCGCTACCTCGTCGTGCTCGACTCCTCGCCGCTCGGCGCGGAGGCGATCGGGCACGTGCGCCAGCTCCAGCGGCAGCTCCCCGCCCTGCTCGACCAAGCCGGCGTCAAGGGCGCCACGGCGGCGCTCGCCGGTGACACGGCCCTGTCGGCGACGGTCGTCCGGGACACGACGGACGACCTGCTGGCTATCACCGTCGCCGCCCTCGCCGTCAACCTGTTGCTGCTCGTGCTGTTCCTGCGTGCGCTGGTCGCACCGATCTATCTGCTGGCCAGCTCGGTGCTGGTCGTCGGCGGGACCCTGGGCCTGACCGTCGCGGTGTTTCAGGGGCTGCTCCACCACGACGGCCTGACCTTTTACGTGCCGCTGTCGGCGGCGGTCCTGCTCGTGTCGCTGGGGTCGGACTACAACATCTTCGCGGTGGGGCAGGTCTGGCACCTCGCCCAGCGGCGGCCGTTGCGCCGGGCGCTGATCCTGGCGCTGCCACAGTCGACGGCCGCGATCACCGCCGCCGGGACAGCGCTCGCCGCGAGCTTCGGACTGCTGGCGCTGGTCCCGCTGGCACCGTTCCGGGAGCTGGCCTTCGCGATGTCGGTGGGGATCCTGCTCGACGTGTTCGTCGTGCGGTCGCTGCTGGTGCCGTCCTTGCTGACGATGGTGGGGCCTGTCAGCGGGTGGCCGTCGTCCCGGCTGGCCCACGAGGAGGCGCCGGAGCCGTCACGGTCAGAGGCCGGGCTCGTGCCTGCGTTGGCTGACGGGGCCCATCCCGGACACTCAGTGCTCGATCGCGACGTGACCTGATCGTCTGCCCATGTCGGTGAGCACCATCGCGCCCCGCGGCACCGCTCGGGGGGGTGCGGTCAGGAAACGGACGGCGTCAACCGGAACTGCGATGCATCAGATCGACGCCGCGTCGGAAGCGCGACCGGCCGTGGAGGTCGGCAAACCCCCGCGGCGGCTCTGGTGAGTCGGTGAGGCCGCGGTCGAGGTCGGACGGCCTTACCCGGCCGCGGCTCAGACGAAGGCGCTCAGCCCGGTGATCGCCCGGCCGACGACCAGGGTGTTGATCTCCCGGGTGCCCTCGTAGGAGTACAGCGCCTCGGCGTCGTTGAAGAACCGGGCGACGTCGTGATCGAGCAGGATCCCGTTGCCGCCGAGCACCTCGCGGGCGTAGGCGACGGTCTCCCGCATCCGGCTCGTGCAGAAGGCCTTAGCCAGGGACGCCTGCGCGTCGGTGCACGTGCCGGCCTCCTGCAGCTCGGCGACCCGCACCGTCATCCCGAGCGAGGCGCTGATGTTGCCCAGCATCTTGACCAGCAGGTCCTGGATCAGCTGGAAGCCGGCGATCGGGCGGCCGAACTGCTCGCGGTTGCCGGCGTAGGTCAGGGCTGCCTCGTACGCGCCCATCATGCAGCCGACCGAGTTCCAGGCGACGCCGCCGCGGGTCAGCTGCAGCACCCGGCCGGTGTCCTTGAACGTGTTGGCCCCCGCCAGCCGGTCGGCCTCGGGCACCCGGCAGCCGGACAGCACGAGGTCGGCGTTCTGGACGCTGCGTAGCGCGAGCTTGCCCTCCATCTTGGTCGCCGTGAAGCCGGGGTTGTCCTGCTCGACGACGAAGCCCTTCACCGAGCCGTCCTCGGTGTCGCGTGCCCAGACGATGGTCAGGTCGGCGAAGGTGGCGTTGCCGATCCAGCGCTTTGCGCCGTCCAGCACCCAGGTGTCACCCTCGCGCCGCGCGGTGGTCTCGAGCCCGCCGGCGACGTCGGACCCGCCCTGGGGCTCGGTGAGCGCGAACGCGCCGATCTTCTTCATGGTGAACATGTCCGGCAGCCAGCGGTCACGCTGCTCGGGCGAGCCCAGCAGCACGATGCTGCCCATCGCGAGGCCGCTGTGGACGCCGAAGAACGTCGCCATCGAGGGGTCGACCCGAGAAAGTTCCAGGGTGACGAAGCTGGTCAGCAGCCGGCTGGCCGCCGGGCGTCCCGGACGGTCGTAGCCCAGGCCGATCACCCCGAGCTCACCGAGGGAGGCGATCAGGTGGTGCGGGAACTCGCTGCGCGACCACTGGTCGTTGGCGATCGGGGCGACCTCCTTCTGCAGCCACGCGCGCAGGCGCAGCAGCACCGCCTGGTCCTCGGGCGGCAACATCTGCTCATAGCCGTACAGGTCGCCGGGCAGCGGCTCGAGGACGGCGTCTCCCTCGGGCTCGGGCGTACGGGGGGCGGTGCTCTGCGCAGCGGTCATGACATCTCCGGTGTCCTGTGGGCCTCGACCTCCTTACTGTCTCATCACCTGGCGCGTGACTAGTGATCGCCTGCGCGGGCAGGTCTTCCTGCAAGCACTCCCCAGCAGAGAAGAGGATCCATGACGACGACCCAGGACCAGACCGAGCGCCGTTACGCGACGGTCAACCCGTTCACCGGCGAGACCGAGAAGAGCGTCGACTTCACTCCGACCGAGGACATCGACGGGATCGTGGAGCGCGCGCACACGGCCTACCAGGACTGGCGCCAGCGTCCGGTCGAGGAGCGGGCGGCCGTCGTCAAGAAGGCCGCCGACCTGATGGACGAGCGTCGCAAGGAGCTCGCCGGCCTGATCACCAAGGAGATGGGGAAGCGCCAGGAGGAGGCCGTCGGCGAGCTGATGCTCTGCTCGATGATCCTCAACTACTACGCCAGCAACGGCGCCCGGTTCCTCGAGCCGACCACGGTCGAGCCGATGATGGGCGGGGGCGAGGCCCTCATCGAGACGCGGCCGGTCGGCGTGCTGCTGGCGATCGAGCCGTGGAACTACCCCTTCTATCAGGTCGTCCGGGTCGCCGGCCCCAACCTGGTGCTGGGCAACACGGTCGTGCTCAAGCACGCCGAGAGCGTGCCGCAGTGCGCGGCGGCGGTCGCGAAGCTGTTCGCCGACGCCGGCGCTCCCGAGGGCGTGTTCACCAACACCTACCTACGGATCGACGACGTGGAGCAGGTCATCGCCGACCCCCGTATCCAGGGTGTGACCCTGACCGGCAGCGAGCGGGCCGGCAGCGCGGTGGCCGCCCTGGCCGGCAAGCACCTGAAGAAGTCGGTGCTCGAGCTCGGCGGCAGCGACCCGTTCATCGTGCTGGACGCCGACGACCTCGGCGCCACCGTCAAGGCCGCGACGATGGGCCGCATGCTGAACACCGGCCAGGCCTGCACCGCCTCCAAGCGGCTGATCGTCACCGAGGAGCACTACGACTCCTTCGTCGAGGGTCTCAAGCAGGCGTTCTCGACCTTCGTCCCCGGCGACCCGGCCGACCCGGCGACCTCGTTCGGCCCGCTCTCCAGCGAGGCCGCGGCCAAGGGGCTGCACGAGCAGATCCAGGACGCGATCGACAAGGGCGCCACGGTCGTCGCCGGCGGCGGTCGTCCCGAGCACGCTGGCGCGTTCGTCGAGGCGACGATCCTCACCGACGTCACGCCGGAGATGCGGGCCTACCGCGAGGAGCTGTTCGGTCCCGCTGCCGTCGTCTACAAGGTGAAGGACGCCGACGCGGCGGTCGCGCTGGCCAACGACAGCGACTACGGCCTCGGCGCCACCGTGATGAGCAGCGACCCGGAGGCCGCGAAGGCGGTGGCCGAGCGGCTCGAGGCCGGCATGGTCTGGATCAATCAGCCGACCGGCTCCTCGCCGGAGCTGCCGTTCGGTGGGGTCAAGCGCTCCGGCTACGGCCGCGAGCTGTCCGAGCTGGCGATGTTTGAGTTCGCCAACCGGCGGCTGATGCGGACCGTGCGCTGAGCCAGACGCCTGACTGATCCGACGACCCGCAGCCTCCCGCTGCGGGTCGTCGGTCGTCCGGAGTCAGCAGCGCGCGGCTAGGAGACCGCGCCCTGATCGCGTAGCGACGCGATCTCGGCGTCGCTGAAGCCGGCCTCGCTGAGCACCTCGTCGCTGTGCTCACCGACGGCCGGAGGCAGCCGGGGCACGGTCTTGGCGACGTCGCCGACGGTGAACGGGCTGTCGACCGTGCGGAAGTCACCGGTCTCGAACGGCACGATGACTCGGTTGACGGTGAGCTGCTCGTCGTCGACCAGGTCCTCCGGGCTCGCGACCACGTCGAACACGATGCCGTTGGTGTGCAGCACCTCGCGCCAGTGAGCCCGGTCGCGGCTGGCGAAGGCCTCGTCCAGCACGGCGACCAGCTCGACCGAGCGCGCGTGCCGGTCCGCCCGGGTCGCGAAGCGCGGGTCGGTCGCGAGATCCTCCCGCTCGAGGCAGGTGAGCAGGATCGGCCAGTAGCGGTCCTCGTTCAGGATCGTCAGGATGAGCCAGCGATCGTCGCCGCAGCGGTAGTAGGTGGTGAGCGCGTTCAGCGCCTCCTCGCGCAGCGGCCGCGGCACCGCGACGGCGCCGACCAGCGCAGCCTGTGCGAGATAGCTGTTGGACCACAGACCGTTGGCCAGCAGCGAGGAGCTCACCGAGGTGCCGCGACCGGTCTTCTCGCGCTGGTAGAGGGCGGTCATGATGGCGGCGAACAGGCTCATCGCCGAGGGGTGGTCGCCCATCCCGACGGTCGGTCGGACCGGCGTGTCGCCGGGGGCGGTGCGGATGATGTCCATCATCCCCGAGCGCGCCCACCACGCGGTGACGTCGAAGCCCGGCTTCAGCGCCTCCTCGCCCTGGTCGCCGTAGCCGCTGAACGAGGCGTAGACGAGCCGCTCGTTGAGCGGGGCAAGGGTGTCGTAGCCCATCCGCAGCTTCTCGCGGACCTTGCTCGGGTAGTTGGTGACGAAGACGTCGGCGTCACCGACGAGGCGGTGCAGCACCGCCTGCGCCTCCGGCTTGCTCAGGTCAAGCGCGAGGCTGCGCTTGTTGCGAGAGTCGAGCATCCAGCCGTAGTTGTGCTCGCTGACCGGGTTGCCCGGCATCGCAG
The DNA here is from genome assembly GCA_038236005.1 of Mycobacteriales bacterium. GTDB lineage: Bacteria > Actinomycetota > Actinomycetes > Mycobacteriales > SCTD01 > CANKBT01. The sequence continues at coordinate 10,802 of JBBSTI010000018.1, read as the reverse complement.
GCAGGTGCCGGTAGGGGTCGCCGGCTCCCGGCGGCTCGATCTTGATCACGTCGGCGCCAAAGTCGGACAGGATCGTGGCGGCGGCCGGCGCGGCGATGAAGCTGCCGCAGTCGATCACCTTGAGACCGTCGAACAGGCCCGTCACTGGTTCTCCTGGCTGTAGTCGTAGAAGCCGTGCCCGCTCTTGCGGCCGAGGCGTCCCTGCTCGAGATGCTCCCTCAGCAGCTGCCGCGGGCTCTCCGGCAGGCCCTTGCGCTCGGCCGCGTAGTGGTTCTCGATGTCGAGCACCACGTCGAGCCCGACCCGGTCCATCATCCGGAACGGCCCGTCCTTGGTGCCCAGCACCGCGACGAACAGCTGGTCGATCTCCTCGGGAGTGGCAACGCCCTCGGCGGCGACGCTGAGCGCCTCGCGCTTGATCGCCGCCCAGATCCGGTTGTAGATGAACCCGGTGCTCTGCACCTTGGCCTCGAACGGCAGCAGGCCGTACGACGGGAGCACCTCCAGCAGCCGATCCAGCGGTGCGCGGTCGGTGCGGCCGCACGACATGAGCTCGACCGCACGGATCCGGGGCGGCATGAAGAAGTGCATGTTGAGCACGCGCTCCGGGGTGGTGAGGACCTCAAGCAGCTCGCTGGTCGCGTACGAGGAGGAGTTGCTCGCCAGGATCGCGTCCGCTGGTGCGACGCGCTCCAGCTCGGCGAAGACCTCGCGCTTGAGCTCGATGCGCTCGGGCAGCGACTCGACGACGAGCCAGGCGCCGTCGACTGCGGCGGCCAGGTCGTCGCTGACCTCGACCGTCGCGGGGTTGCTGCCGTCCACGGTCGCGAGCACCTCGGGCAGCTGCTTGTCGACAAACTCGCGGGCGGCGGTCAGCGCGTCGGCGGAGGCGTCGAAGATCCGGACGACCCCGCCCTGGGTCGCGAACATCAGCGCGATCCGGCGGCCGAGCGTGCCGGCGCCGAGCACGACGATCGGGCGGTCAGGGGTGCTCACGGTGCCTCCAGGTAGTTGTGGACCGGCTGGACGCCGGCGAGCGTCAGGTCGGTCATGATGTGGCTGACGCTCACGATCTCCAGGACCGGCAGGTCGGCGAGCGGCGCGAGCACGTGCGCGTTGAGCTGCAGCCGGGCCGGCCCGGTCCACGCGCCCTTGATGACGACGTCGGTGATCTGGGTGCGCACGAGGTCGCAGACCAGGGGCTTGCCGCCGTAGCCGCGCACGACCTTGAGCATGTAGGTCGGCACGCCGATCTGCCGCTTGGCCTCCTCGTGGTCGAGCTCGCGCTGCTTGTAGCCCATCGTGGCGGTCGCGACCCGCTCGGAGGTGACGTCCAGGGTGCCGATCAGCGCGCCCTGCTCGACCCGCAGCCGCGGCGCGCCCAGCGTCTTGGGGTAGGCGCTGAGCTCGCGCCCGGACGCGGTGGCAGCGAAGCTGTCCAGATACATCGAGTGCAGGTATTCACCACGCTCGTCGCCGAACCGGACCGGGATCGCCGCGCCCCCCTCGGTGTAGGGGCCGTAGCCGGCGACGTCACCCATGTGCATGATCTCGAAGCGGACCAGCGGGTCGTCGATCTCCAGCGGCTCTGGCACCACCTCGCGCAGCGCGTCCGGGTCGGTCCGGTAGACGATGTTGAGGTATTCGCGGTCGGTGAACCGGTAGGCCCCCGGCGGGTAGGCCGGCGCCGTCATCGGGGTGGCATACCTCTTGGCAACACGATCCGCTCGCACGTACGTCTCCGCTCGTCGGTCTGCTTGGTGCTGCACCGTACCGAGTGCCGGACACCCGCCCCCCCGCGCCCCCGCGATCTTCCCCCTACGGTGCACGCCTGGGTCTTTTGTTCATTTCCTGAGGAAGATCGTGCCGAGGGGCGAGTCGCGGCCGCGAGACGGGCGCCGGCCTGCCCGTCCACCACACCGGGGCAGCCCGCGGGCAGGTTCTGCGGCTTGATCCCCCGAACGGGCGTAGTTGTCCACAACCCCGCTCCAAGCGCGGCAAAAACGCTCTAACGTCCCGCCGAGACGTCCGTCCGGGACCGTCGAAAGGGCAGGCGGGGGACGCGATGGGACCGGTCGACACGGTCGAGGCCGAGGTGCGCGAGCTGGTCCGCCGACGTGGGCTCGACCCGGTCGCCGACCGCGGAGCCCTGCTGATGCTGGTCGACGAGGTGGTCAACCACTACGACGAGCGCAGCCTGAGCTCCTCGCTCGTGCCGCTGCAGGACCGGGCCGCCGCGGTGCGCTCGGTCATCGACGCGGTGGCCGGCTTCGGGCCGCTGCAACGGCACCTCGACGACGACACGGTCGAGGAGATCTGGGTCAACGAGCCCGGCAGAGTCTTCGTCGCCCGCAACGGTCGGTCCGAGCTGACCACGACGATCCTGACCAGCGCTCAGGTGCGTGACCTGGTCGAGCGGATGCTCAAGAGCAGCGGGCGCCGGATCGACATGTCCAGCCCGTTCGTCGACGCGATGATGCCGGACGGGTCCCGTCTGCACGTGGTGATCCCGGAAATCACCAGGCAGCACTGGTCGGTCAACATCCGCAAGTTCGTCGTGAAGGCCGGGACCCTGGACGACCTGGTCGGCCTCGGGACCCTGACGGGTCAGGCCGCCCGCTTCCTCGAGGCCGCCGTGATCGCCGGTCTCAACGTGATCGTCGCCGGCGGGACGCAGGCGGGGAAGACCACGTTGCTGAACTGCCTGGCCGGTGCGATCCCCGGCCGCGAGCGCGTCATCACGTGCGAGGAGGTCTTCGAGCTCAAGCTCGGCCTGCCCGACACCGTGGCGATGCAGACCCGGCAGGCCAACCTCGAGGGCACCGGGGAGATCCCGCTGCGTCGCCTGGTCAAGGAGGCGCTGCGGATGCGTCCTGACCGGATCATCGTCGGCGAGGTGCGCCAAGAAGAGTGTCTGGACCTGCTCATCGCCCTCAATTCAGGGCTGCCGGGGATGTGTTCCCTGCACGCCAACAGCGCTCGTGAGGCGATCGTCAAGCTGTGCACGCTGCCGCTGCTGGCGGGGGAGAACGTCGGGCACGCGTTCGTGGTGCCCACGGTCGCGAGCAGCGTCGACATCGTGGTGCACACGGCGAAGGACGGTCGCGGTCACCGGCAGGTGCGCGAGATCGTGGCGGTGCCCGGGCGGGTGGAGGCGGACGTGGTCGAGATCGCGGACCTGTTCGTCACCCGGGGCAGCTCGCTGGTGCGCGCCCAGGGCTATCCGCCGCACCCGGAGCGCTTCGCCTGGCACGACATCGACCTGCCCGAGCTGCTGCGGCAGGATCTGTAGATGGGCGCCCTGCTCGGGCTGCTGCTCGGTCTCGGTCTGCTGCTGGCCTGGCGCTCTGGCGAGCGAGCCCCGTCACGGACCGCGTCTGGACCGGGCTGTCCGGATCGGTTCCGTGACCTGCTCGCTCAGGCCGGCATCACCGGGGTCAGCCCGGGCCAGCTCGCGGCGGCCTCCCTCGGGACCGGCCTGGTGGTGCTGGTGCTCGTGCTCGGGATCAGCCGCGTGCCGGTGATCGCGCTGGCCTTCGGAGCGTTCGGCGGCGGGCTTCCGCTGCTGCTGGTCCGGCGGCGCGCCGCCAAGCGCCGCATCGAGCTGCGGGAGGTCTGGCCGGAAGCGGTCGACAACCTCGCCAGCGGGGTGCGGGCCGGCATGTCGCTCCCGGAAGCGCTCTCACAGCTGGGCGTTCGAGGCCCGGTCGAGCTACGCGGTCCGTTCAAGGCTTTCGGCGAGGACTACCGGGCGACGGGGCAGTTTGCCGTCAGCCTCGACCGGCTCAAGGTGGCGCTCGCCGACCCGGTGGGCGACCGGGTCGTCGAGGCGCTGAGGATGGCCCGCGAGGTCGGCGGCACCGACCTCGGACGGTTGCTCCGCACCCTGTCGACCTTCTTGCGTGAGGATGCGCGAACTCGGGCGGAGCTGCTCGCCCGGCAGGGCTGGACGGTCAACGCAGCACGGCTGGCGCTGTGCGCACCCTGGGTCCTGCTCCTGCTGCTGTCGACCAGGCCTGGTTCGGTCGAGGCGTACAACACCACGGCCGGAGCGTTCGTCCTGCTCTTCGGTGGAGGGCTGTCTTTCGTCGCCTATCGGGTCATGCTGCGGATCGCCAAGCTGCCCCAGGAGCGGCGGGTGCTGCGATGAACCTGACGGGAGCAGCGCTCGGCCTGCTCGCGGCGCTCGGGCTCGTGCTCGCCGTCAGTCGGGTCCCGGCCGCGCGCAGGCCAGGGCTGCAGGAGCGGCTCGAGCCCTACCTGCGGGACGCTCCGACGCCGTCCCGGTTGCTGGCCGGACAGACGTCACTCACCCCGTTCCCGACGATCGAGCGGTTGCTGCGCCCGGTCCTAGGGGACCTGACGGCTGCGGTCGAGCGGTGGGTCGGCGGTCTCACCGGTGTGCGACGCCGGCTCGAGCAGCTCGGCAGCGGGCTGACCGTCGAGCAGTTCCGGGCCGAGCAGGTCCTGTGGGGCGGCTTCGGCCTCGCCGCAGCGCTCGGCGTCTCGCTGCTGCAGCTGGCCGGTGGCCGTGGTGTCAGCCCGCTCGGCGTCCTCGGGCTGACGCTGCTGCTCACGGTCGGCGGCGTGCTCGGGCGCGATCGCTGGCTGACCCGGCAGGTCGCCCGACGGGAGCAGCAGATGCTGGAGGAGTTTCCGACCGTCGCCGAGCTGCTCGCGCTCGCCGTCACTGCGGGTGAGGGCCCGGTCGGCGCGCTCGAGCGGGTGAGCCGGCTGTCGTCCGGGGAGCTGTCCCGGGAGATCGGCCGCGCGCTGTCCGATGCCCGAGCCGGAGCCACGCTCGTGCAGGCGCTGGAAGGCATCTCGGCCCGGACCAGCCTGGCCCCGCTCGCGCGCTTCGTCGACGGCGTGGCTGTCGCGGTCGAACGAGGCACCCCGTTGGCCGAGGTGCTGCGTGCACAGGCGGTCGACGTGCGGGAGGCCGGCAAACGTCAGCTGCTCGAGTCGGCCGGGCGCAAGGAGATCGCCATGATGGTTCCGGTGGTTTTTCTCGTGCTTCCGATAACGATCCTCTTCGCGCTGTTCCCGGGCTTCTACGGCCTTGACCTGACCACCTAGAGACCACCCACCAAGGAGCCAACGATGAACCCTGCACTGCTGCTGATCCTGCTCGCCGGCCACGTCGACCGGAGGGTCGGACGCGGCGACCGCGAGCGTGGCGACGTCCCCGGCTGGGTCCTGATCACCATCATGACCGCCGGCATCGTCACCGTGCTCTGGGCCTTCGCCGCACCGACCTTGCAGGGCATCCTCGAGTCCGCTCTGAGCGCCGTGACCGGGCCTGGAAACGGCGGCGCAGCAGGGTGACCCACGGCAGGCGCGGCCGCGGTCGGCGTCCGGTCGGTGAGGACGGGTCCGGGGTCGTCGACTTCACCTTGGTCTCGGTGCTCGTCGTCGCGCTGTTCCTGCTCGTCATGCAGATCGGGATCGTGCTGCACACCCGCAACGTCATGGTGGCCGCGGCCGCGGAGGGGGCGCGCTACGCGGCCAACGCCGACCGCACCCCGGCCGACGGCGTCGCGCGCACCCGCGAGCTGCTCGCAGACACGTTCGCGCTCGAAGGGCTGGCCGTCACGGAGGGCAGCGGGTCCGTCGGCACGGTCGAGGTGGTCGCGTCGGCAGACCTGCCGGTCGTGTTCTTCCCGGTCGGACCGCTACGCCTGACGGTGCGTGGGCACGCGCTGGAGGAAGGCTGATGCGCCGGCCCTACGGTGAGGACGGCAACGCGATGGTCGAGTTCGTCTACCTCTCCTTGCTGCTCATGGTCCCGCTGGTCTACATCCTGATCAGCGCCTTCCAGGTCCAGCGGGCCGCCTTCGGGGTGACCGAGGGCGCCCGCCAGGCTGGTCGTGCCTTCGTCACGTCGAGCGACAGCGCCGCCGAAGGCCGTGCCCGTGAGGCTGCCGCGCTGGCCCTGTCCGACCAGGGCGTCACGGAGCCGCCGACGCTGACCATCAGCTGCTCTCCTGGCTGCCAGACCCCCGGCGCGACGGTCACGGTCACCGTCCGGCACGTCGTGCGGCTGCCCGTTCTGTCACTGCTCGGCACGTTGGCGCCGGTGATCCCGGTCTCGGCGACGCACGACGAGATCGTTGACGAGTTCCAGGGCGCCCCGTGAGGCGGCCGGGGGGCGAGCAGGGGTCGGTCCTGGTCCTCACCCTGGGTCTGGTCGCGGTCCTGCTGGTCCTGGTCGGCGTGGTCGTCGACGTCAGTGCCGCCGCTCTGGCCCGCCGGGCCGTCAGCAGCGCGGCCGACGGCGCCGCCGTGGCGGCCGCGCAGGCCCTGAGCGTCGAGGCCTACTACCAGGACGGTGCCGACGAGGACATCCCGCTCTCGGACCCGCTGGTCGAAGGCAGGGTCCAGGCGTACGCGGCCCGCGAGCAGCGGAACCAGCCGGGCCTCGCGATGAGCAGCCGCGTGGTCGGCGGCGGCACCGTGATCGTCGGCGCCAGCCGCACGGTCGGGCTGCCCTTCGGCGGTTGGCTGGGAGTCTCCGACGTGGAGGTCACCGCTGAGGCGTCGGCGCGGTCCCCGGTCGGTGCCCGCTGAACCTCGGTGCCCGCTGAACCTCGGTGCCCGCTGAACCAGTTGGCTCGGGTGACATCGAAGCGCCCGGGGTAAGGAAGCGGCAATCGACGTCCTCAGGAGGACCCCATGATCGGATTTCTCGTCGCCGGCCTCATCATCGGCGCGCTCGCTCGACTGTTCACGCCCGGCAAGCAGAACCTCAGCATCCTCGCGACCTTGGGCCTCGGCCTGGTCGGCTCGCTCATCGGCGGGCTGATCGCGGTGGCCCTCGGTACCGGCTCTTTCTTCGAGCTGAACATCCTCGGATTCGTCCTCGCCGTGGTGGCCGCGGTCCTGCTCATCGGCACCGCCGAGGCCATCACCTCGAAGTCCTCGGCCCGCTAGCCGCGCAGTCGCCGCAGCATCTCGGCGGTCTCCTCGGGCGTCGCGTACCCCTCGAGCTCGGGCCTCTGGTCGTGCTCTAGCCGGACGGCCGGCTGCTCCTCGACGAGGGCCTCGTACGCCCAGGGGTCCTCCTGGAGCATCTTCTGCCGCCAGGTTTCCTGCACAGCCTGACCGTACGCGCAGAGCGGGTAGGAGACCGTCATGTCGCTCACCCTCGGCTCCGGCCCCCTCGCACCCACCACGACCAGCACCGCCGCCTGGAACGTCGACCTGTCCGGCGCCCCGCCGCACCGGCTCGTCTTCCAGCCCGATCTTCGCAGGATCCGGGCGCTGGTCGGAGACACGGTCGTGCTCGACACGACCCGCGCGCACCTGCTGCACGAGACCGCGATCATGCCGGTGGTCTATGCGCCGCTCGAAGACTTCGCCGAGGGAGCCTGGGCCGACAGCGCGACCAGCACGCACTGCCCGTTCAAGGGTGACGCCGCCTACCGCAGCCTGACCGGTGACCGGCCGATCGACGACCTGCTCTGGCTCTACCCCGAGCCGGTCGAGGCCGCCTCGTTCCTGAAGGGCTTCGGAGCCTTGTACGCCGACAAGGTCGACGCCTGGTTCGTCGAGCAGGACCGGGTCTTCGGGCACCTGAAAGATCCCTACCACCGGGTCGACGCCCACGTCTCGAGCCGGTCGGTCACGGTCCGGCGCGACGGCGAGGTGGTCGCCAGGACGGACCGGCCGGTGCTCGTGTTCGAGACCGGGCTGCCGGTACGGGCGTACGTCCCGCCCGCCGACGTCCTGCCGGGAGCGATCTCGAGCGGGTCCGGCCTGCGGACGGTGTGCCCGTACAAGGGGGAGTCGACCTACTGGAACGTGGGACCGGTCGAGGACGCCGCCTGGTCGTACGAGTCCCCGCTGCCGGACGCGCTCCGAGCGCAGGGGCACCTGTGCTTCGACGACAGCAAGAACGAGATCACGGTCGAGCTGGGCTGAGCGGCCACAGCCCAGCAAGGCCCGGGTCCGGAGGTCGCGCTCGCCGTCGTACCAGCGGGCGAGCACGTCGGCGAAGACCTGACCGGGCTGCACCGCGTCGAACAGCGTCATGCTGCTGCGCAGCTTCAGCGCGTCCACCGGACCGAGCAGGGTCACGACGTCCGGGGCTGGGGCCTGCCCGGCCGCGTCGGCGGCCTCGTGCAGGCGGGCTGACAGGACCGGGTGCGCGAGGTAGGCCGTCGCCTCGGCCGGCGACCTGATCGCGAAGCGTCGCGCCGCCGTGCTGCGTCCGAGCCCGGCGAGCTGCGGGAAGACGAACCAGATCCAGTGGCCGGTCTTGCGCCCGGCCAGCAGCTCGGCGATCGCACGTGCGTGGCGGCCGTCCAGGTCCTGCGCGACGACGAACCGTTCCAGGTCGTAGGAGGGCGTCACCGTGGTCGCGCCGGGAGCACCACGCCACGGCACTCGCCGAGCCGCAGCCCGCCCGGGCCGGTCGCGCGAAGCACCACCTCGTCACCGTCCTCCAGAAACGTCCGGGTGGCGCCGTCGTCCAGCGCCACCTCGACGGCGCCGCCCCAGGACAGCTCGAGCAGGCTGCCCCGCTGGTGGTGCGAAGGCCCGCTCACGGTGCCCGAGGCAAAAAGATCGCCGGTGCGCAAAGAGGCGCCGTTTGCGGAAAGATGCGCGAGCTGCTGCGCAGCCGTCCACCACATGTCCGCGAACGGCGGCCGGGAGAGCACCGCCCCGTTGATCGAGACCTCCAGGGTCAGGTCGAGCCCCCACTGCTCCGCACCTCGCAGGTAGCCGGTGCCGGAGGGCGGCGAGGCGCAGCGCGCGGCCTGCAGGTCGTCCAGCGGCATCACCCAGGCCGACACCGAGGTCGCGAAGGACTTCCCGAGGAACGGGCCCAGCGGCACGTACTCGAAGGCCTGCAGGTCGCGCGCCGACCAGTCGTTGACCAGCACCACGCCGAAGACGTGCTCGGCGAACGCGTCGACCGGCACGGTCTCGCCCAGCACCGACGGGGTGCCGACCACGAAGCCGACCTCGGCCTCCAGGTCCAGGCGCAGCGACGGTCCGTCGACCGGCTCACCGTCGACGAGCCGGAGCCCGCAGGGACGCCGGACCGGGGTGCCCGACACGACCACCGTGCCGGCCCGCCCGTGATAGCCGATCGGCAGGTGCTCCCAGGCGGCCGGCAGCGACGGCGCGTCGGGACGGAAGATCGCGCCGACGTTCTCGGCGTGGTGGCGCGAGGAGTAGAAGTCGACGTAGTCGGCGACGGTGAACGGCAGGTGGGTCTGCGCGTCCTCGAGCAGCCACGGCTCCAGCGCGCCCACGGGCAGCGACGCGAGCCAGGCGCGACACTCCTGCCAGACCGGCCGCCCGGCCGCGAGCAGCGGGTCGAGCGAGCCCGCGTCGAGCCAGGGCGGGCAGCCGGGCACGCGCGCGACGTCGAGCACCCGCTCGCCCAGCAGCGCAGCGACCCGGGGCGGCCCGCCGGTCGACACCACCCCGACGGCGACGCTCACGAGGGGCGGGACGTTCTGGGACCGCTCCAGCTCCACGCGTACGACGGGTCCTCGCACGCGAGGCCCGCCGGCGCGATCTCCAGCGGTCGGAAGGTGTCGAGCATGACCGCCGTCTCGTCGAACCGCTCTGCTCCGAGGCTTGCCTCGGCGGCACCCGGCTGCGGCCCGTGCGTGTGCCCTCCCGGGTGTAGCGACAGCGAGCCGAGCGCGATCCCGGAACCCTTGCGCGCCTCGTAGTCGCCGCCGACGTAGAACATCAGCTCGTCACTGTCGACGTTGCTGTGGTGGTAGGGCACCGGCACCGACAGGGGGTGGTAGTCGACCTTGCGCGGCACGAACAGGCACACCACGAGCCCGTCGGCCTCGAGCACCTGATGCACCGGCGGTGGCTGGTGCACCCGCCCGGTGATCGGCTCGAAGTCGCTCACCGACAACGCCCAGGGATACAGGCAGCCGTCCCAGCCGACGACGTCGAACGGGTGCGTCGCCATCGTGAGCACCGTGCCGAGCACCTCGCCGGCGCTCGCACCGCGATGACGGACGACGACCTTGACGTCCGTGCCCTCCGCCGACAACGGCTCACGGGGAGCCCGCAGGTCCCGCTCGCAGTACGGCGAGCTCTCCAGGAACTGCCCCTGGTGCGACAGGTAGCGCGACGGCGGGCGCAGGTGGCTCGAGGTCTCCAGGCAGTAGAGGTGCAGCGCGCCCACCCAACGGTGGATCAGCCCCCGCGGCACGACGACCAGGTCGCCGTCGGTCACGGGGAGCGCCCCGAGAACGGTCTCCAGCACCCCGGACCCCTGCTCGACGTAGACGCACTGGTCGCCGACCGCGTCCTTGTAGAGCGGTGAGGCACCCGTCGCCCGTACGTAGGACACCCGCACGTCCGGGTTGCCCAGCACCACGCGGCGACCGGTCACCGCGTCGACGTCCTGGCCGTCCAGCGCGTGCAGCCTGAGGTGGCGAGGCTTGAGCGGGTGGTTCGGCGTGGTCGCGACGGACGGCGGCTCCCACACCCGGCTGTCGGTGATCGCCGACGGGTCACCGCGGTGATAGAGCAGCGAGGAGTCCGACGAGAAGCCCTCCTCGCCCATCAGCTCCTCGGTGTAGAGCGCCCCGTCGGGCTGCCGGAACTGGGTGTGACGCTTGGGCGGCAGCTCACCGATCGCACGGTAGGTGGGCATCAGAGGTTGCCGCGTCGGTCCTGCTCACGCTCGATCGCCTCGAACAGCGCCTTGAAGTTGCCCTTGCCGAAGCCGAGCGAGCCGTGCCGCTCGATCAGCTCGAAGAACACCGTCGGCCGGTCCTGGACCGGCTTGGTGAAGATCTGCAGCAGGTAGCCGTCCT
>JBBSTI010000017.1:0-37087 GCA_038236005.1 Mycobacteriales bacterium | reverse complement strand
GGACCGCAGAAGGCCCCGCCGCCATCTCTGGCGGCAGGGCCTCTGACCTGCGCGTTCATCTGTAGCGGGGGCAGGATTTGAACCTGCGACCTCTGGGTTATGAGCCCAGCGAGCTACCGAGCTGCTCCACCCCGCGTCGGTTGTCAGACACTACGTGACGTCGGGCCCGACTGGCAAACTCCCTCGACATGTCTTGACTGGTTCCAGAAAGCAGGGCAGACTCGCGGCGATGACAGAAACCCGTGAGCAGGCGCTGCGTAGCGTCTCGCTGCGCGTCACCCGACCCCGCCTGGCAGTGCTAGAGGCGGTGGGCGAGCACCCGCACGCCGATACCGAGACGATCCTGTCCGCCGCGCGCAAGAGCCTCGGCGAGGTGTCGCACCAGGCGGTGTACGACGTCCTGAAGGCCTTGACCTCGGCGGGCCTCGTACGCCGCTTCGAGCCCTCGGGGTCCGTCGCCCGCTACGAGTTGCGGGTCGGCGACAACCATCATCACGTCGTCTGCCGCTCCTGCGGCGCCATCGGCGACGTCGACTGCGCGACCGACCGGACCCCGTGCCTGACCGCCAGCAACGACCAGGGCTTCGTGATCGACGAGGCCGAGGTCATCTACTGGGGCCGCTGCCCCACCTGCACGTCCGTCCCCGCCTGATCCAGCCCTCCCCCGTACGAGAGGAAATCTCATGGTCCAGCACCACGACGCCGTCGTCGGCGACATGCAGTCCGAGCAGAGCGAGAGCCAGTGCCCCGTGCAGGCTCGTGTCCGCGAGCCGAACCATCCCACCGAGGGTGCCGGCAACCGTGACTGGTGGCCCAACCAGCTCAACCTGAAGATCCTGCGCAAGCACCAGCCCGTCACCAACCCTTTCGGCGCGGAGTTCGACTACGCCAAGGAGTTCGCGAAGCTGGACCTCGATGCGCTGACCGCTGACGTCGACGCGCTCATGACCGACAGCCAGGACTGGTGGCCGGCCGACTCCGGGCACTACGGCGGCCTGTTCGTCCGGATGGCCTGGCACAGCGCCGGGACCTACCGCAGCCGCGACGGCCGTGGCGGCTCGAGCGCCGGCATGCAGCGCTTCGCCCCGCTCAACAGCTGGCCCGACAACGCCAGCCTGGACAAGGCCCGGCGCCTGCTGTGGCCGCTGAAGAAGAAGTACGGCAGCAAGATCAGCTGGGCCGACCTGCTGGTGTTCACCGGCACGCGGGCGATGGACACGATGGGCCTGGCCACCCTCGGCTTCGCGGGTGGGCGCGTCGACGCCTGGGAGCCCGACGAGGACGTCTACTGGGGCCCGGAGAGCACCTGGCTCGGTGACGAGCGCTACGTCGGCGACCGCGACCTGGAGAACCCGCTGGCCGCGGTGCAGATGGGTCTGATCTACGTCAACCCCGAAGGCCCGAACGGCGAGCCCAACCCGCTGGCCTCGGCCCGCGACATCCGCGAGACCTTCGCCCGGATGTCGATGAACGACGAGGAGACCGTCGCACTGATCGCCGGCGGGCACACCTTCGGCAAGACGCACGGCGCTGCAGACCCCAACGAGCACATCGGTCCGGAGCCCGAGGGCGCAGCACTGGAGGAGCAGGGCCTCGGCTGGAAGAACAGCTTTGGCAGCGGTGTGGGCCGAGACACGATCACCAGCGGCCTCGAGGTCACCTGGACCACCAAGCCGTCCACCTGGGACAACGAATACTTCGAGAACCTGTTCGGCTACGAGTGGGAGCTGACCAAGAGCCCGGCCGGCGCCCACCAGTGGGTCGCCAAGGACGGGGCCGGGGCCAACACCTTCCCCGACCCGGAGGACAACACGCGGAACCGTCCGCCGACGATGCTCACGACCGACCTCGCGCTGCGCGTGGACCCGGCGTACGAGCAGGTCTCGCGTCGCTTCCTGGAGGACCCCGAATATTTCGCGGCCACCTACGCCCGCGCCTGGTTCAAGCTGACCCACCGCGACATGGGTCCCGTCTCCCGCTACCTCGGTCCGCTCGTCCCGGCCGAGACCTTCGTGTGGCAGGACATCGTCCCGGCCGTCGACCACCCGCTGGTCGACGACGCCGACGTCGCCGCCCTGAAGATCCAGCTGCTCGACAGCGGGCTGACCGTCTCCCAGCTGGTCTCGACCGCCTGGGCCGCCGCGAGCTCCTTCCGCGGCAGCGACAAGCGTGGTGGCGCCAACGGAGGCCGCCTGCGGCTCCAGCCCCAGGCGGACTGGGAGGTCAACCAGCCCGACGAGCTGGCGATCGTGCTTCGCGCGCTGGAGAGTGTGAAGCAGAGCTTCGACGTCGCCCAGACCGACGGCAAGAAGATCTCCATAGCCGACCTCATCGTGCTCGGCGGCTGCGCCGGCGTGGAGCAGGCCGCCAAGGACGGTGGTCAGCAGGTCGTCGTGCCGTTCACCCCCGGCCGTGGCGACTCGACGCAGGAGCAGACCGACGCGGAGACCTTCCACGACCTCGAGCCGAAGGCTGACGGGTTCCGCAACTACCTCAGCAAGGGACAGATCCTGCCCTCGGAATACCTGCTGCTGGACAAGGCCAACCTGCTGGACCTGTCGGCCCCCGAGATGACCGTGCTCGTCGGCGGTCTCCGGGTCCTGGGCGCCAACTACGGCCAGTCCACCCACGGCGTGCTCACCGAGCGCCCCGGCACGCTGACGAACGACTTCTTCGTCAACCTGCTGGAACTCGGCAACACCTGGACGCCGACCGGTGGCGAGGACGCGTCCTACGAGTGCCGCGACCGTTCGGGGCAGCTGCTCTGGACGGGTAGCCGCATCGACCTCGTCTTCAGCTCCAACAGCGAGCTGCGCGCGGTCGCCGAGGCCTACGCCTGCGACGACGCGGCGGAGAAGTTCGTCACCGACTTTGTCAAGGCCTGGGACAAGGTCATGAACGCCGACCGCTTCGAGCTCGCCTGACGTACGTCTGAGGGCTCAGCCCTCTGCGGGTGCAGAGCCCCCGTCGACCTCACGGTCGGCGGGGGTTCTGGCGTGACAAGAAGGTTCGGACGCCACGCAGGACGCCTGGTGGGGCCCTGCGAGGAACGACCTAGCCCCCGCGGACCCGGAGGTCTGCGGGGGCTCGTCGTGCTCCGGTCTGGCTGGGTCGTGCAGGGGCCCAGCCGGTAGCGCGGGTGCGCTAGCAGTCGTGCGGGTGCACGTGCCGGTGGGCTAGCTGGGCGACGGGGTCGGGGTCGGACCGGTCGCCGGCGGGGTGGTCGCCGACCCACCGGGAGTGGGGCCAGCACCCTGCAGCTGCTCGATCTGGTCGAGCGCAGCCTTGATCCGGGCCTGCGCCTCACCGAAGGCGGCAAAGTCACCGCGGGCCAGCGCGGCCATACCCTCGTCGTAGGCCGAGAGGGCCTCCGTCAACGCCGCGCCCTGAGACCCGTCGAACGTCGGGGCCTCGGTGGGCGTCACCGGCGCGCCCGGCGACGCCGTCGGCGGCGGGTCCTCGATCGGAGGATTCACGTCCGGGAAGCTCTGGCCGGCCTTCAGCAGCAGCTGGCGGAGCGAGTCCGCCAGGTTGGCGCCGTTGCCGACCGCATCGCCGTAAGCGGTCAGCACCGACTGCAAGGTCGGGAACCCGTCCGGACCCTGCGCCCGGACGTAGACCGGCTGAGCGTAGAGCAGGCCACCGCCGCTCGGCAGCGTCAGCAGGTTGCCGAAGATGACCTCGGCGTTGTTCTGCTGCCGGAACCGGAAGAGCGACTCCGAGATGCGCTCGTCGGTCAGGAACTGGTTCGCCACCTGACCCGGGCCGAACGGCGGGTTGCCGCCGGGCAGCTGCAGGATCTGGATCTTCCCGTAGTTGGTCGGGTCGGAGGACACCGAGGCGAACGCGGCCAGGTTGGGCCGCTCGTTGAACACGAAGGTCGTGGACAGCCGGAACTGCTGCCCGGCCTCGCCAGGGAAGGCGAGCTGGGAGTAGTACGGAGGCTGCCGCGGCCCGTTGGCGTTGACGTCGATCCCGGTGTCGGCGGCGCCCGGACCCGGAGCCGCAGCCGCGACCCGCTCCTTGAGCTGCTGCGCTGGGTCCGACGGGATCGCCCAGGCCTCCGAGCCGAGGAAGAAGGTCCCAGGGTCGGTGACGTGGTATGTGCCGAGCAGGTCGCGCTGGACCTTGAACAGGTCCTCCGGATAGCGCAGGTGCGCCTTCAGGTCAGCCGAGATCGCCGACTCCGGCTCGACGATGCCGCCGAACGCCTTGTTCCAGGTCTGTAGGACCGGGTCCTTCGCGCCGAACTCGTAGAGCTTCACCTTGCCGGTGTAGGCGTCGACGGTGGCCTTGACCGAGTTGCGGATGTAGTTGACCTGTCGGCGGGGCTGGGGACGCCCGGTCTGGCTGTCGGTGGTCACGTCCCCGAACTCGACGCTCTGGCTGTAGGGGTAGCGGTTGCTGGTCGTGTAACCGTCGACGATCCACAGGATCCGACCGTCCACGATCGCGGGGTAGGGGTCAGCGTCGATCTCCAGGAACGGCGCGACCTTCTTGACCCGCTCGCGCGGCGACCGGTCGTACATGATGCGGGACTCGTTCCGGATCGCACCCGAAAGCACCAGGTTGGGCTCGCGGAACTTCAGCGCGTACGCCGCCTTGCGGACGATGTTGGACAGCTGCACCCCGCCGTCGCCGTCGTAGCGGAAGTCGGCGACGTCCTCCTCGCTGCCGCTGCGCGGACCGTCCTGCTCAGGCTGGTCGGTGGTCGCGATGCTGTAGCTCGGGGACAGCTCGCCGAAGTAGATCTGCGGGTTGTCGACCCGGAAGGCCCCCTCGCCGGCGCTGCTGATCCCCGGGGTCGCGAAGATCGGCCGGTTGCTGCTGTCGACCTGGTCGGCCCGCGCCGCGATCAGGCCGTTGCCGTGCGTGAAGGTGAGCCGCTCGTTGACCCAGTTGCGCTGGTTGGCCGACAGGCCGCTCTGGTCGACCTCGCGGGCGGCGACCACGTAGTCGCGGAGCGAGCCGTCCACCTTGTAGCGGTCGATGTCCAGGGCGTCGGTGACGCCGAAATACTGCCGGAGCCGCTCGAGCTGCTGGAAGGTCGGCGCCAGCTCGTTGGGGTCGAGCAGTCGCGCGTTCGGCGGAGATGCCGGGTCGACGGCCTCAGCCACCGGCGGCTGGTCCCCGCCGTACGGCTGGATCTCGACGTCGGCGATCCCGTACGCCGCCCGGGTGCCCTCGATGTTGCGGGAGATGAACTTGGCCTCCCGGTCCACCTCGTTGGGCTTGACCCGGAACTGCTGGGTGTAGGCGGGCAGGACCCCGCCGAGCACGACCGCGGCGAGCACGAGCAGAGCGAGCGCCCCGCCCGGGAGCAGCACGTTGCGCACGGCCACGTTCGCGAAGAACAGCAGTGCGCAGATCACCGCGACGCCGATCAGGATGTTTTTGGCCGGCAGCACCGCGTTGACGTCGGTGTAGGCCGCGCCACCCTTCACGAAGCCACGCTCGGCGAAGACCAGCCCGAACCGGTCCAGGTAGTAGGCGAAGGCCTTCAGCAGCACGAACACCCCGAGCAGCACCGAGAGGTGCGCGCGGGCCGCGGGGCTGACCTTCTCGCCCTGGGTCTGCAGTCGGAGCCCGCCGTACAGGTAGTGCGTCACGGCAGCAGCGATCAGCGCTAGCACGACGGCCGTGAGCAGGAAACCGAGCACGAACCGGTAGAAGGGATAGCTGAACGCGTAGTAGCTGACGTCACGACCGAACTGCGGGTCGGTGATGCCGAAGTCCGTGCGGTTGCGCCACAGCAGCCAGGTCTGCCACCGCGAGGAGGCCGAGAGCCCGGCGAACAGCCCGAGCAGCGTGGAGACGCCGAACAGGACCGTGCGCTGGAACGACTCGATCGCGACCCGGTAGCGCTCCAGGTTCTGCTGCTCCAGCGACATCGGCCGGAACGGCGGCCGCGAGCGATAGGCGACGGCGATATTGACCCCGACGATCAGCGCCATCAGCACGCCGAAGCCCAGGAAGAGCAGGACCCTGGTCCACAGGACGGTGGTGAACACGCCGCTGTAGCTGACCGACCGGAACCACAGCAGATCGGTCCAGAGACCGACTCCCACGGAGATCAGGACCACGAGGACGGCGACGACCACCAGGACGGGCGCGAGCAGGCGCGGCCGTCCCGAGAGGCTCGGGCGGGGGGGACGGACGACCACGCGGCTCACTTCCGGGAGTTGGCAGGAGATCTCACCCTGTCACAGGAGCGTCCTGCTCTCACCGCTCCGACCGGGCAGGATGAAGACCGTGATGACGACGTGACCACCGACCCCGGCGCGACCCCGCCCGCGCACCCCTCCGACGACCCGCCCGCCCGATCGGTCCCGGCCCCGCACGAGCTGGCGCTCGCCAGCATCGTCGGGGAGGTCGAGACGCACGTGGCCGAGGCAGGCTGGGACCAGCCGCCGCAGCTGTTCGCCCTGGTCGACACCGAGGAGCTGCTGCGCGCCGAACCTCAGCTTGCCCGCACGATGGGCCTGGTCGGAGGGCAGCCCGGCGCTCTCACCCCGATCGCCCAGGAGCCGCTCGCCGACGCCCCGCTCGACGAGGCGCTGGCCGCGATCGAGTTCGGTGACGACGTCATCGGGGTGGCCCTGGTCCACGAGGTCGTCGTGCTCCCGCCGTCGGTCGAGGCCGACGAGAGCGCCATGGCGGCGCTCGCCGAGGATCCCTCCCAGCACCCCGAGGCTCGGGACGTACGCATGGTCGTGGCCGTGGTCCGAGGTGGCGGGTCCGCGACGGTGCTGCGGCTGCGCGGGGCCACCGACGACCAGGACGAACGGGTGACCGGCGAGGATCTGGCGCCAGCGCTCGCCGAGGCGCTGCGGGCCACCCTCACCACCGGTTCGCGCCCGGCCCGCTAGCCGAGCGGGGCAGTCAGCAGCCGGCCGGGACGCCCCCGGCAGAGAGGGTCTGCAAAGCTTCGTACGCCTGGGAGAGGGTGGCGACCTTGACCAGCTCCACCTTCTCCGGGGCGTTCTTCACGGCCGCCGCGCAGTTGTCGGCCGGGACCAGAAACACCTGGACCCCCTTCTTGCCGGCCTCGGCGAGCTTCTGCTCGATGCCCCCGATCGGCCCGACGTCGCCTTGGTCGTCGAGCTCCCCGGTGCCGGCGACGTAGCGCCCGTCGGCCAGCGAGCCCGGCGTCAGCTTGTCGATGATGCCGAGGGCGAACATCATCCCGGCGCTCGGGCCACCGACGTTCTCCAGGCTGATGTCGATCTGGAACGGATAGCTCGTGACCACCGGCGAGATCCCGATCAGCGGCCTCGGCGGGTTCTCGGCGGAGGCCTGGGTGCCAATCTTCTCCGTACGCGGGGTGCCCTCCCGGTTCACCACGACGGTGACGGTGCTTCCCGGCGTGACGACGCCGACCAGGTCGCGCAGCTGCTGAGGGCTCGTGACCGGCGTGCCGTCCACCGACACGAGGTCATCACCGGCCTGCAGGACGCCCTGCGACGGCCCGTCCTTGCTGACCTCGCCGACCGAGACGGTGACCGGGATGCCCAGCTCGAGCAGGGCCGAGGTCTTGGCCGAGCTCTGCGAGGTGACCATCTGGGCGGTGTTCTCGGCCTGGACCTGCGCGTCGGTCTTGCCGGGCGGATAGAGCAGGTCCCGCGGGACGACCGCCTGATCGGTCCGGGCCCATCCCTGCATGGCCTCCCAGAGCGTCAGGCTCCGATCGACGTTGACGGTCGTCAGGTCGAGCCGACCGTCGGTGTCCTGGTAGGTCTGGCGACCCTTGATCGTGATCACCGGGACGCCGTCGACCTCACCGACCGTGTTGAAGGTGGGGCCGCCGGACAGCAGGACATACGGGACCTGGACGGTGAAACCTGCCAGGACCAGCACCGCGGCAAGCCCGAACGCGAGGAAGGAGGTCAGGGTGCGGCGGGACACCGGACCAGGCTAGATCGGTCTCACGGGCGCGCCCTGGCTGCTCGCTCAGGCGAAGAAGCCGAGGGTGCGGTCGGTGCCGAACGGCCCGCCCGTGTGCGCAGCCGGCACCTGCTCCGGCTCCGGCTGCTCAGCGGGGGCTCCGACGGCGACGAGCTCGTACGTCTCGCGCTGCTCGTCGACCGCCTCCTCCGGGACCGGCTCGGGCTCGAGGGCCGCGACGTCGACCCCCTGCGGGACGGCAGGCTCCGGGCTGCTCTCCGGCGCGAGCTGCACGGTCACCTGCTCGACCTGTGACTCCTCGACCTGGGGCTGCTCGACCGGTGCGTCGACGTGGACGGTCTCGGTCCCCGGCGTGACCTCCGGGACGTCGCTGCTCAGGCCGGGCACCTCGACGCGGTAGTAGGCGCGGAAGGAGAGCGGGACCTCGGTGAGGCTGTGCACGCTGGCCTCCCCCACGCCCTCGACGTTGCGGAGGTGCTCGACCAGCCGGACGGCCTCCTCCAGGTTGTCCAGGCGTCGGAAAGCCGGCGCCCCGTCCGGTACGGGGTAGAAGACGACGTGCTCCACGGGGGCTCCTCGGGGGTGGTGGGCAACTTCAGCGATGCTTCGGCACGGCTGCCCGCCGTTCTTGAGCCCCGGACGATCAGCGCAGCCCTCGACGGCGCCCGGACCCTCGGGGCGCGCGTCCCGGCTCGTGCAGGGCGGCGCGAAAACGGGCGTGCTGAGCGACCGAGTCCTCGGGCCGCTCCGGACCTCGCTCACGGCCTGACCAGGCGGTCCACGCGGCGGCGACCCCAGGCGCGAGCAGGACGGGGAGCAGCCAGGCCAACCAGGCAGGCATCGGTCACTCCTCTCGTCGGCGATCGACCGCGCCGCAGTTTAGGCGCGGCTCAGCAGGCCCCGACCCACTCCTGCTCGCCGTCGGCGAAGACCTGCCGCTTCCAGACCGGCACCGTGTGCTTCAGGTCGTCGATCAGGCGACGCGCAGCCTCGAACGCCTCGACCCGGTGCCCGGCCGAGGCCGCCACGACGACCGCGACGTCGCCGACGGACAGCAGCCCGGTGCGGTGGACGGCCGCGACCGCCAGGCAGTCGACCTGCTCGAGCACGGTGCGCGCGACCTGCTCCAGCGCAGCCTGTGCATCCGGGTGCGCGACGTACTCCAGGGCGGTGACCGAACGACCTCCGTCGTGGTCGCGCACCACACCCGTGAAGGACACGACCCCGCCCGCAGCCCCGTCCGTGACCGCGGCGAGCACCTCGTCGACCGTGATCGGCGTGTCACGCAGGGCGAGCAGCCGTAGGCCTGGCGGTCGGGCGTCCTGCGTACGCGGGTCCATGCCTCGACGCTATCGGCCCGCGCGAGCCGACCTCGAGGCGGGCGTCAGCCGCGACGACCCCGGCGACGTCGTACGAGCGCCGCGGTGCCCACCAGCGCCACCGTCGTCCCCGCCGCGCCGACCGCAGCCCGACCTGCGGCACCGTCGGCCGGACGCTCCGCGAGGTGGGCGAGCAAGGCCTGCTCGTTGGTCCAGCGAGGCTCCCAGCCGACCGCTCGCAGACCGTCGCACAGCACGACCCGCGGCACCAGCAGGTGGTCGAGCTCGCGCGGGGAGGACGTCGTCACCCCGACCCGGCGCAGACGCTCCGCCAGCGACAGCGCGACCACAGCGGGCAGCTCGAGCCGGCGGCGGCCGGTCAGCGCCTCGACCACGGTCTGCGTCAGCGCTCCGTCGCAGGCGACCGCGAACCCGCCGGTACGCCCGTCGGTGACCACACGCTCGAGCGCCTCCACCAGGTCGTCGGTGTGGCACAGCTGCCACAGCGGCTCGACCCCCCGCACCGCCAGCAGCCGAGGCCCCGCCAGCTGCCTGAGCAGCTGCCCGTCATAGCCGGCGCCGAGCCGGCCGGCCACCAGGGTGGCGGGACGCAGGACCGCGACAGCCAGCCCCGACCGCGCGGCGTGCGCGGCGAGCCGCTCCACCTCGACGTGGTCGCCGACGACCGCCGCGTCGTCCGCATCGTCCGCACCACCCAGCAGCGGGGTGTCGTCGAGGACCGGCAGGGGCTGCTGCCCGTACACGTCGGCAGAGGTGACGATCACGACCCGGCGTACGCCTGCCGCGAGCGAGGCCTCGATCGCGAGGGCGGTCCCGCGCACGGTGCGTGCCTGTCGCTGTGCCGCCGGCAGGGTGACGTCCCAGGTGACGTCGAGGTGGACCAGGGTGTCCACACCGACCAGCTGCTCGACCAGGGCCGGCTCTGCGCCGGCCAACCCGCGAGGCGGTCGGTGGCCAGGACGCTGCGCGAGCCGGTCGTGCACCGCCGCACCGATCCCCTCATCGGCTCCGGTCACGGCGATCTGCTCGTACGACGTTCGCTCTGAGCGCACTCTCACGCAGGTCCACCTACCCCTTCCGGGGCTACCGTGGCAGTCATGCCGGACTCTTCCTGTGTCGTGTCTCGTCGCGCCGAGCGGGGTGGGTCACGGTGACCCGCCCGCCCTTCGGCTTCGGTCCCGCCGACCGTCCGGACGACGACCCCGACGAGCCGAACGACCCGTTCGGGCTGGGTTCGCTGTCCGGGCTGTTCGGTGGGGGCGACATCTTCTCCGTCATGAGCAAGATGACGTCCTGGACGGGCGGGCCGGTCAACTGGGACCTGGCGACCGAGGTGGCCGAGAAGGCTGCCCGAGAGGGTGACCGGGCGGTCAGCGACGCTGAACGGCGCGAGATCGAGCAGGCGTGCCGGCTCGCCGACGTCTGGCTGGACCCGGTCACCACGCTGCCCGCTGGTGGTGGCTCAGCGACGGCCTGGACCCGTACGGGCTGGTTGACCTCCACGTTGCCCGCCTGGCGCACGCTCGTGGACCCGGTGGCCGAGCGGGTCGTCGCCGCGATGAGCGGGGCCCTGGAGCAGGGGCTCACCGGCGACGGCGCGATGGGTGGGCTCGCCGACGGTCTTCCCGAGGGTCTGCCGCCCGAGCTGGCAGCGATGCTCGGGAACATGGGCGGAGCGGGCGGCATGGCCGGTCTGGGCGAAGCCATGAAGGGCGTCATGAGCCAGGTCGGCGGCATGGTCTTCGGCATGCAGGTCGGACAAGCCCTCGGCGCCCTGGCCGGCGAGGTGGTCGGCGGCACCGACGTCGGGCTCCCCCTCTCGGAGGCCGGCCGGCCGGTCCTGCTGCCCTCAGGCGTGCAGGCGTTCGGTGAGGGCCTCGGGATCGATGCCGACGAGGTGCGCCTCTACCTCGCGCTGCGCGAACAGGCACACCAGCGGCTGTTCAAGCACGTGCCGTGGCTTCGTGCGCACCTGTTCGACGCGGTCGACGCGTACGCCCGGGGCATCGAGGTCGACCCGCAGGCGATCGAACGGGCGGTCGGGTCCTTCGACCCGGCCGACCCCGAGTCGCTGCAGCAGGCGATGAGCCAGGGCATGTTCGAGCTGCAGCCCACGCAGGCGCAGCAGTCGGCGCTGGCGCGGCTGGAGACCGCGCTGGCGCTGGTCGAAGGCTGGGTCGACGCGGTGGTGGAGAGCGCGTCGGGGCAGCTGCCGCACGCGGTGCAGCTGCGCGAGACGGTGCGTCGACGCCGCGCGAGCGGCGGGCCCGCCGAACAGACCTTCGCCGCGCTGGTCGGGCTGCAGCTGCGGCCCCGTCGCCTCCGGGAGGCTGCGGCGCTCTGGGCCGAGGTCGCCGCCGCGCGTGGCACCGAGGGCCGTGACGCCCTCTGGGAGCACCCCGACCTGCTTCCCGGGCCCAGCGACCTCGACGATCCCTCAGGTTTCGTCGGCGCCTCGGGCAGCGACTGGGACGCCGGGCTTGCGGCGCTGGAGAGCGGCGACATGGCGACGGCACCCGGTGATGACGGCGATGGCAAGGCCGAAGACGGCACCGGCAAGGCCGACGACGGCACCGACCACGACGCCACCGACCAGGACGACGGCGACCAGGACGGCACGGGCGACGGCAGGGATGACGGCTAGGCATTGACCAGGGCGCCTCAGGTGCCTAGCGTCGCCAGGACGGCGGAGCCCCCGGTCGGTCGACGTGCGCAAGGGGAAGGCGCACGACGGACGTCCCGGGGGCCTCGTCCTGGCCGGGCGGGTCAGGACAGCTGGGTGCTGCCCAGCGAGGCAGGCCGGGTCCCCCACCGGAGCAGCGGGCAGGCGGGGTCCACCACAGCCGGGGCGGCAGGGACCGGCCGGACCCGAGGCTGTGGACACTGTGGACGAACGGGCCACGGCGGTCTACGCGGTGGGACGCTCACCGGAACCCCGGAGGTGCCCGTGCGCATGAGCCTGTCCCCCACCCGTCGGCTGTGGCGCGACGAACAGACCCTCCAGCTGGGTCGGCAGCCCGGCTCCGCGCTCGTGCTCGCCGGGCTCAGCCTGTCCGACCGCGCAGCCCTGTCCCTTCTGGACGGCACCCGTGACGTCGCTGACGTGCTCACCGAGGCCGGCCGCAACGGCTGTCGACCCGAGCGCGTGCGCGAGCTGCTGGACCGGCTGGTCGAGGCAGGACTGCTCGTCGATGACGCCGAGCGCTGGCCCGCACGGCTGAGCCTCGTCGAGCGTGACCGGCTCCGCGGCGACGTGGCCTCCTTGGGCCTGCGGCAGGGCGGCAGCGGGCTGCCGGCCCTGCGACGACGCGACCTCGCCCAGGTCCGGGTCGTCGGGGGCGGCCGTCTGGGCACACCGCTCGCGCTGCTGCTGGCGGCGGCCGGGGTGGGGGCCGTCGAGGTGGTGGACGACGCCGTCGTCCGGGCGGAAGACGTCACCGCCGGCGGGTTCGCCCTGCCCGACGTCGGCCGCAGACGCTCGGTGGCCGCGCAGGAGCGCATGGCCGCCCTGGCTCCGGCGTGCAGCCCGCAGGACGTCCGGTCCCCCCACCTGGTGATCGTGACGACCGGTATCGGGCCGGTCTCGCACCCGCTCGTCCCGCACCTGCTGGTGGAGGTCCGGGAGCAGGTCGGGGTGGTCGGTCCGCTCGTGGTCCCCGGCCGCACCGCGTGCCTGAGATGCCTGGACCACGCCCGTACCGACCGTGACCCGGCCTGGCCGGCGCTGGTCGCTCAGCTGTCGCTGCCGACCAGAGTCCCGGAGCCGTGCGACAGCGTGCTAGCTGCGTCGGTGGTCGCGCAGGCCGGTCAGCAGGTGCTGACCCTGCTGGACGGCGGCACACCGGCCTCGGTCGGCGGTTCGCTCGAGCTCGCGCTGCCGGACTGGCGCTGGCGCCGCCGCACCTGGGAACCACATCCGGCCTGCTCGTGCGGGGCGGCCGACGCGGTCGGCGCGGCGCCCGAGTGACGCCGGCCGGGCAGCGGGGGACACTGGTCATGTGCCCGACAACCCCAGCCGCCCGGAACCCGCCCGACCCCCGACCTCGGATGGGCCCGCCTCGGCCGCCCGGGCCGTGCGCCCGGAACAGAAGTCAGGGGGTGCGATCCCCCGCCGGGCCGTCGTCCGGTCCGCCAAGCTGGCGGCGCTGCCGGTCGGCATAGCCGGCAGGGCCACGCTCGGCCTCGGCAAGCGGATCGGCGGACGTCCCGCCGAGGTCGTGACCGCCGAGCTGCAGGCGCGTACGGCCGAGCAGCTGTTCCAGGTGCTCGGCCAGCTCAAGGGCGGCGCGATGAAGTTCGGCCAGGCGTTGTCGGTGTTCGAGGCCGCGCTCCCGGAGGACGTCGCTGCCCCCTACCGCGCGGCACTCACCAAGCTGCAGGAGGCCGCACCCCCGCTGCCCGCCGCGACGGTGCACGCCGTCCTGACCGGTGAGCTGGGCCTGGACTGGCGGGAGCTGTTTCTCAGCTTCGACGACCAGCCCGCAGCGGCCGCCAGCATCGGCCAGGTCCACCGTGCGGTCTGGAGCGACGGTCGCGACGTCGCGGTCAAGATCCAGTATCCAGGCGCCGGCCCGGCGATGCTGGCCGACCTCAAGCAGCTCAGTCGGCTTGCGCGGCTGTTCTCCTCTCTCACCCCGGGGCTCGACGTCAAGCCGCTGCTGCGCGAGCTGACCGAGCGCGTCACCGAGGAGCTGGACTACCGGCTCGAGGCCCAGAGCCAGACCACGTTCGCCGAGGCGTACGAGGGAGACCCCGACATCCTGGTCCCGGAGGTCCTGACCGGCACCGAGCGCACCCTGGTCACGATCTGGATCGAGGGCCGTCCGCTCTCCGAGGTGATCGCTGACGGCACTCAGGCCCAGCGGGACCAGGCGGCGCGGCTGCTGGCCCGGTTCCTGTTCAGCGGTCCCGTGCTGGCCGGTCTGCTCCACGCCGACCCGCACCCGGGCAACTTCCGGATCATGCCGGACGGGAGGCTCGGCGTGATCGACTTCGGTGCGGTCGCCCGGCTGCCCGACGGGGCGCCGGAGCCCATCGGCCGCCTGGCCCGGCTCGCCCTGGAAGGGCACGCCGACGAGGTGCTCGCCGACCTGCGCGCCGAGGGGTTCGTGAAGGACTCGATCCAGGTCGACGCCGACGAGATCCTCAGCTATCTGCAGCCGATCCTGGACCCGATCGCGCAGGACTCGTTCACGTTCAGCCGGGCGTGGCTGCGAGCGCAGGCCGTCCGGCTGGGCGACCCGCGCTCTCCGGCCTCGGCCCTCGGCCGCCAGCTCAACCTGCCGCCGTCCTACCTGCTCATGCATCGCGTGACGATGGGGACCATCGGCGTTCTGAGCCAGCTGGGCGGGACGGCACCCTTCCGCCAGGAGATGGCCGCCTGGATGCCCGGTTTCGCCGAGCCGGGCACCCCGCTGGCCGAGCAGGCGGCCGCAGCCGGCGAGGTCCGGGAGCACCTGTCGGCCGTGGCTCCGCAGGCCGAGCGACCGGCCAACCCCGCACCCCCTACCGAGCGCCGCCGCCGCCGCTGACCTGGTACGCCGATCTGCGCCTGCTGCCGTCGCCCGCTCCCCTGCGGCCGGCCCGTGCTGGCGCTTTCCAGACCTCCGCCCGGCTGCAGCCATCGTCGGCCACCTCGGCCGCAGCGTGGGACTGGCGGGAACCACGCTCAGCCAGAACGGTCCTGTGGCAGTCAGGTGCCACCGTCGCTCCGAGCCGGACGACCTGACCTTCACCATGGATCGGGCATCAGGGATCAGGGTTCGGGGATGACCATGGCAGCGCGGAGCAGCTGCAGGGCGTTGCGGGTCAGGGCCTCGGCCTGCTCCGGATCGAGCTCCACCTCCATGGCCGCACCGACCGGACCTTCGGCATAACCGACCGAAGCGACCACCGCGGCGCGCTCCAGGTCCGGCAGCCCGGCCAGGGCCTGTTCCAGCCGGTCCACCAGCGCGGCCTCGCTGAGCTCGGGAGCGGTGTCCTGCAGCTCGGACAGGACGTGCGGGGGCAGCATGCGGGGGCGTCGAGGTCGTGGGGCTTCGGGCACGGTCCTCCTCGCGTCGCGTTCTGATGCGGTCGTCGTCGATGTCGTGGCCGCTGAGGCAGCGACGTCGTGCGGACCCGTGCGTAGCCGGGCGGGTGGTGGCGTGGTCAGACGGACGAGAGCCGCTCCGGTCGCCCAGAGCGGCTCTCGTTGCCTTCCCGTCAGGTCGCCTCACGGCGGTGTGTCGCTCGAAGCGACTTTATTGGGACCGGGGGCCATGTATCGGGTCGGCACCTGTAGTCAACCCTAGGCCCCGGGGCCTGATTCCACCGATCGGGGGCTCAGTGTGCGGTTCAGTCCTCCCGAACCGCCGCCGGGGACGGCGCCGGCGCGTCGGTGACCGGTGCGGCTGCAGCCGAGGTGGACTCGGACGAGCGCGGTGCCGACGCGTCCGACGCGTCGACCGCGGTCGCGGTCGCGTCCGTGTTCCGGGCGGGCACCTCCTTGGCGGAGCTCGAGACCGACGCTTCCGGCGCCGGGCGAGCGGGAGCGTCCTGCGGCGCGGGGGCGCTCGAGGACGCGGGGCCGGACGAGGCGGGTCCAGCCGGTGCAGCGTCACCCGGGCCCGGGCCCGGGCTCGGGGCCGGGGCCGGGGCCGGGGCCGGGACGACCGAGGCAGGGCTGCTCGGGTCAGCGTCGGCCCGGGCAGGCTCCGCCCGGGCAGGCTCGGGCTGGGCAGGCTCGGTCTGGGCAGGCTCGACCGCAGGGGCCGCCGGAGCAGGGGCGGTCGCGGCAGAGCCGGCGACGTCCTGGGGGCCGTTCGGCGCGTCCGGGCTGATCCGGACGGCGCCCCCGTCACCTGAGGCAGCCGGGCTCACACCGGTCGGCTCGCCCGCTCCCTCGGGGCGCCCGTGAGACCCGTCGTCCGTCGCGTGGACCGGCAGCTCGCCCGGGGTGCGACCGCGACCGCGGCCACGGCGCTTGCCCGTACGAGGCTCGCCCCCCCCCTCGCCGGGCTGCCCCTGACCGGGAGAACCCTGGCCGGGAGAACCCTGGCCCTGCGGCCGGCCGTCGCGACGACGACCTTCCGGGCGTGAGCCGTCCGGACGCGGCTGACCGCTCATGTCCATCGCGCCGGCGAGGGTGTATTCGTGGATCAGCAGCTCGAGGCCCGGCTGCTCGGCCGGCGACGCGGTGGCGGCCTTGCTCTCGGCGAGCTGGCGCAGCTGCGCCAGCCGGGCGCGGCGACGGCCCGGGTTGTCGTTCGGGTGAGTGAGGAGCACGGCGTGCGCGGCGCAGGCAAGCGTGCCGCTCACCTGCGTCACCGCCTGGCGGACCAGGGCGAGGTCGGAGGTGCACGGGGCGCACTGCATCGGGCTGCCCGGGGTCCCGGAAGGCATCATGGTCATGAGGGCACGCTAGTCGGCGGGGCGGGTCACCGGAGGCAGGGGCTCGTCCGGGCAGACAGCGAGCACCCGTGCGACGGCGTCCCGCTCGGGCGGGGTCACCCACAGCCCGTAGGCCGTCTTGACCGCGAGCTGCCGTGCCACGTAGGCACACCGGAAGCCTTTTGCGGGCGGCAGCCACGTGGCTGCGTCCCCGGCGCGCTTCTGCTGGTTGAGGCGTCCCTGGGTGGCGAGCAGGTTGCCCGGGTCGTTGGCGAGCTGGCGCAACCGGGTGGCGTCCAAGCCCTGCGCGCCGGTCGCCCAGGCGTTCCCGAGGGCGACGACGTGATCCACCTGGACGTCGGAGGCGTCCTGCTTGCGGAACGGGACGGTCACGCCCGCGTAGGGGTCGGCGAGGCGCCCTGCGACCACCACGCACCCCTGCGTGCCGGGACGCACCACACGGTCGGTGAGGTCGCGGGCCAGCACGTCGTTGCGGGTGTCGCAGCCGTTGCGGTCGACATCTGCCCAGGCAGGACCGAAGGCCTTGCGGTCATAGCCGGTCATCGGCGCCCGGCCTTTGACCGGCAGCGCGCCGAGCGCCGCCAGTGCGCTGCCCGGACCCGGCGCGGCCGAGGGCGCCACCGGTGCGGGCTCGGGCGACGACGCGGCAGGAGCCTGGTCGCTGCCGGTGTGCGGGACCGCCGTGAGGCTGGGCCTCGTCAGCACGAGCGCGACGACCGTCCCGGTGAGCAGGAGCAGGAGCATCAGCGCACGCGGACGGGTGGCACGTCCCCGACCCGGACGCCGGCGTTGCGACGTACGCCGACGCATCATCGCCACAGTGTGCCGTCGAGCACCGACAGCCCCGGCGCCGCCGCGTCCTGACTAGGGTGCGCCGGGACGAGAGGGTGGTGCGCTGTGACGTGTGTGCGGTGCGGGCGAGACGTGAAGGTGGGCAGCAGCTTCTGTCCGTACTGCGGCGAACCGGCCCGCTCCGGACCGCCGGAGGACGTAGACCGGACCGAGGTCCTGTCCCGTCCGCGACCGGGTGCGTCCCGACCAGCGACCTCGCCGTTCGCCCGTCGGACGCCGGACGTCGAACAGGACACAGCCGGCGGGGATGTGCCGGGACACTGGAGCGCGCACGGTGCGGCGCCAGAGACCGAACGTCTCGCCGCCCGACCGAGCTGGGTGGCCTCACCCAGCGACGACCCGCAGCCGGAGGCGCCAGGACCGGCGTCGGGCGGCTCCGAGCACGAGACGGGCAGGCCAGCCCTCGCGTCGCGTCCCCGCAACGGCCGGGCCGGCGCGCGTTCGTTCAGCGACGTCACCGGCTCCTGGCCGGTCGAGGCGCTCGGCGCCGGGGTGGCGGTCTGCCTGGCACTGATCAAGACGCTGCCTGCGCTCGCGGTCTCGCTGGCCGAACCCGGGACCTTTCCCCGGGGCGCGATCGTCACGCTGCTGCTGCTCGCAGCCCTCGCTGCCGGCCTCCTGACCGGCGTCCTGGTGGTGCGTGTCCTGGAACGGCGCAGGGTCGGTCAGCAGGCACCCCAGACACTCCTGCTGGTGGCCGGGGCGGCGATCTTCGTGACGACGTACGGCCTGCTGGTCGCGCTGATCGCCACCCTCAGTGACGCTGGGTCGGCATTGGTCCTGCTCTTCTGACCTGTGCCGGGTCAGACCGTCCGGACCAGAGCGGTCAGCCGCTGAGCACGGCGGGTGGCGGACACGGCGCGAGCCTGTGACCGCTTCGACCGGACCACCTGTGCGGACAGCTGTCGGCGGGCTGACGCGACCTGCCGCTCACGGGCGAGCTGCAGGTGCAGCTCCGGGGTGTAGGGGCTCATGAAGACACCTCCTCTCTCGGGGCGTCGGGCTTGCTGGGCACGTCGGCGGGGGCGGGGTGCTTGCGTGGGCGGCCGCGCGGCCGTTTGCGGGCGACGACGACGCCGTCGACGAGCAGCTCGCCGCCCCAGACCCCCCACGGCTCACGGCGGGACAGCGCACCCGTCAAGCACGGCGTGCGCAGCGGGCAGGGTGCGCAGAACGCCTTGGCGGTCTCGACGTCGGTCGGGGACTCGGCGAACCACAGGTCGGGCGCGTCCCAGCAGGGCAGCCAGCTCTGGCAGGGGGTCGCCTGGCCGGGGGTCGCCTGGCCGGGGGTTGTCCGGCCGGGGTCGGGCGGTCGGGGAGGGGCTTCGAGCGTTGACACGGTGATGCTCCTTGCGGACGGTCTGACGACGGGCAGGGCCCGGGGTCGTGACCTTTCTCGGGAACGAGAAAGGCCGCGGTGCCCGGTGGTCCGGGTGCCGCGGCCCTGGTGGGGCGTCGGTCAGGTCAGACCGGGGCGCGCACCAGGGGCGGGACCGAGACAGCGGTGGACGGGGCGCCCGGCAGGGCAACGGCCGTCCGTGAGCGAGCAGCGTCGCTGGAGAAGATCTTCACCGGTTCCACCTCCTGCCTCGTCCGTCGTCGTCGTCGTGCGTGTCGGGTGCGACCTTGCCAGCCGTTCCTGCGCGAGGCAAGCGATTAAAATTCAGGGGTGCTCGCTGACCAGGCGCAGCACGTCCTCGCCGTACGCGTCGAGCTTGCTCTGCCCGATCCCGGGGATCGCGACGAGCTGCTTCACCGACGTCGGCTTGCGCTCGGACAGAGCGCCGAGGGTCGCGTCGGTGAACACGATGTAGGCCGGCATGCTGAGCTCCTTGGCCTTGCCGGCCCGCCACTCCCGCAGCGCCTCGAACAGCACGTCGTCACGGTCGGACGGGCAGCTCTCGCACCGTCCAAGCTTCTTGGCGGTCGCGTCCAGCAGCGCCGCGCCGCAGATCCGGCAGACCGGCGTCTTCTTGCCTGACCGTGACGATGCGGCCTGAACGGGCGGACGGCTGACCCCGCCGGGGACCAGCCCGTCCAGGAAGCGGGACGGCCGACGCGACGCCCTTCCGCCGGGCGAGCGGGCGAGCGCCCAGGACAGCCAGAGGTGCTCGCGAGCCCGGGTCACCCCGACATAGAGCAGTCGCCGCTCCTCCTCGACCCGCTCCGGGGTGTCGGCGTGGATCAGCGGCAGCGTGCCGTCGACCAGGCCGACCAGGAACACCGCGTCCCACTCGAGCCCCTTCGCGGCGTGCAGCGAGGACAACGTCACGCCGTCCACGGTCGGGGCGTGCTGCGCCGAGGCGCGTTCGGCCAGCTCGTCGACCAGGCGCGCCATCGTGGCGTCGGGCTCGGCGGCCACCAGGTCCTCGGCAAGCCGGTGCAGCGCCGCGAGCGACTCCCACCGCTCCCGGACCGCGCCGGTGCCAGCTGGTGGCGCGTCGCGCTTCCAGCCCACCCCGGCTACCAGCACATCGGCGACCTCGTCGGCCAGGCCGGCCGGTGCGTCGTCGCTCGCGCGCGCCGCTCCGCGCAGGAGCAGGACCGCCTCCCGCACCTCCTTGCGCTCGAAGAAGCGTTCGCCGCCCCGCAGCAGGTAGGGCACGCCGGCGTCAGCCAGCGAGGTCTCGTACGCCGCTGATTGCGCGTTGATGCGGTAAAGGATCGCGATCTCGCTGTACGGCATACCCGCGGCCACCAGCGCCTTCACCCGCTGCGCGACCGCGGTCGCCTCGGCCGGCTCGTCGAGGTGCTCCGACATGGCCGGCGCCGGGCCGGGCGGGCGCTGCGCCACCAGCTCGAGCCGGGCCGCCCGGATCGTCGCCCGCGCGATCACCGTGTTGGCGAGCCCGACCACCTGCGGGGTCGAGCGGTAGTCGCGCACCAGCCGCACCTCGGTGGCGGCCGGATAGCGCTGCCGGAAGCCGACCAGGTAGTCCGGCGTCGCCCCGGTGAAGGAGTAGATGGTCTGGTTGACGTCCCCGACCACGCACACGTCCTGCCGGTCCCCGACCCAGGCGTCCAACAGCTTCTGCTGCAGCGGGGTCACGTCCTGGTACTCGTCCACCACGAAGCTGCGGTAGCGCGCCCGGAACTCCTCCGCCAGCGCGACGTGCTCGGTCAGGATCCCGGCCGTCAGCAGCAGCATGTCGTCGAAGTCTGCGAGGTGCTGGCGCTGCTTGAGCTCGACGAACTCCTCCATCACGAGCGCGACCTCGCCCGAGGCGTAAGGAGGGGTGCGGCCCGCCTTGTCGGCCGCCCGCACGTAGTCGCCCGGGCCGACGAGCGAGCTGGCCGCCCATTCCAGCTCGCTGAGCAGGTCGCGCAGCTCGGAGGTGCCGGGCTTGAGCCGGGCCCGCGACGCCGCGTTCGCGACCAGGGAGAACTTGTTGGTGAGCAGCTCCGGCGGAGCGCCGCCGACCGCCCGCGGCCAGAAGTAGCCCAGCTGTTTCATCGCAGCGGCGTGGAAGGTCCGGGCCTGCACGCCGCCGACGCCGAGCCCCCTCAGCCGGGTGCGCATCTCCCCCGCCGCCCGAGCGGTGAAGGTGACCGCGAGCAGCGCGGAGGCGGGGATCGTGCCGGACTGCACCGCGTAGGCGGCCCGGTGCGTGATGGTGCGGGTCTTGCCGGTCCCGGCCCCGGCCAGCACGACCACGGGTCCGGTGACCGCGCGGGCCGCCTCCCGCTGCTCGGGATCCAGCGCGTCCAGCAGGTCGTCGGCGTCCATCGGCCCAGTGTCCCAGCCGGGAAGCCCGAGGGTGGTGACCGGCGTTGTGGCTGTGGACAGACCCCCCGACGAAGGAGAGCGCGTGACCACGCCGACGATCTACAGCACCCCCTGGTGCGGCTACTGCCACCGCCTGATGAAGCAGATGGACCGTGAGGGGATCGCCTACACGGTCGTGGACATCGAGCAGCAGCCCGAGGCCGCCGACTACGTGATGAAGGTCAACAACGGCAACCAGACGGTGCCGACCGTGGTGTTCGGCGACGGGACCGCGCTCACCAACCCGAGCCTGGCGCAGGTCAAGGAGCGGCTGGCGGCGTGATGGCCCGGTCATAGGCTTCACTACCCCGCGGTCATCGCCGACCGCCCGCGCGCCTGGGAGGTCGCACCGCTGTGAGTGTTCCTGACGCTCTGCTCGACCACCCCGGCCTGGACGCGGTGCTGGCGACAGCCGCCAGCCTGCTCGGCATGGAAGTGGTGTTCGTCGGTGGTCTCACCGACGACACGTTCACCTTTTCCAAGGTGCACGCGGTCGGCGATCCCTGGCCGGAGGTGGTCGAGGGAGCCCGCTCGCCACGTGCGGACTCGATGTGCCAGCGGATGCTGGACGGGGCCCCGCCCGCGACGGCGGACGCGGGCGCGGACGGCCCCTACGCCGACGCGCGGGTGCGTACGGCCCTCGGGATCCGGTCCTACGTAGGTGTGGCGGTCCGTGATGGGGAGGGCAAGGTCGTGGCGACGCTGTGCGGCCTGGACCGGGGACCGGTCGAGGTGGACGAGGCCGCGGTCAGCGTGCTCACCCGGCTCGCCGAGGTGCTCTCGACCCAGCTGGCCGGCCTGTCCGAGCAGGGCGTCGTCGTCCGCCGGAGCGCAGGCGGCGGCTGGTCGGTGGACGGGCAGAGCTCGTCCGACGACCTGACCAGCGCCATGGTCCTGGCCGACCTGCTCGCCGAGCAGTCCCCGCCCACCTCTCGTCCGCCCCGCCCTGATCGCTCCCTGGACGAGGTCGGGCAGCTGCGGCTCTCGGTGACCCAGCTGCAGCACGCGCTCACCGCGCGGGTCGTGGTCGAGCAGGCGATCGGGGTGCTCGCGGAGCGGCGGCACGAGGCGCCCCGCCAGGCCTTCGAGAGCCTGCGCAGGGTGGCACGTGCCCACGGCCGCAAGGTCCACGACCTGTCGGTGGAGGTGGTCCGGTCCGCCACCGACCCGAGCGTCCCGGTGCCGCCCGAGCTGGCCGGTCCCCGCTAGCCGACGTGCGGGCCCGCACCCCGACCACGCTGCTCGACGACCTGCTCGAACGGGTCTTGACGCTGCCGCCACGTGCCCGGGTCCTGCTGGACGGCGTCGGGTCGTGCGAGCTCGCGGACGGCCTGGTCCCACGCCTGCTGGAAGCCGGCCGTCCGGCGGTCGTCGTCCACGCGGACACCTTCTGGCGCCCTGCCGGTGAGCGGTTCACCTACGGGCCGCAGGACTCGGAGCACTTCCGCACGAGCTGGCTCGACACCGGGTCGCTGGAGCGCGAGGTGCTGACCTCCGGCGCGCTCGTCCTGCCCGCGCTGCGCGACCTCACCACCGACCGCTCCGCCCGGCTCGTCCCGGTCGAGGTGCCGGAGGCGGGGGTGGTCCTTGTCGACGGCCTGTTCCTGGTCGGTCTCGCTGCCGACCTCACCGTGCACGTCGCGCTGAGCACGGCCGCGCTCGGGCGCCGCGGGGTGCCGACCTGGCAGCACCAGGCCTTCGCCGACTACGACGATCAGGTCCGGCCGGGCGAGGTCGCGGACGTGCTGGTCCGGGCCGAGGACCCTCGGCGACCGGCGGTCCGGTTCCGGTGACTCGCGTACCTTCGGGCGATGAACCCTCGTACGGACGAAGACGTGCTGTCGGACGGCACCCGGATGTCGGTCTACCGCTACCTGCCGAACGGGCCGGGACGCAAGCCGTGCATCGTCATGGCGCACGGGTTCACCGCGGTCCGTGACCAGGCGCTCCCGGCGTACGCCGAGGCCTTCCAGCAGGCCGGCTACGTCGTCCTGCTCTTCGACTACCGCCACTTCGGAGCCAGCGACGGCGAGCCGCGCCAGCTGCTCGACATCGGTCGGCAGCTGGACGACTACCGGGCGGTGATCGCCTACGCGCGCGGGCTGGCCGGCGTCGACCCTGAGCGGGTCGTGCTGTTCGGCAGCTCGTTCAGCGGCGGTCACGTGATGACGCTCGCCGCCGAGGACCCTCGGATCGCGGCCGTCCTTGCTCAGGTCCCGTTCGCCGACGGCCGCGCCACGCTCGGGTCGCTGCCGAAGAGCACGACGGCGCAGATCGCCGCGCGGGCTGTGCTGGACAAGGCCGGCTCGATGGTCGGCCGCGGGCCGATCTACGTCAGGGCGGTCGGGGCGCCGGGCACCCTGGCGGTGCTCACCGCGCCCGAGGCGGAGCCGGGCTTCGCGAGCATCGACCCGCCCGGGAGCCTGTGGCGCAACGAGCTGGCGGCGCGCGCGATGCTGACCGTCGGGACCTACCGACCGATCACCAAGGCCCAGCGCATCGCCGCCCCGGTCCTGGTCACGGTCGCGGACCGCGACCAGACCGTGCCGCCGGAGCCAGCCGCCCGGATGGGCGCCGAGGCGCCCCGTGGCGAGGTGATCCGCTACCCGATCGGGCACTTCGAGATCTACACCGGAGAGCCGTTCCGGACCACGATGATCGACCTGCTCGACTTCCTGCGCCGGCACGTCCCGGTCTAGATCAGGTCGCTTCCTGCGGCGCGATGTTCTGGTTCACGTGAAAGACGTTGTCGGGGTCGTAGCGCAGCTTGATGGCGGCGAGTCGCGGATAGTTCGCGCCGTAGGAGTCGCGGACCCGGTCGGCCCCTTCTGCCATCAGGAAGTTCACGTAGGTGCCGCCGGCCGACAGCGGGTGCAGCTCGTCGAAGTAGTCCTTGGCCCAGGCCGAGATCCGCTCCGCGTTCGCCGGGTCGGGGTCGACGCCCACGATGACCGCGGCCCAGCCGCCGTCGCGGTGGGCGAAGGCGGTGGCGTCGCCGGCCACCCGGGAGGCGGCACCGCCGACCGGATACATGTGCATCGTCGAATGTCCGGTCGGGAGCAGCGCGCCGTACTTGTGGTGCACCTCGATCGCGGCGTCGCTGATCTCGGTGCAGAAGTCCGAGCGCCAGTACCACTGCAGCCCGGCCGGGTAGAGCCCGTCGAAGGCCTGCTGAAGGGCGTCGAAACCCATCTCGTGCAGGCCCACCATCAGCGGGGAGCCGAACTCACGGACGGGCGCGGTGACCGCCTCGGCCTTGGCGAGCGGGCCGGTGTAGCACCACACGATGCCGCAGACCTTCCGTCCCCAGAGGTGTTCGGGGAACGGTGCCACCGGCGGAACGGTGAGCACAGCGATCCAGCCGCTGAGCTCCTCCGGCAGGCTGGGCAGCAGCTCGCGGTACCACTGCATCACCGCAGCGGTGTCCTCGAGGTCGTAGAACACCGGACCGCCGAAGATCCTCCCGTGGTCGCCGATCCGGTGGCACCCGAAGGTGAAGGAGGTGACGACGCCGAAGTTGCCCCCACCCCCGCGCAGGGCCCAGAACAGGTCGGGGTGCGACGTGGCGTCGGCGCGGACCAGCGACCCGTCCGCCAGGACGACGTCGGCGGACAGAAGGCTGTCGATCGTGAGCCCGAACCGTCGGGTGAGGTAGCCGATGCCGCCGCCCAAGGTCAGCCCGCCGACCCCGGTGCTGGCCAAAAAGCCCGACGGCGTCGCCATGCCGAACGCGACCGTGGCGTGGTCGACGTCGCCCCAGGTGCAGCCGCCGTCGACCCGCACCGTGCCGGCGGCGGGATCCACCGTGGTGCTGCGCATCGCGCCGAGGTCCAGGACCAGGGCGTCGTCGGCGACGCCCAGGCCGGCCGCGTTGTGCCCACCACCGCGCACCGCGAGAGCGAGCCCGTGCTCGGTGGCGAACCGGACCCCGGCGACCACGTCGGCGACGTCCTGGCAGCGGAGCACGGCGGCGGGACGACGGTCGATCATCGCGTTGTAGACCGCTCTCGCCTCGTCGTACCCGGCGTCCCCGGGCAGGGTCAACGGACCGCGGGCAAGGGCTGAGAGCACCTCGTACGGCGCGCCCCCAAGGGTGGGTGTCAGGGTGCTGGTCATGGTCGGGGGTCCTTCGGTGAGGGGTGGGAGGTTCGTCCCGGACGCTAGGCAGGGCGGCGTTCGGCGACCGTTCGGCGGCGGGCCGAGCACCCCGAACGCCTGGGGGTCCTTCGTCAGACCTGAGCACGCTCGGCGAGGTCGGCGCGGCACCGCTGCTCCAGGGTCACGCTCGACTGGGCGAGCGCCAGAGCGGCTGCCTCCTCCAGGCGCGGAACCGCGCGCGATCCCCGGTCGAGGAAGGAACGGGCCCGAAGGACTTCTGGCAGCCACCACCGGTCCTCGTGCTCGATGGCCAGCGACGTGGCGGCGTCCAAGGTGCCGAGCGCGGCCCCGATGTCTCCCTGGCGACGGTGCAGGTCCGCGACCAGGCACAGCCAGTACGGCATCCGCGCCAACGATCCTTGGCTCTGCAGGTCTGCCACCGCCCGCTGCGCCGTGCGCAACCCGTCGGCGCCCCCTTCGGACCATCCGGTGAGCACCCCCGCCCACTCCCGGTAGTAGGCGAAGCCGTAGTGCTCGCAGACCTCCGTGAGCTCCGGCAGGACGCGAGCGAGCCGGGGGCGGTCGTCCAGCAACTGCCACGTGATCGCGGCGTACGAAAGCGCTACGGCCAACGAGTACGGATGTTCGATCTGCCGAGCGCTCAGCACGGTGGACGTGCAGGCTGCGACGGCACCGTCCTGGTCGCCCAGCAGCCAGCGGGCATGGGCCCACCAACCTCTGGCCAGCACCTCGGTGCGGGCCCCGATCGGGAGCGACTCGGAGTCTCGGGCCAGATCGCACGCGAGCCCGAAGTGCTCGTCGGCCAACGGCAGGAGCCCGAGGCCGAGCCCCGACCCCGCCACCGCCAGGTGGGCTTGTGCGGCAAGCTCGGGATGCTCGTCGGACAAGGCCAGCGCCTGCCTGCCCCACTCGTGGGCCTCCGCCGGGTGGCCCTGCACGAACGTCGTGGCGAACAGCGCGATCGCCGCCGTGCACCGGACGTCACCGAGCCCGAGCCGCTCCCCGAGCGCCGCGGCCCTTCGTTCGTAGGCCTCCAGGGTCACCGAGGCGTAACCGCGCCACGCGTTCAACGGCGGGAGCAGCTGCTGGAGCACGCCGAGCTCACGCTCGTCGCGCTGCCTGCTGGCCGGTAGGTCCGCGATCAGCTCCAGGCAGCGCTGCCAGAGCGGGACACTCTCGGCAAGCGCGAACACCGCCGTCGCCCGACCGGCGGCGAGCTCGTAGTACCGCAGGGCTCGCTCGGGTCGCCCGCTCCGGTCGTGCTGCTGGGCGAGCTGCGCGGCGACGGCCTCCGGACGGTCGGCGTAGAGCAGCTCGAGCGCCTGGGCCAGGCGCCGGTGCAGGAGCCAGCGCCGGGCCGGGCTGAGCATCCCGTACGCGGCCTCGCGCAGCAGGTCGTGGGCGAAGTCGTAGCCGCGGCCCTGCTCCTCCAGGATCCGTCGTCGCCAGAGGTCGTCGACGACGAGCACCACCGTGTCCTCATCGAGGTCGGAGGCCTCGATCAGCAGGTCGCAGGTGAAGTCGCGGCCGACCGCCGAGGCCAGGGCCACCAGGTCGCGCGCCGGGTCGGGCAGCCTGGCCAAGCGGCTGCACAGCACGCCCTGCAACGTGGCAGGCTCGAAGCACCCTGGCGAGGAGGCCGCCTCACGC
Organism: Mycobacteriales bacterium; assembly: GCA_038236005.1. Classification (GTDB taxonomy): domain Bacteria; phylum Actinomycetota; class Actinomycetes; order Mycobacteriales; family SCTD01; genus CANKBT01. The sequence continues at coordinate 10,063 of JBBSTI010000017.1, read as the reverse complement.
AGCGCCTCGACCAGATAGAAGGGGTTCCCTCCGGTCGCCGACATCAGCAGGCCCAGATCGTCCCGGCTGATCGCCTGACCCAGCACTGCTTCGGCGAGCTGGCCGGCAGCCGGTGTGGACAAGTTGTCGACTCGGACCAGGTCCATCTCGCCGGCGCCCCGCATCCGGTCCAGCGTCTCGGCCAGCTCACTCCCGGCCAGCTCCTCCTCGCGTGCCGTCGCGAGGATCAACAGTGGCGTCGACCCGGTGTACGACATCAGGAACGACAGCCACGACAGGGTTGCCTTGTCGCACCATTGAAGATCGTCAAGAACCAGCAGAAGCGGTCGGTCCACGGCGAGGAAGGCCCGGGCCAGGCCCTCGAAGAAGCGCAGACGTTGCCAGGCGTCCACCTTCGCTCGGCCTCCCGCGCGCGCGTCGACGGTGGTGTCACCGGACTCCGGGACGAGACGGGCCACCTCGGCCTGCCAGACCGGCTCGAGCGTCCTGGCCGCAGCCCGCAGCTGCGGGTGCCTCAACCAGTCCGCGATCGGTGCCAGCGGCACCGTGCCCGCGGCCGAGAAGCAGCGCGTGGCCGCGACCACGGCATCCCGGCCGCGCACGGTGCGGGCGAGCTCGGCGACCAGGCGGGTCTTGCCGACCCCCGCCTCGCCGGTCACGACCAGGAAGCCTGCGCCGTCCGGCCGCGCTTCCCACGCCGCCACGAGCCTGGCCTGCTCGCGTTCCCGGCCGACCAACGCCGAGGCACGCGACGACGGCGGGCCGCTGGACCCTCCGGTTCCCGTGGCGGTCGCCTCCCGGCCCGCCTCGGCCAGCGCCGCGTCCAGAGCGGCCCTCGTCTCCGGCGACGGGGCCACCCCGAGCTCGCGCTCGAGCAGGGAGGCGCACTGGTGGTAGGTGCGCATGGCGCCCGCCCGGTCTCCCGCCCCGAGCTGGGCCCGCATCAGCAGCCGATATCCCGGTTCCTCCAGAGGGTCCAGCAGGACCCGGCGTCGGGCGAAGCCGACGGCGGCCGCGGCGTCGTCATGGGTCAGCCAGAAGTCAGTGATCCGGTCGCACAGGTCGACGCAACCCCGTCTGAGGTCCTCCCTGACCTCCAGCACCCAGTCGTCGTCGAGACCGGGAAGGAACGGTCCGCGAAACAGGGCGAGTGCTCGACCGCCGTGCTCCGCGACGGCCGTGGGCTGGTCTGACGCCAGAGCTGCGCCCGCGTCCTGGCAGGCAGCCAGGAAGTCGGGCACGTCGACGGCGACGTCCGCCCCGCGATGCCAGCTCAACGTGCCATCGTCGGTGAGCAGACAAGGGCTGTTCCTCAGCAGGGAGCGCAGGTGATGCAGCTCGCGGCGCAGGTTCGTCCGCGCCTGCGCCATCGACGAATCCGGCCAGAGCAACCCCGCGAGGTGAGCCCGGGGCTGCGCGGTCTCGGGGTGGGCCGCCAGATAGGCGAGCAGCAGCAGCGCTCGGGAGGAGCCCCGCACCTGCGCCGGATCCGCTCCCTGGACCGCGATCCCCCCCAGCAGGTCGACCTGGACCATGGCGGACATGACGGCACCCGACGTCGCGGATCATTACCGCGGCCGAGCGTACGCGCCCGGGCCAGGTCTCCCGGTAGACCGCGTGGGCGCCGGGCCGATGCGGCCCTGCTCCACCTCAGGCCTCGGCGACCCAGTCCATGATGAGCCGGTGGGCGATCGAGACCGGCGGGGGCAGCAGCACCGGCCCGTTGCCACCGCCCCAGCCACCGGCCGCCGCCAGCTCGGTGCGGGTGAACCAGCGGACCTCGGCCAGCTCGCCGTCGGCCGGGCGCGGCGCGGCGTCCGGCGAGCAGGTTGCGCGGAAACCCAGCATCAGGCTGCTGGGGACCGGCCACGGCTGGCTGCCCCGGTAGCGGACGTCGGTGACGTCGACGCCGGACTCCTCGCGGACCTCGCGCACCACCGCCGCCTCGGCGCTCTCGCCCGCCTCGACGAAGCCCGCGAGCGTCGAGAACCGTCGCTCCGGCCAGACCGACTGACGGCCCAGCACCGCACGGTCCCCGCCGTCGGTGACGAGCACGATCATGGCCGGGTCCGTACGCGGGAAGTGCTCACTGTCGTCCTCGGTGCACCGTCGGACCGCGCCGCCGCGCACCGAGACGGTCGGGGCGCCGCAGCGCGGGCAGCGCGGGTGGTTCGCGTGCCAGGTCGACAGCGCGATCGCGTGCACGAGCAGGCCGGCGTCCCGGTCGCCGAGCGCCGCGCCGACGTCGCGCAGGCCCATCGGCCGGGCACCGAGCCGTCGGGGCAGCTCACCGGCCACGGCGAAGAACGCCTGACCGTCCTGCGTCCCGAGATAGAGCCGGTCGCCCTCGGGTGCCTTCTCCGGCGGGACCAGCACCAGGTCGGTCCCGTCGACCAGGGCCTGCCCGCCCTGGAGCACGAGCACCTGAGCGTCGGCCCAGGATGCCTCGAGGGCGGCCGGGTCGTCGCGGGTTGCGCCGTCCCGGTCGACGGTCGCGCGGGACAGGACCGGCTCGGTCACGTCACCAGGTCCGTGATCGCGAGCAACGGCTCATGCACGCGGGCGGCATCGCCCACCAGCACGGTGGTCAAGGCGGAGGGCGCCAGGTAGGTCGAGGCGGCCTCGTGCGCCTGCTCGACCGTCACCGCTGCCAGCCGCTCCGGGTGCTCGCGCAGCCAGTCGACGCCGAGTCCGGCGGCGGCCAGCACCGACAGCGTCGCGGCAAGGCCGGACTGCGTCGAGGTCGACAGCGCCAGGGCGCCGACGGCGTAGCGGCGGGCCTGGTCCAGCTCGGCCTGCTTCGCAGCCACGGTGGAGATCCGCCCCAGCTCGTACAGCGTCTCGACCAGCGCCGGCGCGGTCACCTCGGTGGCAACATCGGTCGCCAGGGTGATCCGGGACCCTCCGACCGGGTGCTCGACGACCGAGTGCGGGCTGTACGTGTAGCCCTTGTCCTCGCGGATGTTGGCGACCCAGCGTGAGCTGAAGTAGCCGCCGAAGACCAGGTTGGCCAGGCTCAGCGCAGCGTGGTCCGGGTCGGTCCGTCGGGGCGCGGGGCCGGCCAGGCGCAGCGAGGTCTGCACGGCGCCGGGGCGGTCCACCAGCAGCGCCGGCCCTGGCTCGTACGCCGGGACCTCCGGCACGACCGAAGCGCGCGCCTCGGTCTGCCAGCCCGCCAGCGCCTTCTCGACCTGCGCGATCGCCCGCGCCGGGGACAGGTCCCCGACCAGCACGAGGACGCTGCCGGCCGGCGCCACGTAGCGACGGTGCAGACGGCGGACCTCGCCGGGCTTGACCTCGGAGACCTCGTTGCTCGTGGGCAGCTCGCGGCCGTAAGGGTGGTCGCCGTAGAGCCGGCCCAGCAACGCCTCACGGGCGATCACGCCCGGCTGGCTGCGATAGATCGCGAGCTCCTGCACGAGCCGCTCGCGTTCGCCGATCACCTCGTGCTTGGGGTAGGACGCACCGGTGAGCAGCTCGCCGACCAGCGCGAGCAAGGCCGGCAGCCCGGAGGACAGCGCAGACGCGCCGACGCTGAGGCGGTCGGCGTCGACCGAGGCGGACAGCGAGCCGCCGAGGGTCTGCAGGTCGACCGCGATCTGGGCCGCCGTCCGGCGGTCGGTGCCCATCAGCATCGTCTCACCGAGCAGCTGCGCCGCAGCGGTGAAACCCACGGCCCGCTTGCCGGTCGGGCCGGCGAACGGCACCCGCAGGCGTGCCTCGACGAGCGGCACACCGGGGCGGCGTACGGCAAGCACGCGCAGCCCGTTGTCCAGCGTGCGGTCCGAGACGGTGGGCAGGCGGGGCTTCTTGCCCTTGGTGAGCGGCGGGAGGACGGTCTGGGGGAGGCCGGACGAAGGGATGCTCATGCGCCCGCACCCGCCCGCAGCTCGAGCACGGCCCGGTCGCCGCCGAGCGTGCCGGCAGCGGCCTGCACCTGCTCGGTCGTGACCGCGGCCAGCAGCTCCGGCAGCTCGTTGACCAGCTCGGCTCGTCCGCGTTGCTGCTCCAGCACCGCGAAGGCCTGCGCCCGGCCGAGCACCGAGTCCAGGTCGCGCAGGTAGCGGGCGTGCATCCGCGCCAGCGTGCGGTCCAGCTCGTCCTGCTCGAGCCCGCCCGTCGCGAGCCGCGCCAGCTCCTCGTCGACGCTGGTGAGGACGGTGTCGACGCTGACCTCGGCCGGGTGGTGGATCTCGATCATGAACGGGATCGGGTCGCGGGCGTCCAGCGGGTCACCCATGATCCCGAGGTAGCCGCCGATGCTGGTCGCGGTCCGGTCGGTCATCAGCATCCGCTCCTGCAGCCGGGAGGCATCACCGTCGGTGAGGACCTCGGCGAGCACGACGTACGGCAGGTAGGACGTCAGGTCGGACGGGTCTGGCACCCGCCAGGCCATCGCGACGGCCGGCGCCGGTGCGAGCGGGTCGTCGTGCACCGCGCGCCGCTCACCGTCCGGCGGCGGCTCGGCGAAGTCGCCGCGGGCGGGCACCTCGCGCTTCTCGATGCTGCCGAACTGCCGCTCGGCCATCGCCAGACCCTCCTCGGCGGTCACGTCACCGACGACGACCAGCACCGCGTTGCCCGGCGCGTAGTAGCGGTCGAAGAAGCCCTGCGCGTCCGCGAGCGTTGCGTCCTCCAGCTCGGCGAAGTCGCCGTAGCCGTTGTGCGCGTTCGCGAAGCTCTGGTAGAGCACCGGGGGCAGCAGGATCCAGGGGAACCCGCCGTACGGCCGGTTCTGGACGTTGACCCGGATCTCGTTCTCGACCACCGCGACCTGGTTGTCGAGGTTCTCCTGGGTGAGCGCGACCGAGCGCATCCGGTCGGCCTCCAGGAACAGCGCCAGCTCGAGCGCGTTGCTCGGCATCAGCTCGTAGTAGTTGGTGTAGTCGACCCGGGTCGACCCGTTCAGCGTGCCGCCGTTGCCCTGCACCTGGGTGAAGTGCTCGGTCTTGCCGAGGTTGGCGCTGCCCTGGAACATCAGGTGCTCGAACAGGTGCGCAAATCCCGTACGCCCCTCCGGCTCGGAGCGGAAGCCCACGTCGTAGTAGACGGCGACCGCCACCACCGGGGCGCTCGGGTCGGGGCTGACGACGACCCGCAGGCCGTTGTCCAGCGTCCGTCGGTGCACCTCGAAGGCGAGGGCGGGCGTCTTGCTCGGGCTCTTCTTCGTCGCGGTCGGCACGCCGACCGACGGTAGTCCCTCCGGAGGAATCTCCTTCTCTGTCATCATGATCTTCGCCCCACCGTGGGGCCGGGGAGGGACACACCATGGATCTGCAAACCGCCGTCTTCACCGTGCTCGGCAAGTACGCCGACTTCACCGGCCGGGCTCGACGCTCGGAATATTGGTATTGGGCGCTGGCGGTGTTCGGGGTCAGCGTCGTCATCCAGGTGCTCGCGGCCGTGTCCGGCCTGTTCAAGATCTTGAGCTTCCTGTTCTTCCTGGCCGTGCTCGTCCCTGGGCTCGCGGTCGCGGTGCGGCGCATGCAGGACGTCGGCAAGCCGTGGCCGTTCCTGCTGATCTCCTTCATCCCGTTCGGCGTGTTCTACGTGCTCTACCTGCTCGTGCAGGACAGCGAGCCGGGCGCCAACACGTACGGCCCAAGCCCGAAGTCGCTGGCGGCCGGCTACTAGCCCCTCTTCCCGGACCTGCTGAACCTCGCACGGGGTCCGGTGTCGCAGCTCAGCTGCGGGACGTGGAGGTTCAGCCGGGCCTACGCCGGTGCTGGCCGCGCCGGATCCGTTGTCGATCAGTGCGGGTCGCGGGCGGTGCAGCAGGAACGATCCGGCGAGGAGCGCCGCGGCGGCGCAGGCCCGGAAGACCAGCGCGTCCTGCGTGCGGGTGAGGGCGACCGCTCGTCGACCCGGACGGCGGCTACCGGCTTGTCGTCGACGTCGGCCGCACGACCGCGCCGTCGGGCATCCTCGACCTGTGACCGTCCTTGTTCTGACCCCCTCGCTGCCGAGGACGCCCTGTGCGTCCTGACGTCGTGCTGCACCTGATCGACGAGGCGTCCTGGGCGGCCGTCCTCACCGAGGTCAGGCCGCCGTCGCTCGCCGCGCAGGGGTTCGTGCACCTGTCGACCCCGGCACAGGTCCACCTTCCCGCGCAGCGCCTGTTCGCCGGCCGCCACGATCTCGTGCTGCTGCAGGTCGACCTGGGCCTGCTCACGGCCGAGGTGCGCTGGGAGCCGGGGGTTCCCGACGACCCGGGGGCGATGCTCTTCCCGCACCTCTACGGGCCGCTCCCGGTCGCGGCGGTCACCGGCACCAGCCCCTACCGGCCGGGCCCCGACGGCCGGTTCGCTCCCCCCGATCTGTTCTGACCGACCCCCGGCTGGTTCACGACACGGCCGACACGAGCGCGAGCAGGCCAGCCGCACCGCTGACGATCAGCACTGCCGGCCGGGTGCGACCGTCGTCCAGGTGCCGGGACAGCGGACGGGCGAGCCGGTGCCCCAGCACGACCGGCGGGACCAGCGTCAGCCCCAGCAGCCACCCGTGGCCGGTGAGCAGGCCGGTCGCCGTCAGGGCCACCAGCGAGATCAGGGTCCCCACCAGGAAGTACGCCGCCAGCGTCCCCCGCAGCTGCGGACCGGGTGACCGGGCGTAGACCAGCGCCATCGGCGGGCCACCGATCGCGGCGATCGTCCCCATGAACCCCGACACGCTCCCGGCGACCAGCAGCGGGCCGCGGGTCGGTCCGACCCGGAGCCGCGACATGGTAAGCCCGACCCCGACGAGCACCGTAAGGGCAAGCGGCAGCGCGAGCTGGTCGGAGGTGAGCCCGGTCAGCACCACCAGGGCCAGCGCGGTGCCGGGCAGCCGGCCGAGCACGGCCCACCCGACCGTACGGTCGACGTGCGCGCGCTCGCGCCACGCGGTCGCCCCGACGAGCGCCGCAGTCCCGACGAGCAGCGGGCCGGGGAGCAGCTGCGGCGCGAGCAGCAGGAGCACCGGCACGGCCAGCAGGTTCATCCCGAACCCGACCGCCCCCTGCACCGCCGCCGTCAGGGTGAGGGTCAGACCGACGGCCAGGACGACCAGCAGGGTCAGAGCGCCACGGGTCCTCGTGGGAGAGCCCGGTCCAGGATTCCTGCGGTGTCGGCGCCGGTCGGCAGCGTGCCGTAGGCGTGGCCCCAGTCCCCGGCGAGCCGGGAGGCGCAGAAGGCGTCCGCGACGGCGACCGGGGCGTGCTGCACGAGCAGCGATCCCTGGAGCACCAGCGCCATCCGCTCGACCAGGCGGCGCGCCCGGACCTCACGCCCGTCGGGGTCGGCGAGCGCGGTCCGCAGGCCAGCCACGGCGTCGTCGAGCCGGGCGTCGGCGCCGCGGGCACGGTCGACCTCGGCGTCGTACGCCTCGAGCGCAGCCGGTTCGCGCAGGAGTGCGCGAAGAACGTCGAGCGCCTGCACGTTGCCCGAGCCCTCCCAGATCCCGTTCAGCGGCGCCTCCCGATAGAGCCGAGGCATCCCGGAGTCCTCGACGTAGCCGTTGCCGCCGAGGCATTCGAGCGCTTCCGCGACAAAACCCGGCTGGCGCTTGCAGACCCAGTATTTCGAGATGCCGGTCGCGAGCCGGGCGAACGCCTTCTCCTGGGCGTCGCCACGCGAGGCCCGGTCCACCGCCCCGGCGAGCCGGAGCGCGAGCGTCGTCGCCGCCTCGGACTCGATCGCGAGATCGGCCAGGACGCCGCGCATGAGGGGCTGGTCCACCAGCCGGGCACCGAACGCCTTCCGATGCTGGCAGTGGTGGGCGGCCTGCACGAACGACGCGCGCATGCCGGCCGCGCTGCCCAGCACACAGTCCAGCCGCGTCATGGCGACCATCTCGATGATCGTGCGCACCCCCCGGCCCGGCTCACCGACCAGCCACGCCACCGTGCCGTCCAGCTCGGGCTCGGAGCTCGCGTTGCTTCGGTTGCCGAGCTTGTCCTTCAGCCGCTGGATGCGGAACGGGTTGCGGGTGCCGTCCGGGAGCACCCGCGGCACCAGGAAGCACGACAGCCCCTCCGGGGCTTGCGCGAGCACGAGAAAAAGGTCGCACATCGGGGCGCTGGTGAACCACTTGTGGCCGCGCAGCAGGTAGGTCCCGTCACCGGTCGGCGTGGCGGTCGTCGTCGTGCGGCGCAGGTCGCTGCCGCCCTGCTTCTCCGTCATCCCCATGCCGGCGAGCAGCCCGGCCTTGCCCGACGGCGTACGCAGGCCCGGGTCGTAGACCCGCGCGGTGAGCAGGGGTTCGTACAGCGCCGCCAGCGCCGGCTCCGACCGCAGCGCAGGCACCACCGCGTACGTCATGGAGATCGGGCAGCCGTGCCCGGCCTCGACCTGGCTCCAGGTGTGGAAGCCGGCCGCGCGGGCGACGTGGGCCCCCGGCCGGGGGTCGGCCCAGGGCGCCCCCGCGAGCCCCTCGGACACCGCGACGTCTAGCAGGGCGTGCCAGGACGGAGGAAAGCTCACCTCGTCGAGCCGATGCCCGAAGCGGTCGTGGGTGTGCAGCACCGGCTCGACCCGGTTGGCCTCCCACGCCCACGACTGCGGCTGCTCGCTGCCTGCCAGCCGGCCGAGCCGGTGGAGGTCTTCGGCGTGCCACCCGGCACCCTCCCGGGCCAACCCCTCCAGCAGAGCCGGCTCGTCGGCGACGTCGTGACCCACCAGCGGCGGCACCTGGTTGGTCACCTCGTGAGTGTCGGACGCGGCAGGGGACACTGTGGTCATGGCGACATCATCACTCCCTGCCGAGCCCTTTGTCATGAGCGCCCCGGTCAAGGTGGGGGTCGAGGAGCTGATCTTCGACGTCCGCGACGTCGGGCGGACCGATGCCCCCGCCGTGCTGCTGCTGCACGGCTTCCCCCAGACCTCGTGGAGCTGGCGCAAGATCGCTCCCGGCCTGCTGGACGCCGGGTTCCGGGTGATCGCGCCGGACCTGCGCGGCTACTCCCCCGGCGCCCGGCCGGACGACGTCAGCGACTTCGCCATGGCCCACCTGCTCGGCGACGTGCTGGGCATCATGCTCGGGTGCGGCATCCGGAGCGCCCACGTCGTCGGCCACGACTGGGGGGCGGCGATCGCCTGGCAGCTGGCCTCGCGGCACCCGGAGCGGGTGCGATCGCTCACCGCGGTGTCGGTGCCGCACCCGCTCGCCTTCACCGACGCGCTGCACCACGACGACGACCAGCGGCAGCGCTCGGCCTACATGCTGCTGTTCCGCCAGCCGGGCAAGGCCGAGGAGGTCCTGCAACGGGACGGGGACGCCGGGCTGAGAAAATTTTTCGGCGGCGCGGAAGCGAGCGCGGACGTCGAGCACTACCTCTCGGTGATGGGCGAGCCGGGCGTGCTGTCGCGCTGCCTCGGCTACTACCGAGCCGCGTCGCGGGGCGACAACGAGGGCCTGCTGCCGGTCACGGTCCCGACGACCTACGTCTGGTCCGACGGCGACCTCGCGCTCGGCCGCACGGCCGCCGAGGCCACCGCCGGCCATGTGTCGGCCGACTACCGCTTCCTCGAGCTGCCCGGGGTGAGCCACTGGGTGCCCGAGGAGGCCCCCGAAGCCCTGCTCGCAGCAATCCTGGAGCGGGTGCGATCGACGCCTTCCTGACCGCAGCGTCGCGGGCCCGGCCCGGCGTCTGCTTCCGCGTCGTCGACGGCCCGGCCGACGAGCTGGTGCTGCACGGCGGCGGTGAGGTGCTCCGTCTTCCCCGTACGCCGGAGGCCGCCCAGCGGATCGTCGTCTGCGCGCGGGTCCTCCCCCGGCTCCGCCCCCTGGTGCCGGTCACCCTGCCCGCACCGAGGCTGGTCGGGGTCACCGACGGGGGCGACCCGTTCAGCGCCGAGGCTCGGCTTCCCGGCACCCCCGTCCAGGGTGACCTCGACGCGATCGCGGCCGGGCAGCGCGACGGGTTGCTCGCCGGGCTGGCCGCGGTTGGCGTGCGGCAGGCCCGGGAGTGGGGTGGGCCCGGGGCCGGGGACCGGCTCGTCGCCTCCTCGGGCCTCACCCCGGCCGAATATGCCCGCAGCGGGTTCTTCCAGCTGTGCTGGGCCACGGCGATCCTGGTGGCCTTCCT
>JBBSTI010000016.1:0-37508 GCA_038236005.1 Mycobacteriales bacterium | reverse complement strand
CCTGCCTGGTCTGCGCGACCCCCAGGGCGGCGGTCGGCTCGTCCAGGAAGACCACCCGGCTGTTCCACAGCACCGCCTTCGCGATGGCGACGGTCTGTCGCTGACCGCCGGACAGGCTGGAGACCAGCTGACGCACCGAGCTCACCGTCCGGACCGACAGGCCGGTGAGGGTCTCGCGGGCCTTGCGCTCCATCTGACCGTCGGCCATGAAACCGAACCGGCGGATCTCGCGGCCCAGAAACATGTTCTGGGTGATGTCGAGGTTGTCGGCCAGCGCCAGGTCCTGATACACGAACTCGATCCCGAGGGCAGTCGCCTCCCGAGGATCACTGATGGTCACCGGCTTGCCGTCGAAGGTGATCGTCCCGGTGTCCATGCTGTTGATCCCAGCCACACACTTGACCAGGGTCGACTTCCCGGCTCCGTTGTCCCCGACGAGGGCTGTCACCTCGCCGGGGTACAGGGAGAAGTCGATGTCGTGCAGGACGTGCGCCGGCCCGAAGCTCTTGTTCAGCCCGGTGATCTGGAGCAGGGGCTCGGCCACCCGTCTAGAGCCCGAGGTCGGTGCAGGCCTGCTCGATGCCCTTGCAGATCTCGGCCTTGGTCAGGGCACCGGAGTCGATCACGTCGCTGATGTTGGCCTGGGTGATGACCTGGGCCGGCAGCAGCAGGGCCTGCAACGTGTGGTCGGGCGCCTTCGGGTCCGCGAAGTCGGTCAGCGTGAGCCCGGCCGCACCGGGGTCGGTCCCGGCGATCAGTGCGATCGCCAGCTGCGCCGCGGCCTCCGCCTCGAGCTTGACGTTCTTGAAGATCGTCATGCTCTGCTGGCCGGTGATGATGTTCTGCAGGCCGTTGACGCCTGCGTCCTGCCCGGTGACGCTGACCCGTCCGGCGAGCCCGTTGCCCTTGAGGACACCGATCGCCGCGTTGGCGAGGTCGTCGTTCGCGGCGAGGACACCGTCCACCTTGCCGCCCGCGGCGGTGAGCGCCTGGGTGAAGATCGGGGCGGCCTGGTTGACGTCCCAGCCCTTGACGACCGACTCCGACGCGATCGTCAGGTCGCCGGCGTCGGCCAGCGGCTTCAGGACGGAGTTGGCGCCCTTGGCGAACAGGACGGCGTTGTTGTCCACGTCCGTGCCGCCGTCCAGCTCGATGATCGCGGGCTTCTCGACGTTGTCGGCCTTGAGGCAGTCGACCAGTGTCTGACCCTGCAGCCGTCCGACGTCCTCGTTGTCGAAAGACACGTAGTACTCCGCGGAACCCCCGAGGTTGACGCGGTCGTAGTCGATGACCTTCACACCGGCGTCCTTCGCCTGCTGCTCGACGGCAGCACCGGATGTCGCGTCGATGGAGTCGATCATGAGGACCTTGACGCCGGCGCCGATCATGCCTTGCGCGATCTGCTGGAAACGCGCCGTGCTGCCGCCGGCGTTCTGCACGTCCGGGGTGATGCCGGCGTCGGTCAGCGCCTTGGTGAGCAGCGGGGCGTCGTACAGCGTGTAGCGGGTCGAGGACGTGGTGTCGGGCAGGATCACGCCGACCTTGCCGCTGGCCTTGGCCGTGGACCCGCCGGCAGGCGGCGCGGCGGCCTTGCTCTTGGGCGGGTCGGTCAGCGTGCAGGCCGCCGTCGGGTCGGCAGCGGCGGACGGGCCGGCCGAGTCCGTGGACCCGCTGGTCGACGGGGCGGCGCCGCCGCCCGCGGCCGCGCCCCCGCTGGAGCCGCAGGCGCTGAGCGTGAGCGCGCCCGTGAGACCAACCGCAAGAACACCGATGTTTCTACGCATAGCTGCCCCTTATTGTTCTTGTCGCGGGGCGTCGAGCCCCGTCCTCTGAAAGACTTGTTCGGACTGTAAGCCCCCGGCTCATCGGACTCATGAACATCCAGGTGGTTGTCAAGCGTGTCAACTGATCCCCGTCGTCCAGACGTCCGGCGTCGCGGCTCGAATTCGTTGCGCACGTCGCCATCTCTCGCGACACCGCTTCCCAGGACGCCCCGCGCTGGGCCGGTCGTGACCGCGTGACGCTGGTCGCCGGGGTCGACTGCTCGACCCAGTCCACCAAGGTGCTCGTCTGCGACGCCGAGGACGGACGCGTCCTGCGGACCGGCGTCGCGCCGCACCCGGAGGGGACAGAGGTGGCCCCGGCAGCCTGGGAGAGCGCGTTCCACGTCGCTGCGCAGCAGGCTCGGCTCGACGGCGTCGACGCGCTCTCGGTCGGCGGTCAGCAGCACGGCATGGTGGCACTGTCCGAGGAGCAGAAGGTCGTCCGACCGGCGCTGCTGTGGAACGACGTCCGGTCGGCCCGAGCCGCCCGCGACCTGGTGACCGAGCTAGGCGGGGCGAGGCCGTGGGCCGAGGCCGTCGGCAGCGTGCCGGTGGCCAGCTTCACCGTGACCAAGCTGCGCTGGCTGGCCGAGCAGGAGCCGGAGAACGCCGACCGCGTGCGGTCGGTGGTCCTGCCCCACGACTGGCTCACCTCGCGCCTGCTCACGGCCGGCGCCGAGCTGGTGACCGACCGCGGCGACGCGTCCGGCACCGGCTACTGGTCGCCCCGTCAGGACGCCTACCGTGAGGATCTCGTGCGCCTCGCCTTCGGACGCGACCTCGACCTGCCGCGCGTGCTCGACCCGGGCGAGCCCGCGGGGACCACCCCCGCGGGCATCCTGGTCGGCGCAGGCACCGGCGACAACATGGCCGTCGCCCTGGGCCTGGGTGCCGTTCCCGGCGACGTCGTCGTCTCGCTCGGCACCAGCGGAACGGCCTTCGCGGTCCACGGCTCCCCCACCGCCGACCCGGCCGGCGCCGTGGCCGGGTTCGCCGACGCGACCGGCTCCTTCCTGCCCCTGGTCGCCACCCTGAACGCCGCCCGGGTCCTCACCGCTGTCGCCCGGCTGCTCGGCACCGACCTCGCCGGGCTCGACGACCTCGCGCTGTCGGCCCCGCCCGGGTCCGGGGGCCTGGTGCTGCTGCCTTACCTCGACGGTGAGCGAACTCCTGACCTGCCGGACGCCACCGGCACGCTGCGAGGCCTGCGTCGTGACAACCTGACCCCGGCCAACCTCGCGCGTGCGGCGGTCGAAGGGATGCTTTGCGGTCTGGCCGACGCTGTGGACGCCCTCGTCGCCCAGGGGGTCGCACCGCAGCGGGTCCTGCTGGTCGGCGGCGCCGCCCGCTCTCGCGCCGCCCAGGCCGTCGCGGCCACCGTGCTGGGCGTGCCGGTCGAGGTGCCTGAGCCGAGGGAGTATGCGGCGGTCGGTGCCGCACGCCAGGCTGCGTGGGCCCTCACCGGCACGCTGCCCGACTGGCAGCTGCCGTTGGCCCGGACGTTGCCGGCCGCGCCGGCCCCGGCCGTGCGCGCGGCCTACGCGCACGCACGAGACGAGGCGCTGCAGCTTGCCGGGCACGCGTCCGGCTAGTTCTGCCGGGGGTCGCGTCCGTTCAGGTCGTAGGAGACCCCGACCTCCAGGCTGCGCCTGAGCTCGACCCACGCCGCCTCGAAGCGTTGCTCGTCGTCCGACCACAGGGTCGAGGTGAACAACGCGTGCACCCCTGGCCCCCGTCCGACCAGGGTGCGCTGGATCGCCTCACGACCGCCCTCGGTGAACCGCCACTGCATCCACGCCAGCTCGGCCCGCGCGCCCTGCTCCACGACCGGACCGATCAGATCGGTCGCACCGTCGCCCCGGGAGGGCTTGGCGACGCCGGCAGCCATGGCATCCAGCGGCGGCAGGTCGGTGACCGGCACCGGCAGCCGCAGGACGGTGAGCTTGAGGCTGAGGTCGTCGTCCGGCGGCTCTGCGTCGGTGACGTGCAGGTCGCAGTCGCCGCCGAACGCGGTCACCCACCCGGTCGGGACGTCGAACCGCACCGCGCCGCGGTCCGCCACCACGATCGAGAAGCCGTCCCGAGCCTGCCAGCCGTGGTCCTCGGGCATCGACGCGGACGAGACCTCCCCGACCCGCCGCTGCCGACCCTCGCTCGTACCCCCGTCGCTCGTGCCTGCTCCGCTCATGCTCTGATGCTGCCAGGTCACCGGATCGTGACCGTAGGGTCCGCCATGAGTCTCTCCCGGGTCCCGCGCGGCACGAAGCTCGACCTGGCCGACATCGACCCACGAAGCACCCCGGGGTGGGGCGGCGGCAAGAAGGACGCGCTGCCCGAGCTGCTCCGGCTGCGGGCCCGGCTAGCCGAGCTGCAGGACGTTCGCTACGCGCAGAACACCCACCGGGTGTTCATCATGCTGCAGGGCATGGACACCGGCGGCAAGGACGGACGTCCTGGTGACCCGCGTGCACGGCTGCGTCGACGACGCACAGGCCAAGCGGCGCTTCTCGCACCTGCGCGCTTTTGAGCAGCTGCTGGTCGACGAGGGCGCCACGATCGTCACGCTGTTCCTGCACATCAGCAAGAACGAGCAGGCGGAGCGCCTGCAGGCTCGGCTCGAGGAGCCGGACAAGCGGTGGAAGTTTGCCGTAGCCGATCTCGAGGAGCGGGCATTCTGGACGGCTATCAGCGGGTCTACGCCACGGCGCTGTCCGCCACGTCGACGAAGGAAGCCCCCTGGTACGTCGTGCCGGCCGACCGCAAGTGGTACCGGAACCTCGCCGTCGCCCGGAGCCTGGTCCAGACCCTGGAGGGGCTCGAGCTCGCCTACCCCGAGCCCGAGGCCGACCTCGAGGGCATCGTCATCACCTGACCTGACCGACCAGACAGGGTCAGCTCAGGGTCGTAGGCCCGCCAGGCACAGCTCGAGGTGCCGGCGCCAGTCGAGCGCGACGTCGCCGGTCGGCAGCTCGCGGATCCCGCGCAGCGCGATGAAGATGCCCACCAGGTCGTCGACGTCCACGTCCGGTCGGCAGCTGCCGTGGCGCTGGGCATCTACCAGCAACGCACGCATCTGCTCGCCGACCGCGAGTCGGCTCTCCTCGACCGCCGGTGAGGTCCAGAGCCGCAGCGCGCAGCCCTGCGGGGAGGCCTGCACCGCCCCGACCGCGCGCAGGAACGCGGCGAGCCCGGTCCCGTCAGGCCGTGCCAGCGCCTGCTCGGCCTCCTGCGCCCAGAGGTCCAGCAGATCCAGAAGCAGCGCCTCCAGCAGCGCCTCGCGGCTGGGGAAGCGCCGGTAGAGGGTGCCGACCCCCACCTCGGCACGCCGAGCGACGTCGTCCAGGCACGCTCCGACACCCTGCTCGTGGAAGACCTTCGCTGCGGCCTGAAGCAGACGCGCCCGGTTCTGCTCCGCGTCCTTGCGCAGGCGACGTTCGGGAGCTCGAGCCGTCACTGCTGACCGGCCAGCCTGGCCAGGTCCGCCCGATCAGGATCGCTGCGGCGGGGGGTGACCAGCGGGCCTTCGGCTACCAGCCCAGCCTCGGCGTGGAACACCTCTTCGTCGGCGGGCACCGTCCTGAGACGGCCCGGGATGAACAGGGCCACGACGGTGGCGACCCCGTAGCAGCCCGCGAGGACCGCGAACCCGGCCGTGTAGCCGCTCTCGACCGGCAGGCCGTCCGCCCGAGCACCCGCCGTGATCACGCTGGCGAGCGCCGCCCCGCCGAGCGCCCCACCGATGGTGCGGATGTTCGCATTCATGCCGCTCGCGACCCCGGTCTGGCTCGCCGGGACGGACTCGACGACGAGATTGCTCATCGCCGCGAAAGCCAGCCCGAACGCGAGGCCCATGACCGTGGTCTCGACCAGCACCATCCAGACCTCCCCGTGGAACAGCACCAGCGCGAGCATGCTCAGCGCGCTCAGACCGGCGCCGAAGACCAGGACCCGCTGCGACCCGTGCGAGGCGGCGAGCCGCCCGGTGACAAGCCCCGCGATGAACGTGGCGATCGACTGGGGCAGCATCAGCAGCCCGGACTGGGTGACGGTCTGACCGAAGCCGTAGCCGGTCACCGTCGGGGTCTGCAGGAACTGCGGCAGGAAGGCGAAGGCCGAATACATCCCAGCCCCGAACAGCAGCGCGACCACGTTGGTGGTCCAGACCGCGGGGATCCGCATCATCTGCATGTCGATCAGCGGCTCGCTGCTGCGGACCTCGGTGCGCATCCAGATGCTGAAGACGACGACCGCGGCGATCAGCAGGCCCACCGTGCGGCCCGAGCTCCAGCCCCAGACACGACCCTGGCTGACAGCGAGCAGCAGCGCCACCAGCCAGCCGGACAGCATCAGGGCGGCGGTCACCGAGATCTTGCCGGGGGTGCGGACGGGGGAAGGCGGAACGAACGCGGCCGCCGCCAGCGCCGCCACGATCGTCATGATCATCGGTAGCCAGAAAAGCCAGTGATAGCTGAGGGCGTCAACGATCGGCCCGGCGATGACAAGTCCGAGCCCGCCGCCGACGGCCAGCAGAGCAGCCGCGGTGCCGACGGCGCCGGCCACCTTCTCCTTGGGAAACTCGTCCCGGATGATCCCAAAGGTCAAGGGCAGGACGCCACCGCCCACGCCCTGCACGACCCGGGCCAGGATCAGCACCCCGATGCTCGTGGCCAGCGCTGCCAGGAGCGAACCGACGGCGAGCGCGACCATCGTCAGGACGAGCATCCGCTCCTTGCCGACCTTGTCGCCCACCCGGCCGATGATCGGGGTGAAGACCGACGCCGACAGCAGGTACGCGGTGAGCAACCACGTCACGGTGCGCTGGTCGGTGCCGACAGCGGCCTGGATGGTCGGCAGGACCGGGTTGACCATGGACTGCAGCAGCGAGAACGAGGTCACCCCCAGCAGCAGGACGAGGTAGGTCAGGCGATAGCTGGTGGGCAGGCGCAGTCGAGAAGTGAGCACGACGCAGCCTAGCCCGGAAAGCGGAGAGATTCCTCCACCTGTGCTGAGGTTCACGCGTCGCCCTGGGGGCAACAGCGGCAGGGTGAGCAACGACGACACGACGAGCGACAGCCGGGCAACCGTCCTGCTCGCCCTCGGAGCCAACGCCGGGATCGCCGTCGCCAAGACGGTGGCGGCGCTGGTCACCGGTTCCAGCGTCCTGCTCGCCGAGGCCGGCCACTCCTACGCCGACACGGCGAACGAGCTGTTCCTGCTCACCTCGCTGCGCCGCGGGGCGCGCGAGCCGGACGCCACCCACCCGTTCGGCTACGGCAAGGAACGCTTCTTCTGGTCGTTGCTGGCCGCGGTCGGGATCTTCGTCGCGGGCGGGCTGTTCTCCTTGTACGACGGGATCACCTCGATCCTGGACCCGGAGACCGAGGAGCCGTCCTACCTGATCGGCTACCTGGTGCTCGCCGTCGCGCTCGTGCTGGAAGGCGCGTCGCTGCTCAAAGCCCTGAAGCAGACGCGCGGCGAGGCCCGCGAACGTGGTCGTACGACCTGGCAGCACGTCAAGCTGTCCACCGACCCGACCGTCAAGACCGTCGTGTCCGAGGACGCCGCCGCCGTGGTCGGGCTGCTGCTGGCGTTCACCGGCCTCGGGCTGCACGAGCTGACCGGGGACGCCCGCTACGACGGGGCAGCGGCCATCGCGGTGGGGCTGCTCCTGGTCGTGGTGGCGTTCCTGCTGGGCCGGGACACCAAGGAGCTGCTGATCGGCGAGGCCACCGACCCGGAGCAGCGCCTGGCGCTCTACGACGCGCTGTCGGACTACCCGGAGGTGGACGCCGTGATCGACCTGCTCACCATGATGGTCGGGCCCGACCGGATGCTCGTCGCCGTGCACCTGGACCTCGCCGACGGGTCCGGCACCGCCGAGGTGGAAAAGTTCTCCAGCCGGGTCGAGGCCGACCTGCGCGCGCAGTTTCCTGAGGTCGTGGGCGTGTTCCTGGACGCCACCGCCTCCGCCGGACCGGAGGCCGAGCGCGCCGGCCGGCTCGCCGACGTGATGGCCGACCGGCGGACGGCCCGCGACCGCCGATAGAGCTGTCCGGCACGGTGGCAGGTCAGGAGCTCACGCGCCCCAGGTCGGGCGCAGCGGCATCCCGGAGTCACCGTCGGTGGTCCGGGTCGCCAAGATCTGGTGCAGCTGGATGTTGTTGTCCTCGAAGCCGATCCGCGAGCCGGCGAGATAGAGCGCCCACACCTTGGCGGTGCCCAGGCCCACCTCGGCGACGGCCGCGTCCCAGTGCGCGTCCAGGTTCTCGCACCAGGCTCGGCAGGTCTTGGCGTAGTGCTCGCGCAAGTTCTCCTCGTGCCGGATCTCCAGGCCCGCCGACTGCAGGTCCCGCGCCAGCCGTCCCACCCCGGGCAGCTCCCCGCCCGGGAACACGTAACGGGCGATGAAGCCGCGTGGCGAGATCGCCGGGCTGTCGTCGTCGGGGCGGGTGATGCAGTGGTTCAGCAGTCGTCCGCCAGGCTGCAGCTGGGCGGCCAGCCGCACCGCGTACGACGGGATCTGCTTGATCCCGAGGTGCTCGGTGAGACCGATCGAGCTGATCGCGTCGAAGCCGGTCTCCGGCACGAACCGGTAGTCCTGGTGCCGCACCTCGGCCCGGTCGCTCTGACCCGCGTCCGCGATGGCCTTCTGCCCCCACTCGGCCTGCTGCCGGCTGAGCGTGACGCCCAGCGCCGTGACGCCGTAGTGCTCGACCGCGTGCTGGACCATGCCGCCCCAGCCGCACCCGACGTCGAGCAGCCGCTGCCCGGGCTGCAGGTCAAGCTTGCGGCAGACCAGGTCGAACTTCTCCGCCTGAGCCTGCTCCAGGGTGGCGTCCTGGTCGGGGTAGACCGCGCACGTGTAGGCCATCGACGGCCCGAGGACCATGCGGTAGAAGTCGTTGCTGACGTCGTAGTGGTGCGCGATCGCGAACGCGTCCTGACCGGGCAGGTGCGCCCGCATACCGGCGACCAGGCGCCGGGTGTGCACCTCCTGCGGCGGTGGCTCGACCCAGGTCAGCGCCGCAGGACCGAGGGTGCGCAGCACCGACAGCCGGTCGGCGGTGCTCAGCGCCCCGATCTTCTCCTTGGTGAACAGCCGGAGCAGGCTGTAGTGGTCGACCGGACCGTCCCCGGGGGTGCGCACCTCGAGCTCGCCGCTGACGTAGGCCCGCCCGAGGCCCAGCTCACCAGGCGCACCGACCAGGTGCGCCACCGCCTTGCGGCTCTTCGCCGTGATGACGACGTCGCCGTCACCGGCGGTGCTCCCGTCATAGGCCTCCACCCGGACCCCCGAGGCTCGCATGGCGTCGTGCAACGCCCTGGCCACCGTCATCTCAACCTCTCCCCACACATTTGTCATACAGGTCCAGCAACCGACCGTCACGGTCGTAGGTCTTCTTGAGCATCGCGTATGTCTGGCCGCCGTAGAGCTGCCAGAACTCCTGCTCGGGATAGAAGCTCGTCGAATACAACGACTTGTGGCCGCCCAGCTCGGTCACCAGCCGCTCGATCAGCCGGTTGTGGTGACCGTCCACCTCCCCCGGCTCGAGCCCGACGCTCGACCAGAACCCGACGTTCACGTACAGCGTGCCCGGGTCCAGGTCGTACAGGTCCCAGCGGTCGGTCTGGCTCCGGGCCTTCAGCGGGCAGAACCAGACCGGTTGCACCGGGATCTCGCGCGCGAAGACCTCCATGAAGTCCGCGAGCCGGTTCGCCGGCACCTCCACGTCCTGCACGACGTGCTCCTGGGGCAGACCGCCGCGCCGCAGGTCGTAGCGGCTCTTGACGCGGTACTTCTTCTCCAGCGCGACCAGCTTCCACCAGGTGTCGCTGCGCAGGTAGCGGCGCGGGACCAGCCGACGCACCGCAGGCTTCTGCACCCCGAGCGCCCGCGAGCACCAGAACCAGTCGGTGTCCCAGCGCCACAGGTAGTCCCGGACGGTGAGCCAGTCCTGCTCGCGACTCTGGATGCTGCGGTAGTAGATCTGCTGCCCGGTGTAGTCCGACAGGGCTGGCGCCTCGTCGGCCCAGCGGGCGAGCGTCACGTAGACCTCGTCCTCGCTGAACCAGGTCCCGTCCATGAAGTCGGCCGAGCCGTCGCGGGTCACCTTGTCCATGAGCATCGCCGCGCCTGCCGAGCCGTCGACCCGGACGTGCCGCAGGTGCACGTACGGCCGGACCGGCTCGACCTCGATCCGTAGTCGCAGCGCGTAGCCGAGCGTCCCATAGCTGTTCGGGAAGCCGTAGAACAGCTGGCTCTCGACCTCCCGGCTGCAGGTGACCAGCCGACCGTCGCCGGTGAGCACGTCCATCTCGACGACCGACTCGTGCGGCACCCCGTTGCGAAAGCTCGAGCTCTCGATCCCGAGGCCGGTCACGGCGCCGCCGAGCGTGATGGTCTTCAGCTGCGGGACGACCAGGGGCATCACCCCGTACGGCAGGAGCGCGTCGACCAGGTCCTCGTACGTCGTCATCGCGAGCACGTCTGCCGTCCGCGCCTCGGGATCGACCGAGAGCACGCCGGTGAAGCCGGTGACGTCGAGCCGGGCGGTCTTGGTGTCGGGGCGGGTGCGGAACAGGTTCGAGGTCTTCTTCGCCAGCCGGACCGGGTCGCCGGGCGGGATCTGCGCGTACTGCTGCTGCAGCCGGGCGACGCGTTCGTCGTACGTGGTGCTCATCGACCCACTGTGCCACCCAGGATCACCGGGGCGGCCGAGACTCGCGGCGCACCGGCTGGGCGGATCGATCGTCCGGTGGTGTCAGCCAGCAGCGTGGTCGGCCTTTACCGCGCCCCGGGCACCCATCGGCCTCGACTCCCCCGTCGTGGTGTCGGCTGCGGTCTGCAGCTCTGCCTCGGAGTTGACCTCGGCACCCAGGAGCACGACGAACGCGGTGAGGAACAGCC
The DNA here is from genome assembly GCA_038236005.1 of Mycobacteriales bacterium. GTDB lineage: Bacteria > Actinomycetota > Actinomycetes > Mycobacteriales > SCTD01 > CANKBT01. Next base: position 26,777 of record JBBSTI010000016.1, on the reverse strand, counting down.
ACAGCAGCAGGATGACGACGCCCGCCAGCGCCCCGTAGGTCTTGTTGTAGCTGCCGAACAGCTGCACGTAGAGGCCGAAGGCGACGCTGCCGAGGATCCAGAGCACCGTGGCCGTCAGAGCGCCGACGCCGACCCAGCTGAACCGGGGGTTCTCCCGGTCGGGCGCATACCGATAGACGACGGCGAGCGTCACGATGAACAGCAGGACCAGGCCTGCATAGCGGCCGATCGTGATGAGCACCGACGCGGCACCGCCCAGACCGACCGACGACAGGATCGGCGGCAGCACCGCGATCAGACCGACGGCCAGCACCAGGAACACGATGGCGCCCAGGGTCAGGAGCAGGGCCAGCCCCCGCAGCCTGAGGAAACCGCGGGTCTCCTTCTCGTCGTAGGCCACGTTCACCGCCTCGATGAGCCCGTTCATACCGCTCGACGCGCTGTAGATCGCGGCGAGCAGCGAGATGATGGTGGCGAACCCGAGCGCCCCGCCGGAACCGCTGGCGACCGAGCTGAGCTGGTCGGTGACGATCGTCCTGGCCTCCTCCGGCACGGCGGACAGCACCGACTCGACCTGCTCCCTGACCTTGTCGGGGTCGGCGACCAGACCGTAGATGGACAGCGCGGCGATCAGGCCCGGGAACAGCGCCAGGAAGAACCGGAACGCCACACCGGCCGCCAGCAGCGAGACGTGGTCGTCCTTGACCTGCCCCTTGGAGCGCTTGAGGACGTCCATCCACCCGTCGGCGGGGATGTCGGTGGGCTGATCAGCCCGAGCATCACCTGTCGTCGGCCGGGCGCTCGGGCCGGCCTGCTCGGTCTGCTCGGTCTGCTCGGTCGGGTCGGTCTGGTCCAGGGGTCGGCTCGGCATGCGCCGCCCTTTCCCCTCCCGGGGCGAGGATCACCTCCGGACCGCACACTGTTCTGGTGCCCGAGGGAGACAGCGTCTGGAAGGCCGCCCGACGGATGACCGACCAGCTGGTGGGGCGCATCGTCACGAGCAGCGACTTCCGGGCGCCGCAGCTGGCGACGACCGACCTGTCCGGCCGCGAGGTGCTCGCCTTCGACTCCTACGGCAAGCACATGCTGACCCGGTTCAGCGGCGGCCTGACCCTGCACACCCACTTCCTCATGGACGGCGCCTGGCAGACCACGGGGCACGGCAAGCGCCTGCCCCGCACGTTCGACGACGACATCCGGCTCGTGCTCGCGACCGACGGGCCCACGGCGTACGCCGTGCGCATGCCGGTCCTCGAGCTCGTGGAGACCGCGCGCGAGCAGGAGGTGATCGGTCACCTCGGCCCGGACCTGCTCGGGGACTGGGACCAGGCCGACGCCGTACGACGACTGCTGGCCCGCCCGGACCGGCCCCTGATCGAGGCGCTGCTCGACCAGACCAACCTGGCGGGCATCGGCAACCTGTGGGCGGTGGAGACCTGCTTCCTGCGCGGTCGGTCCCCGTGGACGCCGGTCGGTGAGGTGGACCTGCCGCCGTTGCTGACCCTGGTCCGCAGGATGCTGCGCCACTCGCTCACCCACCCCGGCCAGGTCACCACCGGCGACACCCGACGCGGTCAGACGCACTGGGTCTACGGCCGGGCCGACCGTCCCTGCCGCCGGTGCACGACGCCGGTGCAGTTCCGGGACGCGGCGGCCGGACCGCAGGAGCGCGAGACCTGGTGGTGCCCCCGGTGCCAGCCCGGCCCGTCGCCGTCGCTCGCCGAGCGGCCGACCCGTCCGGGCCTGCGACGTGGCGTCAACGAGGAGTCCTTCGGATCGCGCTCACGCCGATTGCGGGGCGCACCCGGGCTGGCTCGATGAAGGAGGCCCGGGATGCCCGAGGGTGACACGGTCTGGCTCGCCGGCCGGCGGATGCACGAGGCGCTCGCCGGCCGGGTGCTGACCCGCAGCGACTTCCGGGTGCCGCACCTGGCGACCGCCGACCTGACCGGGCGTGCGGTCCTGGAGGTCGTGCCGAGAGGCAAGCACCTGCTGACCCGGGTCGAGGGCGGGCTCACGCTGCACACGCACTTCCGGATGGACGGCAGCTGGCACCTGTATGCGCCGGGCGCCCGCTGGGCGGGCGGGCCCGAGTGGCAGGTGCGGGTGGTGCTGGAGAACGCGCTCGCTATCGCCGTCGGCTATCGGATGCCGGTCGTCGCGCTGCTCGAGACGGTCCACGAGGACCGGGTGGTCGGGCACCTCGGGCCAGATCTGCTGGCCGAAGAACCTGATCTTGAGCAAGCCTGCGCAAACCTGCGAGCGCGCCCGGACGACGAGGTCGGGCTCGCGCTGCTCGACCAGCGGCTGCTCGCCGGGCTCGGGAACCTCTACCGGTGCGAGGTGCTCTTCCTGCAGGGCCTGTCACCCTGGCTCCCGGTGCGTGACGTGCCGGACGTCGAGCGGCTGGTCGAGCGGTCGCGCCGTCTGATGCACCTCAACCGCGACCGCCCGGAGCAGAGCACGACCGGCTCGCTGCTGCGCGGTCAGGACCACTGGGTCTTCGAACGGTCCCGCAAGCCCTGCCGGCGGTGCGGCACCCGGGTCCGGTCCACCGAGCAGGGGGACGCCCCTCGGCGGCGCCTGACCTACTGGTGCCCGCGCTGCCAGCCCGGGCCGATGCCGACCACTGACGGGGCGACCGGCCCTCGACCGGTGGGGCGTACGCGCTACCGGCCCTGAGCGCGGTGCAGGACGAGCGCCCCGCGGACCCCCGGCCCCCCGGACCCCGGACTCAGCCCGTCGTGCCTTCCGCCTTGCGGTCGGCCGCGGGCTTGGTGAGGTCGGGCGCCTCGATGCTCTCCTGCGTCGCGCCGGCACCGAGCTGCTGGCCAGACATACCCGCACGGATCTGCTCGAGCCGCGAGGTGCCAGCCATGTCCAGGGTCGACTTCTGCACCTCGAGCATCCGGCCCTCGACGCTGCTGCCGGCCAGCTCGGCCGAACCGAGCGCACGGGCGTAGCGACCCTCGATCTTCTCGCGGACCTCCGCAAGGCTCGGGGTGCTGCCGGAAGCGGTCAGCTCCGACATCGACGACAGGCTGGCCGACACCTGCTCCTGCATCTTGGCCTGCTCCAGCTGACTGAGCAGCTGGCTGCGCTCGGCGAGCTTCTGCTGCACGAGCATCGCGTTGTTCTCGACCGCCTTCTTCGCCTGCTCGGCGGCGGACAACGCCTGGTCGTGAAGCGACTTCATGTCCTCCATGGACTGCTCGGAGGCAACCAGCTGGGTGGCGAAGGTCTGCGCGGTCTGCTCGTACTGCGTGGCCTTGGCCTCGTCACCGGACGCCCGCGCCTGGTCGGCGAGCACCAACGCCTGACGCGCCGAGCCCTGCAGCTTCTCCACCTCGGTCATGGTGCGTGCCAGCTTCATCTCCAGCTGACGCTGGTTGCCGATGACAGCGGCAGCCTGCTGGGTCAGCTGCTGGTGCTGACGCTGCGCCTCCTCGATGGCCTGGGCGATCTGGATCTTGGGGTCGGCCTTCTCGTCGATCTTCGCGCCGAAGGCGGCCATCAGATACTTCCAGCCCTTGACGAAGGGGTTAGCCATCAGTCCAGCTCCTCATCATCCGGCGGCGTCGTGCGACCCACCTGAGCAATCACTGTGCCAGGTATGCCGCGGCGACGTCGCGGCGCGCCAGCACCTCGGCGATCACGTCTGCGTCGTCACCCTCCTCCTGAGGCCACAGTGCGCCCGCGAGGACGTGTCGCAGGACGATGCCCACCGCGTCCGGCCCGCTGCTCCGGTGGTCCGCCGTCAGCACGGCCGCGCAACCCGCCCGGGCTGCGTCCCACCCGGCGCCGACCCAGGCGCCGAGCAGCGGCACCAGCTGCTCCGGCTCGCGCGCCCGCAGGCCGACCAGCGTGGGGTCGGCAGCCAGCCCGGCGCGGGTCAGCCGCAACGCTGCCCCGAGCCCTTCCTCGGCCGACAAGGTCTGCGCCTGCTCGACCAGGGCGCGCACCCGGTGCAGGACCAGCGCATCCAGCAGGTCGGGCTTGGTCCGCACGTGGTTGTAGAGGGTGCCCTTGGCGACCCCGGCGGCGTCTGCGACCTCCTGCATGGTCGTCGCCCGGACCCCCCGGTCGGCGAAGCAGCGGCCCGCTGCCTCCAGCACCGCAAGATGCGTGCGGTCGAACCCTGCCGCCCTGCGGGAGGGTGCCGGGGTAGCGACGACGCTCAGGCGGCCGCGACGACGTCGGCGGGCCGTGCGGTCGGCAGCGCCGTGACCTCGCCCCGACGGTGCGCCGCGTCGACCAGGTGCCGCACCGGCAGCGGCTCCGGCTCAACCCTGCTGAGCGTCTCGCTGACCTCACGCAGGACGTCGGACAGCCTGACCCCGAGTGCCCGACAGATGCTGGCCAGCAGCTCGGAGCTGGCCTCCTTCTCGCCGCGCTCGACCTCGGACAGGTAGCCGAGGCTCACCCGTGCGAGCCCGCTGACCTCGCGCAGGGTGCGGTCCTGCTCCTGCCTCGTGGCGCGCAACGACTCGCCGATCAGGGTACGGAGCACCGCCACCCGCCTCACCTCCCATATCTGCCGAGCGTGCCGGGCACGACGAGCCGTCCAGGCGCGATCCAGTGGGTCCACCGTACCTGCCGAGGTCGCTCACGCCACCGGTCTGCTGGGCCTCGCGCCGGTCGGCGGTCCACGCTCAGCGGGAGGGTGCGCCGTTCGCTTCGGCCCGGTCGAGCCGGCGACGCAGCTGGTCCAGCAGCGTCACCCCGGACAGGACCCGCACCCGCTCCCGGTCTCCTGGGACGCGACGGCTGAGAACCGTCGTACCGTCGGGGCCGGCCACCGCGAGGTGCACGGTCCCGACCGGCCTGCCCTCCTGCTCGTCCGGCCCGGCCACGCCCGTGGTCGCGATCCCCCAGGTCGCACCGGCGGCGGCGCGCGCGCCCTCGGCCAGCGCGACCGCGGTCTGCGCCGACACGGCGCCGTGCTCGCGCACCGTCTCGAGCGGCACCCCTGCCATCGAGACCTTGAGCGCGGTGGCGTACGGGACGAGCCCTCCGCGGTAGGCGCCCGACGAGCCGGGCACGCTGGTGAGCGACGCCGCGAGGAGCCCGCCGGTGAAGGACTCAGCGGTCGCCAGCGTCTCTCCCCGCAGCACGAGCCGTGACAGCACGACCGACGGCAGATCGTCCCCGTCGCGCCCCCAGACGTCGCTGCCGAGCGCTTCGGCGGCACGACTCACCAGGGGCTCCAGCACGGTCGGGTCACCGTCGGTGCTGAGCCGGACCCGCACGACGCCGCTGCCCGCGAGGTAGGCCAGGTCGACGTCGGCCGGGATCGCTCCCAGCGCCGCCTCGACCCGCTCCGCCACCTCGGACTCCCCCACGCCGGAGCACCGCAGGGTGCGCGTGGTGACCCGGCTGCCGGTGCGCGCGGCGAGCTCGGGCAGGACCCCGCCCAGCATGACCGCCTGCAGCTCGTGCGGCGGTCCCGGCACCGCGTAGAGCACCCGGTCACCTACGACCAGACGAAGGCCGTACGCCGTGCCGACCGGGTTGTCGATCGTCAGGGCCCCGCGCGGCACGTCGGCCTGGCGCAGGACCTGCTCGGGCATCGCGATGCCGAAGCCGGCGAACCGGTCGGCGAGGTCCCGCTCCAGGTCGGTCTCGCGCTGCAGCGGCGCGTCGCCGACGATCGCCAACGCGTCCCGGGTGAGATCGTCGACGGTCGGCCCGAGGCCGCCCGTGACGACGACGACGTCGGCGTCCTCGAGCGCCCTGCGCAGCGCGGTGACCAGCCGGCCGACGTGGTCCCCGACCGCGGAGCTGTGCACCACGTGCACGCCGACCCCCGCCAGCGCTTCGCCGAGCCACGCGGCGTTCGTGTTGACGATGTCGCCGAGCAGCAGCTCGTCGCCGACCGCGACGACCGCCCCGAGCACCGTGCTCACGCGCCGCACCGGTTCACGACAGCTCCCTGGCCGTCACGACAGCTGCCTGGCCGTCACGACAGCTCCCTGGCGGCGCGACGTGCCCGCTTCATCTCGGCCCGCGGACTGGTCCGACGCAACCGCACCGCCCGCGCCACGTAGTCCAGCCCGGTCACGACGGTCACGACGACCGCCAGCGTCATGACCACCGCCCGTCCGGTGCCGAGCAGGCCCGACAGCGGAAGGACGTAGAGCCCGATCGCCACCCCCTGCAGGAGAGTCTTGAGCTTGCCGCCGCGGCTCGCGGAGATCATGCCGTGCCGGATCACCCAGAACCGCAGCAGCGTCACCCCCACCTCACGGACCAGGACCAGGACCGTGACCCACCACGGCAGCTCGTCGAGCATCGACAGGCCGATCATCGCGGCACCGGTCAGCGCCTTGTCCGCGATCGGGTCCGCCAGCTTGCCGAAGGAGGTGACGAGACCGCGCGCCCGGGCGATCTTCCCGTCCAGGCTGTCGGTCCACGCCGCCAGTGCGAAGACCCCCCAGGAGGCGACCCGCAGCGCGTCGTCCTGACCATTCCGGGCCAGCAGCAGCGCAGCGAACACCGGCACCAGCAGCAGGCGCAGAACGGTCAGCCCGTTCGGCAGGTTGACGACCGAGACCTTCGAGGCGGGGTCGGCGAGGTGGTCGGGCACGCCGCGAGCGGGCTCCTGACCGAACGCACGGGCGGCCTGGCTCACCGACCGGCCAGCGAGGACTGCCGAGCGTGGGCCGAGACCTCCACGACAGCTGCGACGAGGTCGACGCCCTCGCTGCCGGTGACGACCGCCTCGACGAGGTCACCGACCGTCAGAGCCGCAGCGCCCTGCAGCTGTGTGCTCCCGTCCACCTCGGGCGCCTGGTGGTCCGAGCGCCCCTCGCCGTCGGAGGTCTCAACCAGCACGGTCACCCGCTCCCCTAGTCGTTCCTCGGCACGCTGGGCGGTGAGCTCCTCGACCAGCGCGGTGAGCCGGGCGACGCGCTCGCGGACGACCTGCTCGGGCAGGTGGTCCGGCAGGTGCTCGGCCTCGGTGCCGTCCTCGTCGGAGTAGCCGAAGACGCCGACCACGTCGAGCCGACCGGCGACCAGGAAGCGCTCCAGCTCGTCCACGTCAGCCTCGGTCTCGCCGGGGAAGCCGACGATGACGTTGCTGCGCACCCCTGCCGTCGGTGCGAGGGCACGGACCCACCTCAGCAGGGTGAGGAAGGAGTCGGTGTCGCCGAAGCGTCGCATCCTCCGCAGGACGGTCGGGGAGCTGTGCTGAAAGCTGAGGTCGAAGTAGGGGACCACGCCCGGGGTGCCCGCGAGCACCTCGACCAGGCTCTGCCGGGTCTCGGCCGGCTGCAGGTAGGAGAGCCTGACCCGCTCGATGCCGTCCACGTCGGCGAGCGCCGGCAGCAGCGACTCGAGCAGGCGCAGGTCACCGAGATCCTTGCCGTACGACGTGCTGTTCTCGCTCACCAGCACCAGCTCGCGCACGCCGTCGTCGGCGAGCCAGCGGGCCTCGGCCAGCACGTCGGCCGGGCGCCGGCTGACGAACGAGCCCCGAAAGCTCGGGATCGCGCAGAACGAGCACCGCCGGTCGCAGCCGGAGGCCAGCTTCAGCGGGGCCACCGGGCCGCCGGAGAGCCGCCGTCGAACCACGGTGGGACCCCCGGCATGGCCCGGGATGCCGACGTCGAGCTGGGCGGCGGGCTCCTGACGGGCGACCGGGCTGATCGGCAGCAGCTTGCGCCGGTCGCCCGGTGTGTGGCTGGCCACCGGCACCCCGTCGAGCACGGCGGTCAGATGCGTGCTCAGGTCGGCGTAGGAGTCGAAGCCGAGCACCGCGTCGGCCTCGGGCAGCTGGGCGGCGAGCTGTTCGCCGTAGCGCTCGGCGAGACAGCCGACGGCTACCACCTTGACGCCGGTGTCGGCCGCGGCGAGCAACGTGTCGATCGAGTCCTTCTTCGCCTGCTCGACGAAGCCGCAGGTGTTGATGACCGCGACGTCGGCGTCGGCGTCGTCCTCGACGAGCTGCCACCCAGCCGCGGACAGACGGCCGGCCAGCTCCTCGGAGTCGACCTCGTTGCGGGCACACCCGAGGGTGGTCAGGGCGACGCGGCGGGGAGCATTCACCGGCCGAGTCTAGGTGGACCCGCGAGCACCCGGTCTGGTCAGACCGGCGACAGGCCGCCGGGGGCACAGGTGAAGCGGCGGACCTGCCCCTGCGGTCCGGCCGCGGTCGCTGCGGATGTCGAGCAGGTCAGGGTGACCGCACCCGCGTTGCCCACGGCGACCGTGAGGCCGGCCTGGTCGCGAAAGTCCTGCACGTGACCGGGCTCGAGGACCTCCTCCAGCAGGGTGGCTCCCCCGACCGACGCAACCCGCACCCAGGAGGCTGCGCCGTCCACGGACAGGTGAAGCGCCGCCGTCGCGGGCGTCACAGCCCTCACGGGGGTCTCAGGGGGCTGCGTCGAGGCCCCCGGGTCGGAAGGGGCGGGGGCCGGCTCGGTCATGACCGGAGGCGCCTGTGGTGAGGAGGCCGGCACCAACGTCTCGCGCGCCGTCGGCGAACCGGTCAGGGCGCCGATCGCGGCCAGACCGGCCAGCAGCATCATCGCCAGCACGACCGTGAGCGCCCACTGCGGGGCGGGCCGTCGGACCTGTCCGGTGGTCGGGAGGTGGAGCAGCCCGGACGGCTGCCCCAGCAGGGGCTGGTCGAGGACGACCGGTCGGGGCTGGGGCACCCCTGCCTGCCGGGCGTAGGCGGCGAGCAGGGGCTCGGGGTCGGAGCCGGTGGCCTGCGCACAGGCACGCAGACGACCGCGCACGTACACGTGCCCGCCGCTGCTCTCCGTGTCCCCGCGCTCGAGGTCTCGCACGAGGCCGGCCCGAAGCCGGGTGCGGTCACTGACCTGGGCCACCGTCAGGCCGGACGCTTCCCGTGCGTCTCGGAGCAGCGTCCCGACCTCGTCGAGCTGGGTCATCGTCGGCACCCCCCGCACCCTTGCTCTGCGTGGATCGCCTCCCGTCGGGCGACCCGGCTGCAGGGCCAGAGCCTAGGTCGGCACAGAGCGTCCCGACCGATCGTCACGCGGTCTTCGTACGCCTGACGTCACATGACGTCGCTGAGCGGTCACATGACGTCACACGACGTGCAGTCGTTGCTCAGCCACCGCCGCGGAGCGTGTCCAGCAGGTCGGCGAGGTCTTCCGGCCGCACCAGCACGTCCCGGGCCTTGCTGCCCTCCGAGGGGCCGACGACGTTCCGGCTCTCCATCAGGTCCATCAGGCGCCCGGCCTTGGCGAAGCCGACCCGCAGCTTGCGCTGCAGCATCGAGGTCGATCCGAACTGGGTGCTGACCACGAGCTCGACCGCCTGGCAGAGCACGTCCAGGTCGTCCCCGATGTCGGCGTCCACCTCGCGTGTGCTCTCCGGCGTTACCTGGACGTCCTCGCGGAACGCCGGCTGCCGCTGGCCCTTGACGTGGTCGACGACGGCCTGCACCTCGGCGTCGGTGACCAGCGCACCCTGGACTCGGAGCGGCTTGCTCGCCCCCATCGGCAGGAACAGCGAGTCGCCCTTGCCGATCAGCTTCTCGGCGCCGGGCTGGTCGAGGATGACCTTGCTGTCGGTGCCGCTCGAGGTCGCGAAGGCGAGCCGGGACGGCACGTTCGCCTTGATCAGCCCGGTGACGACGTCGACGCTCGGCCGCTGGGTCGCGATGACCAGGTGGATCCCGGCGGCCCGGGCCAGCTGGGTGATGCGGACGATCGAGTCCTCGACGTCGCGCGGGGCGACCATCATGAGGTCGGCCAGCTCGTCGATGATGACCAGCAGGTAGGGGTACGGCGTGTAGACCCGCTCGCTGTTCTCCGGCGCCACCAGCTTGCCGTCGCGCACGGCCTGGTTGAAGTCGTCGACGTGCCGGTAGCCGCTGGCGGCCAGGTCGTCGTAGCGCAGGTCCATCTCGCGCACGACCCACTGCAGCGCCTCGGCGGCCTTCTTCGGGCTCGTGATGATCGGTGTGATGAGGTGCGGGATCCCCTCGTACGCGGTGAGCTCGACGCGCTTGGGGTCCACCAGCACCATCCGCACCTCGTCCGGGGTGGCCCGGGTGAGGATCGAGACGAGCAGGCTGTTGATGCAGACGCTCTTGCCGGCGCCGGTCGCTCCGGCGATGAGGATGTGCGGGGTCTTGGCGATGTTGGCGCAGACGAAGCCGCCCTCGATGTCCTTGCCGAGCGCGACGAGCATCGGGTGGTGGTCGTCGGTCGCGGCCCGCGATCGCAGGATGTCGCCGAGGCTGACGTTCTCCCGGTCGCTGTTCGGGATCTCGATCCCGATCGCGCTCTTGCCAGGGATGACGTCGATGATCCGTACGTCGGGACTCTTCACGGCGTACGCGATGTTGCGCTGCAAGGTCTTGATGCGCTCGACCTTCACGGCCGGGCCGAGCTCGATCTCGTAGCGGGTGACCGTCGGTCCGCGGCTGAAGCCGGTCACCGCCGCATCGACCTGGAAGTCGATCAGCACCTGGGACAACGCCCGGATGATCTCGTCGTTGGCCGCGCTGCGGGTCTTGGGCGGCGTGCCCGCGCCGAGCAGGTCCATCGGCGGCAGGGCGTAGTCGCCCTTCAGCACCAGCTGCTCGCTGGTGACCGGGGCGGGCGCGTGCGCAGGCGGGGTGGGGTCCAGCCGCGGCACGGCCTTGGGCGCCGGGTCGAGCACCACAGGGCTGGCGTCGGTGGGCTCGCCCTGCTGTGTCAGCGATCCCTGTCGGTTGCGCGGTCGACGGCGGATCAACGGCTCGAGGGGCTCGGGCGGCGCCTCGACGGCCGGTGCGGGCTTGAGCAGCATCCGGTCCCGCAGCGCCGTGAGCGCTTCCGGCACCTGATGGACGGGCGTCGAGGTGATGACGAGCAGGCCGAAGACCGCGAGCAGCAGGAGCACGGGCACCGCGAGCCACGCGGTGAGGCCGGCACGCGCCGGCTCCCCCAGCAGGAACCCGACGATCCCGCCGCGGGAGGAGATCCCGCCGGCGCTGACCGCGTGCACCACCCCCAGCACCCCGAGGGTCAGCGCCGACCATCCGATGACACGTCGGCCGGTGTGCTCGGGGGCGGCCGGCTGGAGCAGCATCAGCACCCCGGCCGTGAGCAGCACCAGCGGCAGCACCTGCGCCCCTCGCCCGAGAAGCTGCCTGAGCAGGTCGTCGATCCCCCCGCCGAGGACACCGGCCTGCCACCAGACACCACCTGCCGCGACCAGTGCGAGCGCCAGCAGCGTCATGCCCAGACCGTCCCGGCGGTGAGCGGCGTCCAGCAGCTCCGCGTCTTGTTCACGACCGCCCACGGCGCGCACGGCGGACCCGATCCCCCGTGCGAGCAGGCCGAGCCCACCGGCGACGGCCCGCACGAGGCCGGTCAACAGTCGAAGGACGGCGCCCCCGATCGCCTCCACCGCGTTCAAGACGGGTCCCGGACCGGTGGGACGGGGGGCAGCCGCGGTCCTGGGCGACCGGGTAGAGGCAGCCCGGGCAGCTCCGCTCCTGGCAGGCGCCTTCTTCGACGGCGTCTTCTTCGGAGCCGGCTTGCGGCCGGCGGGAGACTTCTTGGCGCCCGCGGCAGGACGCCCCGAGCCAGTGGCTCGGGGTCTGGACGAGGCGGGCGCACGAGAGGCCATGGCGCGGACGCTACCTCCCCAGCACCAGGAGTCACAGCAGCCACACAGCAGCCACAGCCCCTGATCCGTACGTCTGCTCGGCCCGCCGTGGCACGGTCCGCGCCGAGCAGGCGCTAGACCTCGATGACCACCGGGACGATCATCGGACGGCGACGGTAGGTGTCGCCCACCCAGCGACCGGCGACCCGACGGACCGCCTGAGCCACCTGGTGAGGGTCGGTGCCCCCCTTGCCGGAGGGCTTGGCCAGCTCGGCGACGATCAGGGCGCGCACCGGGTCGAAGGCACGGGGATCGTCGGAAAAGCCGCGGGCACTGACGATCGGCTCCCCGGACAGCTCGCCGGTGGTCCGGTCGATCGCGATCGTGATGGAAACGAAGCCCTCCTCGCCGAGGGCCAGGCGGTCCTTCAACGTCGCCTCGCCCACGTCGCCGACCTCGTTGCCGTCGACGTAGACGAAGCCGCACGGCACGGCCCCCACGACGTTGGCCTGTCCGTCGACCAGGTCGACCACGTCACCGTCCTCAGCGAGCACGATGTTGGCCTCGGGCACCCCGGTCAGCCGACCGAGGGCCGCGTGGGCGCGCAGGTGGCGCCACTCACCGTGCACCGGCATGAGGTTGCTCGGCTTGGTCGCGTTGAGCAGGTAGATCAGCTCGCCCGCGGCCGCGTGACCGGAGACGTGCACCTTGGCCACGCCCTTGTGAACAACCCGGGCGCCCGCGCGGGACAGCCCGTTGATCACCCGGTAGACCGAGTTCTCGTTGCCGGGGATCAGCGAGCTGGCCAGGATGACGGTGTCCTTGGCGGTGATCCGCACCTGGTGATGGCTGCGGTTGGCCATCCGGGCCAGCGCCGACATCGGTTCCCCCTGAGACCCGGTCGAGACCAGCACCACGCGGTCGTCGGGCAGCTGGTCCATGTCCTTCATGTCGATCATCAGACCGGCCGGGACGTGCAGGTAGCCGAGCTCGACAGCCACCCCCATGTTGCGCACCATGGACCGGCCGACGAAGGCGACGTGGCGCCCGTGCTTGTGCGCGGCGTCCAGCACCATCTGGACCCGGTGCACGTGGCTGGCGAAGGACGCGACGATGACCCGGCCCGTCGAGGTGCGGATGACGTCGTCGATGACCGGGCCGATCTCCCGCTCCGGTGCGACGAAGCCCGGCACCTCAGCGTTGGTCGAGTCGCTCAGCAGCAGGTCGACGCCCTCCTTGCCGAGCCGTGCGAAACCGCCGAGGTCGGTGAGCCGACCGTCGATCGGCAGCTGGTCCATCTTGAAATCACCGGTGTGCAGGACCAGCCCCGCCTGGGTGCGGATGGCGATGGCGAGCGCGTCCGGGATCGAGTGGTTGACCGCGAAGAACTCGAGCCCGAACGGGCCGAGCTCGCGCGTCTGCTCCTCGGCGACGACGTCGAGCACCGGCACGATCCGGTGCTCGCGCAGCTTTGCCTCCAGCAGTGCCAGCGTGAACCGGCTCCCCAGGATCGGGATGTCACGTCGTTCCCGGAGCAGGTAGGGAACTCCGCCCAGGTGGTCCTCGTGGCCGTGGGTGAGCACGACCGCTTCGATGTCGTCCAGCCGGTCCCGCAGATAGCCGAAGTCGGGCAGGATCAGGTCGATCCCCGGCTGGTCCTCCTCGGGGAACAGCACGCCGCAGTCCACGATCAGCAGCCGTCCGGCGTGCTCGAAGACCGTCATGTTGCGACCGATCTCGGCGAGCCCTCCGAGGGCTACCACCCGGAGCCCGTGCGGGACCAGGGGCGGGGGCTTGCCGAGACCGCTGGGCGGGTGACTCATAGAACTCCTGCTGCTCTGAGTTGGGCGGCGAGCACGTCGACCTGCTCGCCCGTGAGGGCTGCCTGGGGCAGCCGGACCGGGCCGACCGGAGTGTCGCGCAGCTGCAGGGCAGCCTTGACCGAGACGACCCCCTGATGACGGAAGATCGCGTCGCAGACCGGCACCAGCGACAGGTGCAACGCCGTGGCGCGCGTCATGTCACCGGCCAGGAAAGCCTGGGTCATGTCGACCAGCTGCGGTGTCACCAGGTGGCTGACCACGCTGACCGTCCCGACCGCGCCGATCGACAGCAACGGCAGGTTGAGCGCGTCGGTGCCCGAGTAGACCGCGAGGTCGCAGGCAGCGCGCAGCCGGCCGGTGGCGACCAGGTCGTCCTTCGCGTCCTTGACCGCCACGACCTGAGGGTGCAGCGAGAGCCGGAGGAGCACCTCGTGCGAGAGCGCCAGGCACGTCCGCGCCGGGATGTCGTAGAGCATCACGGGGAGGTCGGTGCTGCCGGCGATGGTCTCGGTGTGCGCCACGATGCCCGCGTCGGACGGGCGCGAGTAGTAGGGCGTCACCACCAGCAGCCCGGACGCACCGGCCTGGGCCGCGTCACGCGCCAGCGAGACGCTCCCGGCGGTGTCGTTGGTCCCGACCCCGGCCAGGACGTGAGCCCGGCTGCCGACCGCATCCACGACCGCTCTCAGCAGATCCCGCTTCTCCTCGCGACCGGTGGTCGGCGCCTCACCGGTCGTGCCGCTGATCACGAGGCCGTCGTTGCCCTCGTCCACCAGACGCACCGCGAGCGAGGTGGCGCCGACCAGGTCGATCGTGCCGTCGTCATGCATCGGGGTGACCATCGCGGTCAGCACCCGGCCGAAGGGCGCCGCGGGGACAGAGGTCATGCGCGGCACGCTACCGGCGGGGACCGGACAGCCCGAGCAGCTCCCCGATCGCGTCCGACGACATCGGCCGGTGCAGGAGGAAGCCCTGGACGCCCACGATCCCCTGACCGAGCAGCCAGTCCCGCTGCAGCTCGGTCTCGACCCCCTCGGCGACACACTCCATGCCGAGGTCGACGCTGAGCAGGTGCATGGAGCGCACGATCGCCTCGTCCACGCCAGAGACCCCCAACCCACGGACGAAGGTGCGATCGATCTTGAGCACGTCCACCGGAAGGTTGCGGACGAGCACCATCGAGGACGCACCGGTGCCGAAGTCGTCGAGCGCGAGCCTGATCCCGGCGGCGGCGTGCTCGGCGAGGCACGCCAGGACCAGCCCCTCCGCGTCGAGCAGCACGCTCTCGACCACCTCGAGGACGACGGCACGCGGCGGCAGACCGGCCTGCTGCAGGAGGTTCAGCGTGCGATCGGCGGATCGTGGGAGCGCCAGCTCCTGCGGCGAGACGTTGACCGCGAGCACCAGGTCCTCGCAGCCGCGGATGCTCCGCCAGCGCGCGACGCGGCCGGCAGCTGCCCGCATCACCCGTTCGCCGATCTCGGCCATCAGCCCGGCGTCCTCGGCCGTCCTGAGAAACTCCCCCGGCAGCAGCAGACCCCGATCGGGGTGCTGCCACCGGACCAGGGCCTCGACGCCCAGCACCCGACCGGTGCGCAGATCGACCTGCGGCTGATAGTGCACGACCAGCTGGTTGCCGGCGAGAGCCGCACGCAGCTCCGCCTCGAGACCGAGCCGGCGCTTGGCCCGTTCACCGAGCTGCTCGGTCCAGAGGACCGCATGCGCGCGCCCGCGCGCCTTGGCGCCGTACATCGAGACGTCCGCCCCCTGCAGGACCTGCTCGGCGGTGATCTGGTCACCCGCCGCCGTTGTGACGATCCCGATGCTCGCCGAGACGACCAGCTCGTGCCCGGCCACCAGGATCGGCGTCGCCAGCACAGCCTGGACGCGCTCGGTGAGATGCAGTGCGCCGTCCTCGTCCAGCCCCTGTCCGGCCACCACGAACTCGTCGCCCCCCAGCCGCGCGACCAGGTCGCCGTCCCGGCACACCCCGACCAGCCGCCCGGCCAGCACCCGCAGGACCTCGTCCCCGGCGGAGTGCCCGAGCGAGTCGTTGACCACCTTGAAGCTGTCCAGGTCGAGGAAAAGGACCGCCAGCCCCCGGTCGGCCGCGAGCAGGTCGTTGACCCGTTGGACGAGCGAGACCCGGTTCGCAAGCCCGGTCAACGGGTCGGTGAGGGCGAGCCGGGCAAGTCGCTCCTCGGCCTTCACCCGAGCGGTCACGTCACGGGTGGCCGTCTGGAACTCGCCGACCCGCCCGTCGAAGGACGGCACCACCCGAGCACTGCTCTCCAGCCACAGCCAGCGCCCGTCGGCGTGCTGCATCCGGTAGCGGAACACCTGGGGTCGCTGCGTGCGCACCAGGGCCGACATGGCGGCCCGGTGGGTCTCGCGATCGTCCGGGTGCAGGCGCTGCGGGCCGACGGTGCCGAGCATGGCGGCCGGGTCGATCCCGAGCGCCTCGGAGAGCGCAGGCGAGGTGTAGAGGCAGACACCGTCCGCGGAGAACCGCTGCACCACGTCGGTGCTGTTCTCGGCGAGCAGCCGGAAGTGCGACTCCGAGTCGGCGAGCGCCATCAGGGCCTCGTGCCGCTCGGTGACGTCGCGGTAGACCATCACGACCGCCATCGGCGACGCCTCGCCCGGCGCGAGCACCGGGTGCGCGGACACGTCCAGCCACGTGACGAGCTCTCCGCGCCGCACCCCGACCAGGCGGTTGGCCGCGATCACCCCGGCCTCCATCGCGGCGGCATAGGAGCTGGCGGTCTGGTCCAAGACCGACCCGTTGCCGTCGAGCAGCTCGGCGTACCGCTCAGGATGGGGAAGGTCTGCTACCTCGACCCCCAGCCGCAGGGCGTCACCGCGTGCGACCGCGTTCGCGTGCACGATGGTGCGACCGGGACCGACGATCAGGACGCCGTCGCCCAGAGCGTCGAACAGTGCGGTCCCGAGCGGGCTGATGTCCCGAAGCACCAGGCTCTCGTCCACCTTGTTCACGTTGTTCACGTTGTTCACCTCGTCCACCTCGTCCGCTTCGGAGGCGGTGATGGCTCAGCCCTCGCCGACCAACGGGCTGCTTGCGACCTCGGTCCCGTCCGGCAGCGCACTGACCGCGAAGTCGGCGAAGGCGTTCGGCGCGACCCGCTGCAGCTCACGCAGCATGGCGATCGCCAGCTCGCGGATCTCGACGTCGGCGTGCTCGCTGGCGCGCATGGCGACGAAGTGCCGCATCGCCCGGTAGTTGCCGGTGACCACGATCCGGGTCTCGGTGGCGTTGGGCAGCACCGCCCGGGCAGCCTGCCGCGCCTGCTTGCGCCGGCTGGTCGCGTTCTCGACGTCGGCAAACCGCTTCTCCAGACCCTCGAGCAGGGCTTCGTACGACGCGAGCGCGGCGTCGGTCGCCTCGGTGAACAGCGCGTGCAGCTCCGGGTCGCCGGCGATGACGTCGGGCTCGACCATCTGCGCGTCCCGCTCGGGGACATAACGCTGGCTCAGCTGGCTGTAGGAGAAGTGCCGGTGCCGGATCAGCTCATGCGTGAGGCTGCGGCTGATGCCGGTCAGGTAGAACGTGACGCTCCCGTGCTCGAGCACCGACAGGTGCCCGACCTCCAGGATGTGTCGTAGGTAGCCCTCGTTGCTCGCTGTCCGTGGGTTGGGCTTGGTCCAGCTCTGGTAGCAGGCGCGGCCGGCGAACTCCGCGAGCGCCTGCCCACCGCCGGTGTCGGTCTCCCACGGCACGTCGGCCGGGGGCTCGAAGTGGGTCCAACCGATGACCTGGACGTGGAGGGAGGAGATCGCAGACACCCGACGAGACTACCGGCGCAGCACTTCCCGCAGCACGGTTCGGGTCTCGATCCCGACCACCCCGGGGAGCGCCCGAAGAGCGTTCACCGCGTCGTACAGCTCACGCTGACCGCGGTAGCGGACCCGGACCTGGTAGTCGACCGGCCCGGCGAGGTCCAGCACCTCCACCACGCACGCCATCGCCGCCATCGCCGTCTCGATCTCCGGGACGCTCGCGTGCGCGGCCGTACGCAGGTTCACCACCGCCTCGGACCCCTCGTCGGCGGTCAGACCCGGGTCGAGCCGCGTCGTGTAGCCGGTGATCGTGCCGGCCTCCTCCAGCCGTCGTACGCGCTGCGCCACCGCGTTGGCCGACAGACCGACCTCGGCGCCCAGCTCTCGCCAGCTCGTCCGGGCGTTGCGCACGAGCGCACCGACGATTCGGTCGTCCAACGGGTCCAGACGGCGGTTCTGCACGCGGGCACGCTACGGGGCCCCTGGGCTCTGATGTCCTGTGCCCATGGCGACAGCACCCGGCACGACCCGGTCCCCCCAGCGGCTGGCCACGATCGGCCTGCTCGCCGTGACGATCATCTGGGGCTCGACCTTCTTCTTGTTCAAAGACCTCGGCACCCGCCTGCCGGTCCCGGACATGCTGGCCGTCCGGTTCGTCCTCGGCGCGCTGGCGCTGACCGTCCTCGCGCCCCGCGCCGTGCAGCGCCTGACCCCGACCGAGCGCACCCGCGCCGTCCTGCTCGGCCTGCTCTACGCCGCGGCCCAGCTGCTGCAGACCGCGGGGCTGCAGCACACGTCGGCCTCGGTCTCAGGATTCCTGACCGGCCTCTACGTGGTCGCCACCCCGCTGCTCGCCCTGGTGCTTCTCAAGACCCGGATGAGCCGGGGCGCCTGGGGCGCCGTCGCGCTGGCCGCCGCAGGTCTTGCGGTGCTGTCGTTGAACGGTCTGAGCCTGGGCGGCGGCGAGACGGTCACCCTGGTCGCTGCCGTGTTCTACGCCGGTCACATCGTCGGCCTCGGCGCCTGGAGCCGGTCGGATGCCACGCTCGGCCTCACGGTCGTGCAGCTGTGGACCGTCGCGGCCGTCTGCACGGTCACCGCGCTCCCGGGCGGGGTACAGCTGCCCCAGGGCGGCGGCGACTGGGCGGCGATGCTGTTTGCCGCGCTGGTCGCCGGGACGCTGGCGCTGGTCGTGCAGACCTGGGCGCAGGCCCACCTCGCGCCGGCCCGGGCCGCGGTCGTCATGACGATGGAACCGGTCTGGGCGGCGACCTTTGCTGTCCTGCTCGGCGGCGAGATGCTGACCGGTCGGCTCCTGGTCGGCGGATCCCTGGTGCTCGCGGCGATGTGGTTGGCCGAGCGGCCGAGCAAGGAGCCGATCGAGGGGCTCGCCGAACGGTTGACCGATCCTCAGGCGCAGCACGCTTGGAGCGAGGCGGCCAGGTCTCCGCGGGGTTCGACCACCACCGCGGACAGGCCCTGCCAGGCGGAGGCCCTCGCCAGCTCGGCGGCGAGCGCCGACGCCACCACGGCGGGGTCGTAGGAGTCACGGCCGGGTTCCGACCAGCAGGACAGCACCCGCAGGACACCCGCCTTGCGGTCGCTCTTGAGGTCCACCCGGGCAGCCAGGTGCTCCCCCAGCAGGAAGGGCAGCACGTAGTAGCCGTGCACCCGCTGGGCGGCGGGCACGTAGATCTCGATGCGGTAGTCGAACCCGAACAGCCGCTGCGTGCGGGACCGCTCCCAGAGGATCGGGTCGAACGGGGACACCAGGGTCGCGGCCCGGACGGTGCGCGGGACCCGCGCCTCGGGGTGCAGGTAGGCCGGCTGCTTCCACCCGGCCACCTCGACCGCGGTCAGCTCGCCGCTCTCGACGAGGTCGTGCACCGCGGTCCTGGCCTCGTCGACCCGCAGCCGGAAGTAGTCGCGCAGGTCCCGTTCGGTCGCCACCCCCAGCGCGCGGGACGCCAGCCGGACGAGCTCGCGCTGGGCATCCGGGCGCGACGGGGTCGGCAGCGCCAGCACCTCGGTCGGCAGCACCCGTTCGGTCAGGTCGTAGACCCGCTCGAACCCGCGCCGGGTGCTGGTGCTCACCCGACCGGCCCAGAACAGGTATTCCAGGGCCAGCTTCTGCTCGCTGCGTGACCACCAGGATCCGCCGGGCCGGTCGGACTCCCGCAGCTCTCCCGCGGTCGACGGTCCCTCGTCCTGCAGCCTGACCAGCACCCGCTCGACCACCTCAG
The DNA here is from genome assembly GCA_038236005.1 of Mycobacteriales bacterium. Classification (GTDB taxonomy): domain Bacteria; phylum Actinomycetota; class Actinomycetes; order Mycobacteriales; family SCTD01; genus CANKBT01. Next base: position 7,336 of record JBBSTI010000016.1, on the reverse strand, counting down.
GCTGTTCGCGCATGATCCGCAGAACTCCGCCCCAGCCCTCCTCCATCGCCTCGGCCCGCGCCATCCGCCAGCGGAGCAACGGGTGCAGAGAGACCGGCAGGAGCGAGGCCTCGTGCCCCCAGTACTCGAACAGCTCACGGTCCCGATAGGCCATGCGGTGCAGCAGCTCGGGGTCGTACGGGCCGAGCCGGCTGTAGAGCGGCAGGTGGTGCGCACGCTCGAACACGTTGACCGAGTCCATCTGCAGCAGGTGCGTGCGGGCGAACACCCTGCGCACGTGCCGCCGCGTCACCGGGCCCTTCGGTGCAGGGTCGAGAAAACCCTGGGCAGCGAGCGCGACCCGTCGGGCCTGACCGGCCGTCAGCCGCTCGGGGACCCCCACCGGGCCAACCTAGCCGCGGTCAGAGTGCACTCTGACCGGCGACCGGCACGGCCCAGGAACTGAGGGTGCCGTTACGCCGGAAACCGAGCGCCTCGTTCGTACGCACCATCCAGACGTTGTCCTCCTGGTTCCAGGTCGAGATCAGCTGGGCCTCCGGGAAAGCGTCGACGACCGCCCGAAGCGTCGCCAGCTTGACCAGCACGCCCAGCCGGTGCCCACGATGCTCGCGCAGCACCAGCGTCCCCCACTGGTAGATCCGCCGCGGGTCGTCCCCCGGCACCGCGAGATCGCTGTAGGCCGCCAGCACCCCGTCCCGCACGAAGCCCGCCCCGAACAGGCTCCGGTTCATCGCCCGGAGCAGGTCCTCCTGCTCCGGCCAGCGCGCACCGTCCCAGTCCTCCTCCTCCCACGGCATGTCGCCACTGGGCGCGTCGGTCGACATCCGCTGCTGCAGGAGCGCTCGACCGTCCAGCAGGTCGTCGGGCACCCGGTCTCGCCAGGTGCGAAGGACGTAGCCCTGGGCGTGCGGGGCGCACTCCAGCGCCAGCCGCTCCAGCGCCGTCGGGTCCGGAGGCAGGCGGAGGTCACGGCGGCTCTCGGTGATGCCGCACGTCCCGCCGGACGCCTCCAGGAACGGGCGGCCCGGCGCGTCCGGCACGTCGTCGGTCTCCAGGTTCAGCGTCGTGCGTCCGTGCTCCCGGCCCCAGGCACGCGCATGCTCCAGCAGCGCCGTCCCGACGCCCTGCCGTCGCGCCGACGGGTGCACCTCGAGCAGCACGTCGACGAGGTGGGCGTTGTCGCGGTCCCACGCCTCGACCCGCATCGCGCCGACCACCTTCCCGTCGACCACCGCCGAGAACAGCTGCCCGAACCCCGATCCGGTGCGTCGTACCAGAGAAAGCGCATGCGTACGCAATTCCCGCGGCAGCCAGTGCGCGTCACCGGGCCGGGCCTGCTCCAGCGACGCGTGGACCACGGCGAACCACACAGCGAACTCCTGGTCGTCCGCGGGATCGACGGCGCGCACCCTCATCGGCTCTTCCTACCGCCCGGGGCAACGGGGTGGTGCGTACGCTCCGGAGATGACCAGCGCGGAGCAGCTGCACTCGACGTCCTTCGAGGAGTTCGTCGCCGACCAGGTGGCCGGCGCGGACAAGGCTGAGCTGGTCGGCGGTCGGGTGTGGGCCATGTCCGGTGGGACCGAGCGACACGACCTGCTGGCCGGCCTGATCTACGAGGCTCTGGCTCCCGGCGCTCGTGCCGAAGGCTGCCGCCCGTTCTTCGGCAACCGGATGCTCCAGACGGCGAAGGCCGCCTACTACCCGGACGTGATGGTGGTGTGCGGCCCCGCCGACGACCGGCACTGGGAGAAGACCGCGAGGGTGATCGTCGAGGTGCTGTCGCCCTCGACCGAGGACACCGACCGCCGGGAGAAGACCAGCGCCTACGCCGCGACGCCCGAGGTCGAGCTCTATCTGCTCGTCGACCCGCTCCGTCAGCGCATCGAGGTCGGCCGGGTCGTGGACGGCGCGCTGGACTGGTCGGTCGTCGGACCCGGGCACGTCGTCTTCACCCCGTACGGGCCGTTGGACGTCAGCACCCTGCACGAGAAGGTCGACGCCACCGCAACGACCTGACCGCTCAGCCGACCCAGACGGTCTTCAGGTTGCAGAACTCCCGGATGCCCTCGGCCGCGAGCTCGCGGCCGTGGCCGGAGGCCTTGACCCCGCCGAACGGCAGGTCCGGGAAGCTCGCCGTCATCCCGTTCACGAACACCGCGCCGGCCTGCAGGTCGCGGATGCACCGCTCCTGCTCGGCCGGGTCGGTGGTCCACACGTTCGAGCCCAGCCCGAACCGGGTGGCGTTGGCCAGCTCGACCGCCTCGTCCAGATCCTGCACGACCAGCAGCAGCGCCACCGGTCCGAAGACCTCTTCGGAGTAGCAGTCCATCTCCGGCGTGAGGTCGGTCAGCAGCGTCGGCTCGAACCACCAGCCCGGTCGGTCGGGCTGCGTTCCGCCGACCAGGACCGTCGCACCCTTGTCGACGGCGTCCTTGACGAAAGCGGCGGTGTCGTCGCGTCCCTGCTCGGTGGCCAACGGTCCGACGTCCGTGCCGTCCTGCATCGGGTCACCCACGACCAGCGCCCCGATGTTGTGGGCGAAGAGCCGCGTAAATTCTTCGGCGACGTCGGCGTGCACGATGAACCGTTTGGCCGCGATGCAGCTCTGGCCGTTGTTCTGGTTGCGGCTCGTCGTCGCGACTTCCGCGGCCTTCGCCAGGTCCGCCGAGGGCAGCACCAGGAACGGGTCGCTGCCGCCCAGCTCGAGGACGACCTTCTTGAGCACGTTGCCGGCCGCGGTCGCGACCGCCACGCCAGCGCCCTCGCTGCCGGTCAGCGTCGCTGCCGCGACCCGCTCGTCGCGCACCACCTGCTCGACGAGGTCGCTGCCGATCAGCAGGGTCTGGAACACGTCCGCCGGAAACCCGGCCTGCTCGAAGAGCTGCTGCATGAACAGCGCGGTCTGCGGCACGTTCGACGCATGCTTGAGCAGACCCACGTTGCCGGCCATCAGTGCCGGTGCGGCGAACCGCATGGCCTGCCACAGCGGGAAGTTCCACGGCATCACCGCGAGGACCACGCCGAGCGGCTGATAGGTCCCGTACGCGTTGCTGGCCTTGACCTTCGCCCCCTCGACCTGCTCGTCGGCCAGGAACGCCTCACCGTGGTCGGCGTAGAAGCGGCACGCCGTGGCGCACTTGCCGATCTCGGCCGCAGCCGCCTTCTTGGTCTTGCCCATCTCGAGCGTCATGAGCTCGGCGACCTCGTCGGTACGGGCATCGAGGATGTCGGCTGCGGCGCGCAGCCAGCCGGCCCGCTCCTGGTACGAGGTGAGTCGGTAGGTCGTCGCGGCTTCGGCGGCGCGGGAGAGCCGGTCCTCCAGCTCGTCGGCGGTGAGGGCGTCAAAGGTCTGGACGACCTCGCCGTTGCGGGGGTCTGTCGTGGCGATAGGCATGACCAGGTCGTTCCCGTGGCGGCCGCCGTCATGCAGGTGCAAGGCTCTAGGCATGGCAGACGTCAGCGTGCGCCCGGCCCGCCCCGAGGACGCCGAGCGCATCGCGCGGGTCCAGCTCGCCACCTGGCGGGAGGCCTACGCAGGGTTGCTTGCGCCCGAGACGCTCGACACCCCCGAGGTGCAGCTGGCCGCGGTGTGGCTGAACGCGATCGAGACCCGCACGTCCCGGACCCGGGTGCTGGTGGCCATGGACCGGGCCGAGCTGGTCGGCTTTCTGGCTTCCGCGCCTTCGCTGGACGAGGACGCCGGCCTCGAGGTGTCCGCGCTGCTCGTCGAGCCCCGCTGGGGCCGACGCGGGCACGGCTCGCGACTGCTCGCCGCCGCCGTCGAGCACGGGCGCGGTGACGCGGAGGCAGCAGCCGTGCTCTGGACCTGGGAGGACGAACCGGCGCTGACCGACTTCCTGAAGGAGGCCGGCTGGGCCCCCGACGGGCGGGCCAGGATCCTCGACGTCGGTCCGCGGCTGCAGCGCCAGGTGCGCTGGCACACTGACCTGAGCGAGGGCGGATGATCGGCTTTCCCGAGCAGGCGTTGATCTTCTACGAAGGCCTGGAGGCCGACAACAGCAAGACCTACTGGAACGACCATCGCGCTTCCTACGACGAGTGCGTCAAGGCCCCCATGCAGGCGCTGCTCGCCGCCCTGGAGCCGGAGTTCGGGTCGGCCAAGTTCTTTCGGCCCTATCGGGACGTGCGGTTCAGCAAGGACAAGACGCCGTACAAGACCGCGGCCGCCGCGGCGGTCGAGGACCGGGCCAGCGGCGCGCTCTACGTGCAGCTGTCCGCGGACGGTCTGTTGCTCGCCGGAGGCGCGTGGCAGCTGGCGACCGACCAGGCGCGACGACTCCGGGCAGCAGCCGCCGAGGACCGGTCGGGCACAGTTCTGGCAAAGATCCTCGGCCAGCTCGGGAAGGACGGTCTGGAGCCCGGCGGGGAGCGGCTCAAGCGGGTGCCCAAGGAGTTCGGCGACGATCCCGCCCGCGCGGACCTGCTGACCCTCAAGTCCCTCACCGCGACGGTCCGGCACGAGCCGGGCGACTGGCTGCACGGTGACGAGGTGCTGGACCGGGTGCGCAGCGCCTGGCGCGCGCTCGGCCCGCTCAACACGTGGCTCGGCCAGCACGTCGGCCCGCACCAGGACGTCGTCCAGCGCTGAACGGCGCACCGAAGGGCTCAGCCCGACAGTCGTCCCAGCTCGGTCTGCACGTCGCTCCACAGCGCGCGGAACGCCAGCGCCCCACGGCCGCGAGGCTCAGACAGCACGACCGGCAGCTGCCCCAGCCCCATCCGCTCGACGCTGGTCGTCGACGGGATGACCGTGGGCAGGATCCGGTCGTCGGACGCGCGCATCGCCGTCATCACCTCGGCGTGCAGCCCCTTGCGCCCGTCGACCATCGAGAAGAACGCCCGCACCGTCGGCACGCGTCCATCGGTCTGCTCCAGGAACGCGGTCAGCTGGTCCAGGGTGCGCTGGCTCAGCGTCGTCGGTATCATCGGGACGAGCAGCAGCTCGGCCGCCTCGAAGACGTTCTCGCTCAGCAGCGAGATGCTGGGCGGGCAGTCCAGGAGCAGCAGGTCGTACGCCTCCCGCAGCGGCTTGATGAGCCGGGCCAGCTGACGGGTCGGCTTCTTCGCCTCCGCCATCCCGATGTCCAGGTCGCGGTAGGTGAAGTCGGCCGGGATCAGATCCAGGCCGGGCACGTCGGTCTGACGTACGACGTCGTCCAGCTCGCGCTTGCCCGACAGCAGCGCGGCCGTCCCGCCCTTGACCTTGGGCTTGCCACGCAGCAGGAACGTCGCGGCGCCCTGGGGGTCGAGGTCCCACAGCGCCGTCCGTCGCCCGAGCCCGGCCGACAGGGCAGCCAGGTTGACCGCGGCGCTGGTCTTGCCGACCCCGCCCTTGATGTTGTAGACCGCCACGACGCGCATGGCCTGCACTCTGGCAGGTCATGGTGAACACCCGGTGAGCGCAACGGCCGGCTCAGCCCGTGTCGGCGGTGAGCAGTCCCCTCGAGGCCATCCCTGCGATGCTCGGGACGAGTCCGCGCCACGCTCTCGCGAACGCCGCCCGATCGACCAGACCACCGCCGAGGTTCGTCACCTGCACGTTGTCCACGGACAGCCCGGTGACGACGGTCCAGTGCGCCCCGCTCCCCCGGCCCAGCGGCCCCAGGTCGAGCAGCACCACGACCGGCAGACTCTTTCTCAAGGCCACGCTGAGGCCCTCGAACCCGGCTACCGTGCGGGTGGAACCGAGCATCTGCTGAACCAGCCGCGGGCTCGAGCCCCACACGCCACCGGCCACGTCCGGCGGGGCCTCGGCCTGCAGCTGGACCTGCCGATCCGGGCCATCGGGCGGGGCGACCCAGTCACCGACCATCGTGCGGGCCGTGGCGACCGCAGCCTGGGCGCAGTCGTTGCGGGTGCGGTTGACGTACTGGTATCCCGCGAGGGCGTCCGGCAGCTGTGCGACGAACCGGCCCTGCAGCGACGTCCCTGCGGTGACCGGCGGCGCCGTCGGCGCAGTCGGCGCCCGTGAGGCAGTCGAGGCCGGCCGGAGCGAACTGTTCGCCCGCGGGGTGGGGGCAGACCTGCCGGCGGACGCCGCCGGGAACGCGCGCCCGCTGAGCGCGGGGGATGCCTCGCGCACGACGGACCGTCCGCACGCCGCCACCGTCAGCCCGACCGCGAGCAGCACCGCGACCTCGACGGGGCGGGGGTGTCGCAGCATCTCTGCATCGTGCCTGCTCCGGGTCGTACGTGTCGCATGACGGTCACCGACGGCCCCGTGCAGGCGCGATGAAGACTCCGGCTCAGGCGCGGTCAGGTCGCGGTGCGACGGGCAGGAGCCGACCAGCCCGAGGTGTCGACCGGTCGACAGCAGAGGTCAGGGCTCGGCGCTTCTTCGAAGGAGGCGCCCGGCCCGACCCCAGCGGGCCGGCGGGTCACCCGACGGCGAGGAGCCGCTGTGGACGAGGTGGTCGGCCACGTCACGACGCTTCACCTGGCCGATAGCTGACGGGTCGCGATCGGCCGGACGAGGCGTGCGTGCTGCCGCACCCGTACGGTCTCGTGCGGGTAGGCGGCGTCCGGGCACGGCCCCTGACCGGTCGCCTCCTGCAGCGCGTCCGCCAGCCGGGGCATCGTCCCGTCCGGGCCACCGCGGGAGGCCGATGATCGTCTCACGACGCGACCGGGCAGGGCCGCCCCACCGACCGTCCAGGACGAGTCCCTGCCAGTGGTTAGGAGCGCTCAGCCTGCTCGAAGCCGATGGCTCTGCGCATCGCCTTGCGGCCCCGGGCCGGGTCGCGGGCGTCGCCGTAGGCCGTGGCCAGCGCGAACCAGGCCCGCCAGTCCTCCGGCGCCTCGCGCAGGTCGGCCTCCCGCTCGGCGAACAGCGCATCTGCAGCGTCCCGGGTCAGTCGTCCGCTCGGCAGTCGCTCGGTCTCCGGCGGGATCGCCGGCAGCCGGCCCTCCTGCTCCAACCGTCGACCGAGCCGCTCGGTGTTGCGGCCGAACTGCACCTCACCGACCAGCAGCGCCACACCGACGACGACCAGCAGGAGCACACCGACGCCGAGACCGATGCCCTTCAGCTGTCCGGTGGCGATCAGCGCGAACGCTCGGACGGTCATGTAGCCCGCGAGGAGCAGGACGACCAGGATCACCAGCCCGGCGGAGGTGCGGGCCTTCAGCTTCACGGACGAGCCCTCATGCGCACGGCCTCACAGCTCGAGCAGCTCGTCCAGGCCCACCGTGAGACCTGGCCGACCACCCACCTGTCGGATCCCGAGCAGCACCCCGGGCATGAACGACGCCCGGTCGTAGGAGTCGTGCCGCAGCGTCAGCGTCTCGCCCGAGCCCCCGAGCAGCACCTCCT
>JBBSTI010000015.1:0-37911 GCA_038236005.1 Mycobacteriales bacterium | reverse complement strand
GTTCCGCGACGCGGACCGGCCGTGGGAGCGGGCCGCCTTCGTCGTCGCGGGCGTCGGGCTGGCCGACCAGGACGACCTGCTCGTTGCCGAGCCTGGGCGGTGAGCCCACCAGGGCTGCGTCCTCGGCGGCTACGCGCTCATCAGGTCCGCCACCTCATCGGCGACCTGGAGGTCCTCACGCGCCGCGACCACCAGGACGGGCACGCCTGACCCCGACACGAACCCGTCCCCGTCCGGCTCCTCGACGATCGCATCGACCCCGAGGTAGGCCAGCCCCCGGCACAGCTCGGCACGCAGCACGGGCGCGTGCTCGCCGATGCCGCCGGTGAAGACCAACGCGTCGAGACCACCGAGCACGGCCGCGCAGCCGCCGGCCTGGACCAGGAGCCGGTGCGACCAGACCGCCACGGCCGCCGTCGCCCGCTCGTCACCCGCAGTGCGCCGGGCCAGCAGCTCGCGCATGTCCCCCGTGCCGGCCAGGGCCATCAGGCCGCTCTCACGCCAGAGCACGCCTGCGAGGTCGATGTCGGGCTGCCCGGCGAGCCAGGCGACCGCGCCGGGGTCGAGCGCGCCCGGGCGCGAGGCCATCACCAACCCGTCGAGCGGCGTCACGCCCATCGTGGTGTGCACGCTGCGACCATCCAGCAGCGCGGCCAGCGACGCGCCGGCACCGAGGTGCGCGACCAGCACCCGTCGCGCGCCGGGGACCAGCGCCGCCACCCGGCGCGCCGACCAGGCGTACGACAGGCCGTGGAAGCCCCGCACCTGCAGGACGTCCCGGAAGCGCTCGGGGACGGCGTAGGTCGAGGCCGCCGGCGGCAGGGTGGTGTGAAAGGCGGTGTCGAAGCAAGCCACCTGCGGCACCCCCGGAAGCGCCTCGGCGCACCGTCGTACGCCCTCGAGGGCGGGCGGCTGGTGCAGCGGTGCGAACGGGGTCAACGCCGCCAGCTCGCTCGTGACCGAGGTGTCGACGACGACCGCGGCCGTCCGCGCACCGCCGTGCACGAACCGATGGCCGACCGCGTCCGGCGGCGCAGGGAGCGACGCGAGCAGCGCGTCCAGGTCGTCGCCGGTGGCCCCCGTCTCCCACGAGCCGTGCGTGCCCGAGAGCACCGACAGCTTGAGCGACGACGACCCGGCGTTCACGACCAGGACGCGCACTCAGCGACCTGCGCCGCTGTAGTGCCCCCGTGCGACCGGCTCGTCGCGGGGTTGGTGAGCGGCCACACTCGATCCCCTCGTCACGTCACCGGAAGGCGGCTCGGGGGCCGGTCGCGCCCGGGCACCTCCACCCTCCCACCGCCCGTAGACGAACGGCGCACCGGTGTCGGCTCACGGCCGTCAACCCGCCCTGGCCACCAGGCGCGTCCCACCAGGCGCGTCGCAGCCGCCCCGCTCGTGCCACCATCGCTGATGACCGCCGAGCCGATCGACGCGCACTTCCGGCACGCCGTGCTGGCGCTGACCCCCCGTGACGTGGGCGGCACCCCGGACGAGGATCTGCTGGCGTGCTTCCAGGCGCAGCTGCAGTCACGGCACCTGGACCTCGCCGCCCGCTGGCTGCGCTCGGTGGACCGCGGCTACTACACGATCGGCTCCGCCGGGCACGAGGCGAACGCGGCGGTCGCGCTCGCGCTGCGCCCGACCGACCCGGCCCTGCTGCACTACCGGTCCGGCGGCTTCTACGCCGCCCGCGCCACGCAGGTGCCGGGCTCGGACGCGGTCGGCGACGTGCTCCGTTCGCTGAGCGCCTCGGTGCACGACCCGATCTCCGGCGGCCGGCACAAGGTGTTCGGCAACCACGCGCTCGCGATCATCCCGCAGACCTCGACGATCGGCTCGCACCTCCCCCGGGCGTTCGGCGTGGCGTTCGCGCTGGGCATGGCCGGGGGGCGGCGAGGTTCGGCGGCGACGACCTGGGCGCCGGAATCGTTGGCCGTCTGCAGCTTCGGCGACGCCTCGGCGAACCACTCGACCGCGGTCGGGGCCCTCAACGCGGCCGCCTGGTGCGCCTACCGCGGGGTGCCGCTGCCGGTGCTGCTCGTCTGCGAGGACAACGGCATCGGGATCAGCACCCGCACGCCGGCCGGCTGGATCCAGCGCAGCCTGTCGAGCCTGCCCTCGGTGCGCTACGAGCAGGTCGACGGCCAGGACACCCTCGCCACGCTGCGGGTCGCCAGAGACCTTGCCGCAGACGTGCGCAGACGGCGGGCACCCGCGGTGCTGCACCTGCGCACGGTGCGCTTCATGGGCCACGCCGGGTCCGACGCCGAGCTGGGCTACCGCTCCCAGGCCGAGGTTTCCGCAGATCACGCCAAAGACCCCCTGCTCGGGACCGCCCAGGCACTGATCGACGTCGGGCTTCGCACCCCCGCCGAGGTGCTCGAGGACTACGAGCAGGTGGGCCGGGCGGTCCGGGCCCGGGCCCAGGAGATCGTCAGCGAGCCTCGGTTGAGCACCAGCGAGGCGGTCCGCGCCCCGCTCAGCCGGCGAGACCTCGCCGGGGTGCTCGCGACGACGGAACAGATCGCGACCACCGTGCACGGAGACGCACGGCTTCCTCGTACGGGCGCCTTGCTCACCCTTGCCCAGGCCGTGAACGCCGCCCTGACCGAGACGATGATCGCGGTGCCGGGGTCGGCGGTCTTCGGGCAGGACGTCTCGGTGAAGGGCGGTGTCTACGGGGTCACGAAGGGCCTGCGCAAGAGCTTCGGCGCCACCCGCGTCTTCGACACCCTGCTCGACGAGCAGACCATCCTCGGCTCCGCCAACGGTCTGGCGGTCAGCGGCTGGCTGCCGATCCCGGAGATCCAGTATCTCGCCTACCTGCACAACGCCCTGGACCAGCTGCGCGGCGAGGCGGCCACCCTGTCCTTCTTCTCCGACGGGCAGTACACCAACGGCATGGTCGTACGGGTGGCCGGGCTCGCCTACCAGAAGGGCTTCGGCGGGCACTTCCACAACGACAACTCCGTCGCGGCCCTGCGCGACATCCCGGGGCTGCACCTCGCGGTGCCCGCCGACGCCGAGCAAGGGCTGCAGCTGATGCGCGAGTGCGTGGCGCTGGCCCGCGGCGAGGGCCGGGTGTGCGTGTTCCTGGAACCCATTGCGCAGTATCACGAGAAAAATGTTCATGAGCAGGGCGACAACCTGGCCTTGACCCCGTACGCACCCCCGGACGGCGCTCTGGACCCGTCGGGTGCCCGGCGCCACGGTGACGGCCGCGACCTGTTGATGGTCACGTTCGGCAACGGTGTCCGGATGAGCCGACGGGTGGCCCAGCGGCTGGCGGAGCACGGTGTGCAGGCCACGGTGCTCGATCTACGTTGGCTGGCTCCGCTCCCCCTTTCCGACCTGCTCGCAGCAGCCCGCAGCGCAGCGGCGATCCTCGTCGTGGACGAGACCCGGCAGAGCGGCGGCGTCTCGGAGTCGATCCTCACCGCCCTGGTCGACGCCGGCGTTGACACGCCAGCGCGTCGGGTGACCAGCGACGACAGCTTCATCCCGCTGGGCCCGGCGGCCGACACCGTGCTGCTCGACGAGGAGCGCATCCAGCGGGCGGCGCAGGAGCTGTGCCGGCTGACCCTCACCTCCGGCCAGGTGGACGTGTCTGCAGCAGGATCGCGGCATGGCTGATCTCGTGCTCGGGCCCCTGCTGCGCTACGTCGGCCGTTGCTGCGCAACCGTCTGGGTGGAGACCGACGCGGCCTGCGAGGTCAGGGTGCTGGACTGCACGGCCCGGACGTTCGCCGTCGCCGGGCACCACTACGCCCTCGTCGTCGTCACCGGCCTGCCCGAGCGCGGGGACACGCCGTACGACGTCGCCTTGGACGGCCGAACGGTCTGGCCTGACCCCGCCGACGGCTGGCCGGCCAGCCGGATCCGCACCCGGGGCCCCGCTGACGCCGTACGCCTGGCCTTCGGCTCGTGCCGGGTGGCCGGCCCGCTGGACGACGCGACGGCCGGGGTCGACGCGCTGCACGCGCTGGCCGAACGGATGCGCGGCACGTCGCCGAAGCACTGGCCGGACGAGCTGCTGCTCGTCGGGGACCAGGTCTACGCGGATGAGAACATCTCGCCGCAGACCGCGGTTTTCATCGCCTCCCGGCGGGACACGACGGTGGCGCCGTGGACCGAGGTGGCCGACGTCGAGGAATACACCCACCTCTACCGTGAGTCCGGGTCGGTGCCGCCGGTGCGCTGGCTGCTGTCGACCCTGCCGTCCTCGATGGTCTTCGACGACCATGACGTACGCGATGACTGGAACACCTCGAAGACCTGGCGCACGCAGATGCACGCCACCGGCTGGTGGCAGGGCCGGATCGAGGCCGGGCTGATGACGTACTGGCTCTACCAGCATCTCGGCAACCTGTCGCCGGACGCGCTGGCGGGCGACCCGCTGCTGACGGCGCTCCAGTCCGGGGAGGGTGACGGCGCCGAGGTCTTGCGCGCGTTCGCGCAACGTGCCGACGCCCAGGTCGACGGCGTACGGGGCGACGGTCCGCGGATCCGTTGGAGCTTTCGCCGCGACCTCGGCACGGCCCGGCTGCTCGTTCTGGACTCCCGCTGCGGCCGGGTGCTGGCGCCGGACCGCCGCGACATGTTCGACGAGCCGGAGTGGGCCTGGTTCGCCGAGCAGCTCGAGGGCGACTACGACCACCTGTTGCTCGCCAGCTCGCTGCCGTTCCTGCTGCCCCCCGGCCTGCACCACCTCGAGGCGTGCGACGAGGCCGTCGCAGAAGGCGTGTGGGGCGGGCGGGCGGCCCAGTGGGGCGAGCGGCTGCGACAGGCGGCCGACCTGGAGCACTGGGCGGCCTTCGGCAAGGCGTTCGCGCGCATGACCGGGCACCTGGCAGAGGTCGGGGCGCGACCGGACGCGCCGGCGACCGTGACGTTCCTGTCCGGCGACGTGCACTTCGCCTACCTCGCCGAGGCACACTTCCCGGACCGGCCGGAGGTGACCTCCCGGATCTACCAGGCGGTCTGCAGCCCGCTGCGCAACCCGCTCCCCCGTGCGGTCGGGTGGGGGCAGCGGTTCGCCTCCAGCCGGGCGGCGGGGCAGATCGGTCGGGTGCTGTCCCGAGCCGCCCGGGTGGCGCGTCCGGAGCTGTCCTGGCGCGTCACCGGGGGCCCGTCGTTCGGCAACGAGGTGGCCACCCTCGTCCTCGACGGCCGGTCGGCCAGGCTGTCGCTCGAAGCAGCCGTACCGGGTCCACGCCTGTCGCCGTCGTTCAGCAAGGTGCTCGCAGCAGAGGGGCGGATCCCCGGCTGAGGAGCCGGTCACCCGGCCCGGCCCCAGACGGCTCACGATCCGGTCCAGATCGTTCACGCCGGCCTGGCCGGAGTCGGCGGCATGGTTCCTAGGACCTGATCGAGAGCACGACCAGCGCTGCGGCCAGCACGACGGCGCCGGCGAGCAGCCCTGCGGTTGCCGAGGCCCCTTGCACCAGCACCCCGGCGAGCGAGGCACCGGCCGCGTGCCCCAGGTTGTGGGCGGTCCCGAGCCAGGTGTTGGTCTCGGTGCGCACACCCTCTCGGACCAGGTCGTCAGCCATCACGTACGTCACCACGAAGGACGGCGCCAGCACCAGACCGATCAGCACCAGGGCCGCGAGCAGCAGCGGACGGCCCGGGAGCAGCGCCGCCAAGGCGACCCCGACGGTCATCAGGATCAGCAGCCCGAGCAGGGTCGACCGGCCGCCGGGCCGGGACAGGCGGCCCCATGCCAGACCTCCCACCACGCTGGCGAGCGAGAGGGCTGCCAGCAGCACGCCGGCGGACGCCGGCCTACCGCTCTCGGCGGCCCGGGCGACGACGCCGATCTCGACGGCCGCCAACGCGACGCCGACTGCCAGCATGCCGAGCATCAGCCACCGCACACCCGGCACCCGCAGCGGACCGAGCAGGTCCCCCCAGACCGTGGCGGAGCTCTGCTCCCCGGCGCCCGGCCTGGACCGGGCGAGCCAGACCGACCCGACTCCCATGAACGCGGCGCAGACCAGCAGGGCCGCGGCCGGGCTGCTGGCCAGCGCGATCCCGGTGGCGAGCAGCGGACCGAGGACGAACAGCGACTCCTCGGACACCGCGTCCAGGCTGTAGGCCCGACCCCGGTCCGGGGCCCGCGGGGTGAGGGTCGCCCACAGGGAGCGCATGACCGGACCGACCGGCGGAGACAGCAGGCCGGCGACCCCGGACAGCGCGAGGTAGGCGGGGCTGGAGGAGACCCCGGACCAGCCCAGGGCGGCGAGCCCCGCCAAGGCGGCAGCGAGGCCGAGACCGAGCGTCGTCAGGACGACGCAGAGCCCGACCCGGTCGATCAACCGGGCCTTCAGCGGCATGGCGACGCTGGTGAGCGACAGCAGCCCGACCGCGCCGCCGGCCGTGGCGAACGACCCGGTCTGACGTTCGACCAGCAGCAGGAGCGCGAGCCCGAGGGTCGTGTATGCCAGGCGCACCAGCGTGGAAGCCGTGAACGCTGCCAGCGCGCCGGGCAGTCGGAGCAGACCGAGGTAGGTCAAGTTCTGGTCCGTGTCGGACATGGTCGAGCTCCAGGGCTGCGCCTCAGCGGGCGGGACGGTCAGGGAAGGCGCGAACGCGTCCGCCGACCTAGCGCTGGAAGGCCACGCCGGGAGCGTACGGGCTGACGGGTTTCGATCGTCGCCCCACCACATCGGTGATCGCGGTCAGACGGTCAGCCGGTCTGGTGCCGTCCCGGCAGGACGGCGCTCAGCGCCTCGGTGACCCGGGCGAACCCGGTCGCCCTGGGCCGCAGGACCGGGGTGCCGCGACCGGCCCCGGCCGCCATCCCGTCGATCAGCTCGAGCAGGGCCTCGCCGGCGTCGTGCTCCGGCGTCCAACCCAGCACCTCACGGGCCCGCGTGGTGTCCATGACCAGGCCCGCGGTGCCGAGGTCGAGCCACCCGGGGTCGGTCGGTTGCACGTGCAACCGCCAGGTCAGGTCGACCAGGCACCGGGCGAGCAGCTTCGGGACGGGGATCGTCCTGGCCCCGAGGATGTCGGCCAGGCTGTCGGGGTCCAGCACCGGTTCGGCCGCGACGTTGAACGGTCCCGAGGCCTCGCTGGTCGCGGCCAGCAGGAAGGCCTGGGCGATGTCCTGGCTGTGCACCGCCTGCAGGGCGAGCCCGGGGACGGCCGGCACCACGGGTAGCAGCGACGCACGCACAACTGACTGCGGCAGGAACGGACCGAGGAAGTAGCGCGCGATCGAGCTGGCCACCGGTCGGGAGAGGATGACGCCGGGACGCAGCCGCACCACCCGTACGTCCGGGTGCTCGCTCTGGAACGCGTCGAGCCTCGCCTCGCACTCGGCCTTGTGCCGGCTGTAGGCCGAGCTCGTGATCCCGGTGGTCGGGTGGTCCTCGGTCAGCCGGGCTCCCCCGCCGGGCCCCCGGGCATAGGCGCCGAGGCTGCTCGCGAAGACCAGCGCGGGCACCTCCGCCGCCGCGACCGCGTCGAGGACCCGCTGCGTGCCGTCGACGTTGACGCGGCGCATCTGCGCGACATCGTGCGCGGGTTGGAGCAAGAACGCGAGATCGACGACGACGTCAGCACCGCGAAACAGCGGGACGAGGTCCGCGGTCGTGATGTCAGCCGTCCGGAAATCGACCCGGGGGTCGCCGGCGGACGGTAGCCGACGGGACAGGCCCACCACCTCGGTCACGGCCGGGTCAGCGAGGAGCAGGGGAAGCAGGTGGGTCCCGACGTTGCCGGTCGCGCCCACGACGACGATGCGCATCAGCGATGTCTGCCCCGGCCCGGACGGCGAAACCGCTCCTGAGCCGCAGTTCGGTGAGGTCTGCGGCCAGCCCCGCCGGGCGCCCGGCCGCCCGGTCGATGCGTGCGGGGCTGACAGGTTTCAGCGAGTCTCGAGGGGTAGTCACCGGGTCAATGACCCTGACGACCGAAGGAGCACACGTGATCAACACGCAGGACTACGCAGCGCTGCCCGGCAAGACCGTCAAGAACACCGACGGCGACAAGATCGGCAAGGTCGAGGACGTCTACGCCTCGACCGAAGATGCGCATCCGACGTTCATCACGGTGTCGACCGGGATGTTCGGCACCAAGGCCAGCTTCGTGCCCGTCGCCGACGCCAGCATCGATGGTGACGACCTGGTCGTGCCCTACACCAAGGACCAGGTCAAGGACGCTCCCCACGTCGACACCGACGAGGAGCTGACCGCCGACGAGGAGGACCGCCTCTACTCGCACTACAACCTCGCGAGCGGCGGGGTCGCCGCAGGTGCCGCCACCGGCCCGACGACCGGACCTGTCACCGGTACGGAGAGGACGGTCGACGCCGACGCCCGTCCTGCGACGGACACCCCGCTGCGCGACGGCGACGACGCGTCCATGACCCGCTCTGAGGAGACGCTGGATGTCGATGTCCAGAAGCGGGAGACCGGCCGGGCCCGCCTGGCGAAGCACGTCGTGACCGAGCAGCAGCAGGTCACCGTCCCGGTCACCCGCGAGGAGGTGCGGGTGGTGCGCGAGCCGATCACCGATGCCGACGCGTCCGCTGCGGGCACCGAGCTGACCGACGACGAAGCGTCCGTCACGCTGACCGAGGAAGTTCCGGTGGTCACCACCGAGAGCCGTCCGGTCGAGCGCGTGAGCCTGGACACCGAGACGGTCACCGAGGAAGAGACCGTGCGCGGCGAGGTGCGCAAGGAGGTCATCGACACCGAGGGCGTCGAGGACCGTTCGGCCGACGGCCGCTGACCCCAGCACGTCTGTCGAAGGCCCGGCCCGGAAGGGTCGGGCCTTCGTCGTGTCCCTGGGCTCTAGACCGAGCCCCGTCCCGCGATCAGGTCCGGGGTGAGGTCGGCGACCGTCGGTGCGCCGAGCTGCTGCATGCTCAGGGCGAGCTCGGAGGTGAGCCCTCCGATCACCTGCGCCACCCCGGTCTGCCCAGCGCCGGCCAGCGCCCACAGTGCCGGTCGGCCGACGAAGACGGCTCGGGCACCCATCGCCAGAGCGGCAGCGACGTGCTCCCCCGAACGCAGGCCGGAGTCCACGTAGACCTCCGCCCGACCGTCGACGGCGGCCACGATCTCGGGCAACGCCCGGGCTGCGCTCGTCGACGGCCCCATCCGTCGTCCGCCGTGGGTCGAGACGACGACCCCGTCAGCGCCGGCCTCGACGCAGCGGTGGGCGTCGTCGGCCCGCAGCAGTCCTTTGACGACCACCGGCAGGCCGCTCAGGTCGCGCAACCAGCCGATGATCTCGGGCCCGACCGATCCGTCCGTGCCGATCCCGTCCGGCCCGGCCACAGCCAGCTCCTCGGCGGTGAGGTTGGCGAGCCGCGTCTTCGCGGTCCCCTCGGGCCAGTTCCGCGGGTTCACCGTCACGGGCAGCAGCGCGTTCATGTCCAGGGTCAGCACCAGAGCCCGGGCCCCGGCCGCCACGGCCCGGCGGACGAGCAGCTCGGTCACCGATCGGTCGCGCATGACGTAGACCTGGAACCACCAGGCAACCCCGGTGGCCGAGATGTCCTCGAACCGCACGGGCGTATGGGTCGACACCCCGAGCAGCGAGCCGGTGGCCGCTGCCGCACGCCCCGTCGCGACCTCGCCCTCGGGGTGCGCGCCCAGCTGCTGGGCCATCGGGGCGACCATCACCGGCGTACGCACGTGCGTCCCCAGCACGGTGGTCGCGGTGTCGATCTGGCTGACGTCGCGCAGCACCCGGGGTCGGAAGCGGATCGCGGCCCAGTCGGCCCGGCCCTCCGGCTCACCCGCCCCGGAGCCGGCCGACACCCCGTAGTAGGCCGCGACGTGCTCCGGCAGCACGGCGCGCGCCGCGGCCTCGAAATCTTTCTGCTCCCCGGTCACCGGCCCATTCAACCAAGACCGCAGTCGGAGGTCTTGGACGACGGGCCGACCGGAGCGCTGGTGTCTATGTTCTGCTCATGCACCCAGGACCCGCGCTCAGCCTCCAACAACGAGCGCAGGACTGGGATCGCCTGCGGCAGGAACATTTCGACGTCCT
Organism: Mycobacteriales bacterium; assembly: GCA_038236005.1. Classification (GTDB taxonomy): domain Bacteria; phylum Actinomycetota; class Actinomycetes; order Mycobacteriales; family SCTD01; genus CANKBT01. The sequence continues at coordinate 27,900 of JBBSTI010000015.1, read as the reverse complement.
GGTGGTCGGCGGCGGGGTTACCGGTGGGGGAGTCGCTCTCGACGCGGCGACCCGCGGGCTGAGAACCGCGCTGGTCGAGGCGCGGGACTTTGCCAGCGGCACCTCCTCCCGGAGCTCCAAGCTGTTCCACGGAGGGCTCCGCTACCTCGAGCAGCTCGACGTCGGGCTGGTTCGTGAAGCGCTCCATGAGAGGGACCTGGCGGTAAACCGCTTGGCGCCTCACCTGGTCAAGCCGCTTCCCTTTCTCTATCCGCTCCGGCACCGGTTCTGGGAGCGTCCCTACGTCACGGCTGGCCTGGCTCTGTACGACGTCCTGGCTCGCGTGGGGTCGCTGAGCCAACCGATGCCGGCACAGAAGCACCTGACGCGCACTCGTGCTCGCCAGCTGTTCCCCGGCCTGAAGCGCGACGCACTGGTGGGCGCAGTCCGCTATTTCGACGCGCAGGCCGACGACGCCCGGCACACGCTGACGGTCGTCCGCACCGCGGCCGAGTACGGGGCCACAGTGCTGAACTCCGCCGAGGTCGTGAGCTTCGACCGCGCGGGCGACCGGGTGGTCGGGGCCCGGGTGCGTGACGTTGAGACCGGGAACGAGGTGCAGGTTCGGTGCTCCGTGGTCGTCAACGCCACGGGCGTCTGGACCGACGACCTGCAGACCCTGGTCGGCGGTCGGGGCAGGTTCCACGTCAGGGCCAGCAAGGGTGTCCACATCGTGGTTCCACGCGACCGTATCAACGGCGAGACCGGTCTGATCCTGCGGACCGAGAGCTCCGTGCTGTTCGTCATCCCGTGGGGCGGTCACTGGATCATCGGCACGACCGACACCGACTGGAAGCTCGACAAGGCGCACCCGGCGGCCAGCTCGGCCGACATCGACTATCTCCTCGACCACGTGAACGAGGTGCTCGCCGTACCGCTCGGTCGAGGGGACATCACGGGGGTGTACGCCGGGCTGCGACCGTTGCTGGCCGGCGAGAGCGAGGACACCAGCCAGCTGTCCCGGGAGCACGTGGTGTCCCGTCCCTGCCCCGGCATGGTGTCGGTCGCCGGCGGCAAGTACACGACCTATCGGGTGATGGCTGTCGACGCGGTCGATGCCCTGGCTCAGGACCTGGACCGGGCGTTACCCCCCAGCGTCACGGAGAACATCCCCCTGCTCGGTGCCGTCGGGTATCACGCGCTGGTCAACCAGGTGAGCAGCCTCGCCGCACGATGGGGAGTGCCGCCCTGGCGGGCCGAGCACCTGCTGAACCGCTTCGGGTCGCAGGCACCCGAGGTGCTCAAGCTGGCCGCCGACGACCCCTCCCTGCTCGAACCCGTGCCCGGGGCTGGCGGCTATCTCATGGTCGAGATGGTGTGGGCGGCGACCCACGAGGCCGCTCTGCACCTGGATGACCTGCTGGCCAGGCGTACGAGGATCTCGATCGAGACCACGCACCGAGGTGTCGAGAGCGCTCCGTCCGTCGCTCGTGCCGTCGCCGGCGTGCTCGGCTGGGACGAGGCCCAGATCGCGGCTGAGGTCGCCGACTACGCAGCCCGGGTCGAGGCAGAGCGGCTGTCGCAGACGGAGCCCAACGATCACGCAGCTGATGCTGCGCGGCTTGCCGCACCGGACACCCGGCGCGTGAACGCGGGGCACCGACCCGCCTGATCGGATCTGCTCCAGTGGGTCCGGTGGGTTGGTGGCCAACGCACAGGCCAGGTTCTTGATCTTATGGACGTCCATGGACATCCTTGATTGCGCATGGACAAGTAGAGGTCTATGGTCTGCGTCACACAGGCCCCGACAAACCGGAGGAACCATGAAGACTCCCCGACTCACCGTCATCATCGCCACGGGGGCTCTGATGGCAACGGCCGCCTGCGGCGGCTCCGGAGGGGGCGACACGCCAGCGACGGGGGCACCCAGCAGCGCGGCCGGAGGCGAGGTCGGCGTGGCCAAGGTGGGAGCCATTCTGTCGCTGTCCGGCGTTTACTCGACCCTCGGTCCACCTGAGCAGAAGGCGATCACCATGGGGCTCGAGGCCCTCAACAAGGACGGGTTCACCGTCGACGGGAAGAAGTACACCCTCGACGTCACCGTGACGGACGACAAGTCCGACGCCGCCACGAGCGGTGTGACCGCGTTTCGTCAGATGACGCAGTCCGACAAGCTGCCCCTTATCGGCTTCGGCCTCGGGTCCGCGACCTACGCGCCGCTGCTCAAGCGGTCCCCGATCCCGATGATCAACATCCTGGACAGCGGCTATCCGAGCATCCTGGACTTCGACCCCCACCTGTTCCTCATCCGTGGGGACTCCCCCACCTATGTGCCCGGATGTGTCACGTACGCCAAGGAAAAGCTGTCGGCAAAGTCGATCTCGGTCATCACCGCGACGGGTGAGCCCTACGCCGAGGGCCTGACTCAGCTGGTGACCGCGGCTGCGAAGGACCAGGGGGTCGATGTGGGAGCCGTCGCCGAATACCCGCTGGGGGCTACCGACTACGGCAACGCGATCGCGCAGGCAACCGCGAGCAAGCCCGACGCGATCTACCTGAGCAGCGTGACCGCGGTCATTCTTCCTGTGCTCAAGCAGCTGCGCCAGGCGGGCTACATGGGCCCGGTCCTGCACAGCAGCGGCGTGAATCCAGACCAGGCAGAAGCCATCATCGGCGACACCTACAACGATGTGATGAAAGACAACTACGACTGCGCTGGAACCTTGCCGGGGACGTCGCCGCAGGCGGCCACGCAGGCCTTCGCGAAGGCCTACCAGGAACGTTGGAACGAGTACCCGCAGGACCTGACGATGTGGGCCTACGACTTCCCGTTCATCGTCGCGGCGGCCATGAGCGACGCCGGAAGCACCACGGACAGCGAGAAGATCTTCCAGGCGCTTCCCAAGATGAACGTTCCCGAGGGGACCATCAGCGGCTGGGTGCCAGGCAAGGATGGCCTGCTGTTCACCGACCGTGACGCGCGGACCCCGTCAGAGATCACCCAGTGGTGCCCGGACCAGAAGACCCTGGCGAGCGCCATGACTTTCGACACGAAGGACGGCAAGGTCATAGACGTCAAGTACAAGGACGGCGCCTGCGCCGCGCTCGGCTGAGCTTCCGATGGGCCAGGTCATCGTCAACGGAATCTTCCTCGGGTCGCTGTTCGCCGTGGTCGCCGTCGGTCTCACCCTGATCTACGGGGTCATGGAAGTCCCCAACTTCGCGCACTCCGGGATCATCGCGCTCTCGGCCTACGTCACGTTCTCGGCGGGTCAGCACGGCGCTCCGTTCGTGCTCGCTGCTGCTGCGGGCATCGTGACCGGAGGCGTCCTGTCCGTGCTCACGGAGCTGCTTGCCTACAGGTGGGTCCGGGACAATCCAGCGGCGGCGCCCGCCATCGCTCTCGGGCTGCTGCTGATCCTGCAGAACACTGCTCTACGGATCTACGGCGGCGAGGGCAAGGCGCTCGACGTCCCCTACAGCCAGGCCATCCTGCGCGTGGGTGGGGTCACGCTGTCCGGCGTGAAAGTTGCGCTCATCGTGTTGGCCGCGGTGGCCCTGATCTTCCTGAGCCTGCTGCTGTCTCGCACCGCGCTCGGGCGTGCGGTCCGGGCCGTAGCCCAGGACCGCGAGGCGGCCGCCATGATGGGTATCCCGATGCAGCGCCAGTTCACGCTGGCCTTTCTCATCGCCGGCCTGCTCGGAGGTGTGGCTGCGGTGGCTTACGCGCCAACATTTCAGGTCTCTCCCTACATGGCCGACGAGATCCTGCTCAGCGCCTTCGTCGTCGTGATCCTCGGCGGCTTGGGGAGCGTGCTCGGCGCGGTCGCCGGAGGTCTGCTGCTCGGGCTGGTCGAGAGCCTGGGCTCGGCGTACATCAGTGCCTCCTACCAGAGCGCGTTCGGGTTCGTGGCTCTCGTGATCATCCTGGTGCTCCGGCCTGCCGGGCTGCTCAGCAGCGCGGGCAGGCGGGTCGCATGACAAGCACGACAGTCGCGCCCACGCGTCGTCCGGCCGGCACCTCGTTGCTCGCCCGACCGCTTGTCCGTCACACCGCCGCCATGCTCGGCATCTTCGCGCTCGGCGTCGTGGCCTACCTGCTCTTGACGAACCTGCAGGGACAGCAGGGGCAGGCGTGCCTGCTGGTCGTGCTGTGGACCGTTTCTGTGACCGGCCTCAACATCGTCCAGGGACTGGGCGGCTACCCGAGCCTGGCTCAGGCCTCGTTCTACGGGGGCGGCGCCTACATCTCCACGATCGCCTTGAACAAGGGGATGCCCATGGTCCTGGCGGCCGTGGTCGCCGTTGCCGCCGTCACCGCAGCGGGGTTGGTCGTCGGGCTGGTCTTCGCCCGGACCCGTGGGCAGTATTTCGCGATCGGCACGCTATTCTTCGGCGCCGTCATCACCCTGGTGCTCAACAACGCCATCGACCTGACCGGCGGTCCGAACGGTCGACCCGTCGACCTGGGCTTCGCCCCCAGCACGACGCTGAGGCTCCTGGCGGCGTCGATGTCTATCGGCTTCGTTCTGTTCTACGTCATCTCCCGCATGAGGCTCGGGGCCCGCTTGCTCAGCATCCGCGAGGACGAGGACTTGGCCGAGCACCTGGGAGTCCCGACGGCCCGCACCAAGCTGCTGGCCCTCACCCTCTCCGCCACTTTCGGCGCTTGGGCAGGGGTTCTGCTGGCGCAGTACAACGGGGTCATCGCTCCGAGCCAGTTCACCTTCGGTCAGAGCTTCCTCATGTTCGTCGCCATCGGCTTAGGTGGGTACGGCCGGCTGCTCGCCCCGCTCGTCGGCAGCTTCATCGTGATCGGCCTGCCGCAGCTGATCAACGTAGGACCGGGCACCAGCCAGATCGCCGTGGGAATCATCTTCATCGTCGTGACGCTCCTGCTGCCAGGCGGGATCATCGGGGGCCTGTCTCTCGTGTTCGAGCGGTTTCGACCGTCAAGACCGCAACCACCCGGTGCGTCCGGGTCACCGGACCAGGCACACCGGCCTGTGGTGATCTCATGACTGCCTTGCTGGAAGCTCGCGGTCTCGTCAAGAAGTTCGGCGGGGTCCGTGCCGTCGACGACGTGTCGTTGACGTTGGAACCGGCCACCATCCTGGGACTGATCGGTCCGAACGGTTCCGGGAAGACCACCTTGCTGAGCCTTCTGAGCGGCACCGTGGAGCCCACCGGAGGGACGGTGCTCATCGACGGTGCCGTCCCCAAGGGCAAAGCAACCCATCGCTTCGTCCGGGCCGGGGTGGCTCGGACTTTTCAGACCACCCGGCTGTTCCCGACGTGGACCTTGCTGGAGGCACTTCGTCTCGCCGTGGGAGAACGCCGTCCACAGGAACGAAGCGCGACGGAGCCCTCGGAGATCGCGGACCTGCTCGGTCTGGGCGACGTGCTCCACGCCCGCTGCGGCACCTTCACCGGGGCACAGCAGCGACTGTCGATGATCGCGGCGGCGCTGGCCACGAGCCCTCGCGTCCTGCTGCTCGACGAGCCCGCGGTCGGCATGGACCAGGCCGAGGCCGACACGTTGGGGCGCGCCGTGCGACGGGTGCGCGAACAGCTCGCCACAGGGGTCGTCGTGGTCGACCACAACATGCACTTCCTCATGCCGGTCGCCGACACCGTCATGGTGATGGCCTCCGGGTCCGTGCTGGCAAGCGGCACTCCCGCCGAGATCCGCGCGGACAAGTCCGTCATCGCCTCCTACCTCGGTTCGGACAAGGCATGAGCCTGCTCTCGATCGAAAACCTGACAGTCCGGTTCGGGACGACGACAGCGGTGCGTGATGTGAGCCTGGAGGTCTCCCCCGGGCAGGTGACGGGCGTGCTCGGGGCCAACGGCGCAGGTAAGACCACCACCCTGCTGGGCATCCTCGGCCGGGTGGAGCGGGTGTCCGGACGGATCGTGCTCGACGGACAGGACGTCAGCACGATGTCCACCGTGCAGCTTGTCCGGGCAGGCATCTCGCTGTGCCCCGAGGGGCGGCGACTGTTCCCGAACATGACGGTGCAGGACAACTTGCTGCTGGGCGCCTATGGGCGCGGCCGGCGCACCGAACGGTCGCGGCTCCTCAAGACCTACGAGAGGTTCCCGTTCTGTCACGAGCGGCGCAACGAGCTGGCAGGGCGGCTGAGCGGCGGGCAGCAGCAGATCGTGGCGGTAGCCAGGGCACTCATGTCCGCGCCCCGCCTGCTGCTGCTGGACGAACCGTCGAGCGGACTCTCTCCCGTCGCCATCGAGGAGATCCGAAAGATCCTCGCGGCCATCACTGAGGACGGCACTGCCGTGCTGCTGGTGGAGCAGAACGTGTCCTTGGTGTCGACCCTGTGCGCTGACGCCTACGTCCTGGCCCACGGCGAGGTGCGCGACGCCGGGAAGGTTGCTGATCTGCTGGCCGGTGTCCGCCTGTCGGATTCCTACCTAGGGGTGACCGATGGTCCAGAGGAGGACTGAGTCGCCGCTCACCACAAGCCTTCACGAGACCTTCACCCCCGCAGACCCGTCAGTTCGCGGGGTGCAGCGCGACGCGCCCTCCCCGCTGCATGTGCAGATCTCCGACCGTATGAGAGAGCTCATCGGTGCGCGCACCTGGCCCCCGCACCATCGCTTGCTGCCGGAGCTTGATCTCGCGCGGGAACTGGGAGTCGCTCGGGGGACAGTACGCAAAGCCGTCCGTGCGCTGGTCGACGAGGGCCTCCTGGTCAAGGTGCAGGGCCGCGGGACCTTCGTTCGCTCTGGCGGGCTCGCAGGAACCCTGGACCAGGACATGCTGTCGTTGGCCGAGTCGATGGTCAGCCAAGGGATCGCCGCACCGACGATCGTCCTCGTCCAGGAGACGGTGCCGGCCTCACCCCGGATGTCGAGCCTGCTGGAACTGCCACCTGGCAGCCCTGGCCTGCTGACGCGGCTAGAACGGCTACGGACGATCGAGGAGACGCCCGTCGCCTTTTTCGTGAATTACGTTCGGCAGGACCTGTGCCCGTGGGTCGATGACGTGGAACCCGGCAACTTGTCGTTCTATGAGTTTATCGAGCACCTGGCGGGCTTGCGTATCGCCGCCGGACGACGCACGTTTGCTGCTCGAGCAGCCGACCCAGAGATGGCGGAGCGCCTGGAGGTTGTCACGGGTACCCCGCTGCAGTACTTCGAGCAGGTCACCTACCTCGACGACGGGCGGCCCATCGAGCTCTCAGAGGTCTGGGTGCGTAGCGACCGGGTGCGCCTGACGTCCATGGTCAGCCGGGGGCCGGCCGGCGGCAGCAGGACGAGCTGAGGCCGCGGGGCACGGTCAGCCCCCTGCCAGGGTCCGCGTCACGAACGCGACCACGTCGCTCAACACCTCGTCACGGTTGGTCTCGTTGAAGATTTCGTGCTTTGCGCCGGGATAGACGAGCGTCTCAAGAACGCTGCCCCTTAGACGAGCGATGCCGACCTGGCTGCCGACCATCGGGACGAGCGCGTCCTGCTCCCCGTGCAGGTAGAGCAGCGGGAGCGCACCCAAAGAAGGCCCGTCATGAACGGCCTGCACACCCCGTGCCATCGCCTCCAGCATCGGGCGCTTAAAACTTCCGTGCCAGACGAGTGGGTCAACTGTGTACGCCTCACCCACCGCGGGATCACGCGACAGGGTGCTGATGTCCAGAGGCACGTTCGGGATCTCGTCCATGCTCAGCATCGCCGGACCGGCCTCCCACGCTCCGATCAGGGGGCCGGAAAGCACTACGGCGGTGAGGGTGTCGCCGTAACGCTGGGCGTACCGGGCTGCGATGAGCCCTCCCATGGAATGGCCCACAAGAACGACCGGCAGCCCCGGAAGATCGGCGCGAGCCTGCACGTCGAGGGCGTGAAGATCGGACACCACCTGCTCGAAATCGAGGACCAGAGCCCGTTCGCCCTCGCTGAGCCCGTGCCCCTGGTGATCCACCGCGTACACGGCAGCTCCGTCTGCTGCCAGGCGCTCAGCTACGTATTGGTAGCGCCCTGCGTGCTCGCCATAACCGTGCGCCAGCACCACGAGGTAGTGCGGCGGGCGATTGTCGTCAGCCCAGCATCGGGCAGACAGGCTTCCGTTCAGACCCGGATAGGTCCACTGCCTCGGCTCGACCACGGATGCTCCTCTGAGAAGTTGAGCGGGCCCACGATGCCCTGCCCGTCGTGGCAGTACCCGATCATGAAGCTGAGCATTCGTCCAGCCTGACCTCAAAACACTGAAACGCGGTCGGCGCCGCTGACCTGCAGGTCGGCGACGCATGCCTCGGAGCAGCCGGTCTCGGCTACTCCGTGAGGAGCCTCGCCACGGTAAGCAGGACAGCCGAGTTCTCCAGAGCCGCCACGCTGCGCCGTCACCGGACCGTGCTGGTCCGGCACGTCAGCCTGCGCGCCGGCGCCGGCGCGCGCGGCCCCCGGGAATCCGGCCGCGTCGAGATTGACGGCCACCAGATCGCCGACCTCGCCGCCCGGGCCCGAGACCAACTTCGTGTGCACCCGCGGCCGGCGCCACGCCTTGTCGGCCAGGTTGACCCGGTCCAGCAGTCCCATGGCGCGGCTGGTGACGGCCTTGCGATCGCTGCCACGCCGATCGCGGCGAGCGTCAGCTGGTCGAGCGCGATGAGCGAAGCCAGCAGGTTGCTCTGCCGGAGGACGAACCGGATCGGCTCTCCAGGGGACAGCAGCAACGCGTCAGCGTCACCCGAGCCCTGTCGGGCTGAGCCTCAACTGCCCCCGGTCTGCAGCGCGGTCGCGTCGACGAGCCGACCGAGCCGGTCGTACGCCGCGACCGCGACCTGACCGGCCGAGGCGATCCGGGCCAGCTCGGGGCGGTAGCGGTCGTCGACCAGCAGCACGTCGGCGCCGGCCGACACCTTGAACAGCGGCAGCCGGGCGTCCGGCACCCGGATCAACGGGATCGAACGGCCCCCGAGCCCCTCGCTGTCGACGGCCAGCGCGTCCTTCGGCCCCCAGTGCAACCGGTAGGTGAGGGAGGCCGCCACGTCGTCCTGCACGTCCCAGTCGACCCGCTGCGCGGAGACCTGGCGTGCCCGGGAGGAGCCGAGGTCAGGGTTCGCGCCCGGTCGTCCGGACGTCGCCGAAAGGGCCTTGGTGGTGGTGTCGTACGCGAACGTCACGACCAGGCCGTCGGACGGGACGGTGAAGCTGACCGGGGCGCCCGCCTTGCCGCCGGTCGAGGCGCGCACCGTGTGGTCGCCGGCCGGCACCCCGCTGATCGATAGCGCCGCGACGCCGTCACCGTCCCCGTCCTGCAGCCAGGTCACCAGGCAGCTCGGGTCGTCGTTGTTTGCGCAACCCAGCGCTTTTTGGAAGTCGCCGACCGCGGTGACGACCGGCGCGATCGCGGTGTTGCTCACGACCTTGGTGCGCGGGTCGTAGAGGAACTGCAACGGACCACCCTGGGTGGTGTAGGCGATGTTGCTGCCGTTCAGCGCGCCGCCCTGGCCGTAGTTGACCTCCCAGGTGCCGTTCAGGGCCGCTTTGAACTCGTACGAGCCGGCGGGCACGTCCAGCGTCGCCTTCCAGATCCCGTCGGCGGGGTCCAGGGTCAGCCCGGCCTGCGTGCAGCCGGGCTCCCAGTCGCCGCCCGCGCCGGTGATGTCGTCGGCGCAGCCGATCTCAGCTCCGTGGCTGCCGGGCACGGTGACGCGCTCGGGCTGGACCGTAGCCTTCGGCGGCACCGCGGCACCTGCGTCGGCGGCAGGTCCGGACGGGGCCCCGACGCTCGCGGAGGTGGTCGTCACCGAGAGCTGGTCACCAGCGCGCACGACAGCGCGATATTCCAGCAGCGTGCCGGCAGGACGACCGGTCACGTCGTCGAAGACGCGGTAGGGCGCGTTGTCGTCGGTGCCCAGCACGGCCCACGACGAGGTCCCGACCGGACGGGACAGGAACGTCACCTCGGCGAGCGAGCCGGCGGGCAGCCTCACCCCGATCTCTGCGCGTCCGCCGACCGTGCCCCCGTCGACCGGGGTCGTGAAGGTGGCAGTGGGCGCGGAGGTCGGTGCGGGCAGCGCAGCGTCCGCCTTGAGCACGACGCTGGACAGCGGCGGGACCGTGACCCGCAGCTGCCCGTCCGGCGCGGTCCGGGACTTCACGAACCGCCGGCCGGTCAACGGCCAGACGTGGGTGAAGCCCGCGCCGCCCGGCTGGGCTGTCGGGAAGGTGGCCGTCTTGGCGGTCGTCGCGTTGTTCGTCGCGACGACGTACTCCACCCGCTGCGTCGGGTCCATGCGGCTGAACGCGTAGATGCCGGCCTGGTCGCTGGCGTAACGGTGGACCTGCGCACCGTCGGCGAGCGCCGGGTGCGCCTTGCGGAGCGCCGACAGCGAAGCGATCGTGCGATACATCGGGTGCGCGGTGTCGAAGTTGGCCTGCGCCGTCGTCGCCTTCGTGCCGATCAGGGTGTTGTCGTTGTAGGTCGCAACCTTGCTCGCGAACATGTCCTCGCGGGCGTCCTGGTCACCACCGTCACCGACGAAGCCCTGCTCGTCGCCGTAGTAGACGACCGGCTGGCCCCGGACGAGATACATCAGCTCGTGCGCCAGCTGGTCGCGCTTCAGCAGCTCGTCGCCCTTTGCGCCGTCCTGCGACAAGAACATGCCGATCCGGCCCATGTCGTGGTTGCCGAGGAAGGTCGGCGCCGAGTAGACGTTGGAGTCGCCGTCGGTGTAGTAGTCGTCAGCCGCGAAGAAGTCGCGCAGCTCCGTGGTGGGCCGGCCCTTGGCGAAGTTGCTGCCGCTGCCCTGGAACCCGAAGTCGACGGTCGCCTGCAGCTTGCCGGCGGTCGTGTAGCGGCTCATGACGCGCGGGTCGGCGTCATACACCTCGCCGAACATGAAGAAGTCGTCGTTGCCGACCGACGCCGCATAGCTCTGCAGCGCCGGACCGAACCGCTTCCAGAAGTCGAGATCGACGTTCTTCACGGTGTCGATCCGGAACCCGTCGACGCCGGCCTCACGCACCCAGGTCGAGTAGACGTCGATCATTCCCTTGACGACCTCGGGCCGCTCGGTCCAGAGGTCGTCCAGCGCCTGGCGGTCGCCGCCGGGGAAGTCGCCGTACTCGCCGTCCTCGCCGGCAAAGGTCGAGGTTCCCCGGTTGTGATAGTTGCGCGGGTCGTTCAGCCAGGCCGGGACCTTGACGTCCTCTTCGCCGGGCTTGGCCTTCGTCGCGTACGGGAAGGTGCCCGGTCCCACGCTCGGGAACGTGTCCCCCATCGTGAAGTCGCGGTCGTCGAACGGCGTGCCGGCAGCATCCAGGTAAGGCGCCTCGGCTTTGCTCACATAGGGCACCGACTCGTTGTCGGCCGGACCGGTGTAGGCCGAAGGGTCGTAGTCCAGGACGTCCGCAGTGTGGTTGGTGATGATGTCGAAGAAGACCTTGATGCCGCGGGCGTGCGCCAGGTCGATCAGCTGCTTGAGCTCGGCGTTGGTGCCCAGGTGCGGGTCGATCTGCGTGAAGTCGGTGACCCAGTAGCCGTGATAGCCGGCCGACTCGCTGCCGCCCGCGCCCTGCACCGGCTTGTTCTTGAAGGACGGCGTCATCCAGATCGCGGTCGTCCCGAGGCCCTGGATGTAGTCCAGCTTGTCGATGATCCCCTTGAGGTCACCGCCGTGGAAGAACGCCTTGTCGCTGGGGTCGTAGCCGTTCTGCAGCTTGCCGCCGCCGAAGCCACCGGTGTTGTTGGCCGGGTTGCCGTCGTTGAACCGGTCGGCCATGACGAAGTAGAACTGCTCCTTCGTCAGGTCCTTGCGCAGGCTGTTGCCGGCCAGCGCACGATCCTCTGACGTCAGCCCGCCCGCGGGGTCGGCCGGGGCCACCCCGATCCGGTGGCTGGTCTCGTCCCACGTGAACGCCAGCCGGGCCGGCGCGGCGAGCACCAGCGGGACGTTGGCACCGTCCTGCGCGCCGCCCGCGCCGTAGTTGACGTCCCAGGACCCGTTCAGCCGGACCTTCAGCTCGTACGCCCCCGCCGGTACCGTCCCGGTCAGGCTCCAGACCCCGCCGGGGCCGCGGGTGAGGTCGGTGAACCCGCAGCTCTCGTCCCAGTCGACAGGACAGCCCAGCTCCGACATCAGCGAGCCCATCAGGCTCACCCGGGAAGGAGTCGGATCCACGGCGGCGGCGGTGGCGGGCGACAGCGTCGCGAGGGCCATAGCGGCGGCAGCAGCCGGTGCGAGCAGGACGGGCAGGCGATGCTTCACGTGGACCGATCCCGGTGGTGACGACATGGCAGGTGGCGCAACAACCACGCCACCATAAGGGCCAGGGTGGCCTGCGTCACATAACGATTGCGCCACCCGTCGGGTCGGGTCGGTGGTGTGTTCGGAGACACCCCGCTCGGGTCTGTCTGGTCGGAACACCCCGTGGTGCCGGCAGGTTCTGATGTGCGGTCCATGCCGAACCGAGGAGCCCTCCGTGCCTGACCTGCAGCCCTTCCCCGCCGCCACGAAGGCGGCCGGAGAACCTGACCCACGGCGCTGGCTGGCCCTCGGCGTCATCGCCGTCTCGCAGCTCATGATCGTGCTCGACGCGACGATCGTGAACATCGCGCTGCCGTCCGCCCAGCGCGACCTCGGGATCAGCGACGCCGACCGGCAGTGGGTCGTCACCGCCTACACCCTCGCGTTCGGCGGCCTGCTGCTGCTCGGCGGCCGGATCGCGGACTTCGTCGGCCGCAAGCGCAGCCTGATCATCGGGCTCCTCGGGTTCGCGGTCGCCTCTGGTCTCGGCGGGGTCGCCGGCAGCGCCGAGCTGCTGTTCGTCGCCCGCGCGCTGCAGGGCGGGTTCGCAGCCCTGCTGGCCCCGGCAGCGCTGTCGCTGATCACCGTGACGTTCACCGAGCCCAAGGAGCGAGCCAGGGCCTTCGGCGTCTTCGGAGCAATCTCCGGGGGCGGTGCCGCACTCGGGCTGGTCCTGGGCGGCGTGCTCACCGAATACACCTCGTGGCGCTGGTGCCTCGGCGTCAACTTCCCGATCGCGGTGGGTGCTGCGGTCGCCGCCTGGTTCGTCGTCCAGGAGAGCAAAGCCTCCGGCGAGCACCGCTACGACATCCCCGGCGCCCTGCTCGTGACCGGCGGGCTCACCTCGCTGGTCTACGGCTTCACCGAAGCCGCGAAGGAGAAGGACCCGGGCAACAGCACGGCCGTGCAGGGCTGGCTCGCCCCCTCGACCCTGACTTTCCTCGGAGCCGCAGTCGTGCTGCTGGTCGCCTTCGTGCTCTGGGAGCGCCGCACCTCGCACCCGCTGCTCCCCCTGCGCGTCGCGCTGGACCGCAACCGGGGTGGCTCCTACCTGGTGTTCCTGCTGGTAGGCGCGGGGCTGTTCGCGATGTTCCTGTTCCTGACCTACTACTTCCAGGCCTCGCTCGGCTACAGCCCACTGAGGTCCGGGTTCGCCTTCCTGCCGTTCAGCGCCGGCATCATCGTCTCGGCCGGCGTGGTCTCGCAGCTGCTGCCACGGACCGGCCCGAAGCCATTGATGATCGTCGGCCTGGTGCTCGCGGTGAGCGGGATGCTGCTGCTCACGCAGATCGACGAGCAGACGCCCTACTGGGAGTTCGTGCTGCCGGCCATCGTCCTGCTCAGCGTCGGGCTCGCCGGAGTCTTCATCCCAGCCTCCAGCACAGCCCTCGTCGGGGTCGAGCCGGACGACGCGGGCGTGGCCAGCGCCCTGCTCAACACCTCCCAGCAGGTCGGCGGGTCGCTCGGGACGGCACTTCTCAACACCCTTTACGCGGGTGCGGTGACCGGCTATCTGACCACCAACCTGGGCTCAGGCGGCGACGATCGCCAGGTCACGGCGGACGCCCTCATCTCGGGCTATCACGTGGCCTTCTTCTGGGGCGCAGTGCTGCTGGCCGCAGCGCTTGTCGTCGCGGTCACGGTCATCAACGCCGGCAAGGACGACGTGCCGGACGAGCAGGACGCGGTGCCGGTCGCTGCCTAGCGGGGGCGCCTCACGCGCGCAACCTGGCCATCCAGGCTCGGGGGGCGCACGACGAGAGCCGCCACGGCGACCAGGAGCGGCAGGACGGCGCCACCGAGCAGCGCGGGCGCATAGCTTCCGGAGGCCTCCCGCACGACCGCGAACAGGACCGGCCCAAAGGCGGTCGAGCCGACCGCGACCGCGGTGACCAAACCACGTATCGCCCCGAGGTGCAGCGTGCCGAAGGCTGCGGGCAGGATCGCTGCCTCGGCCGTACGCACCGATCCCCCCGCCACCCCGAGCACCACGCCGAAGCCGATCCCGGACCAGCCTGGCGCCACGAACACCGCCGAGACGAGCCCGCCAGCGAGCAGCAGCATGGGACCCGCGAGGACCACGCCCGGGCGGGCCCGGTCGACGACCGCACCGACCAGCAGCGCGCCGAGCAGCCCCGCAACGGTCTGCGGCACGAAGTTCGCGGCGGCCTGCGCGCCGGAGAAGCCGCGCTCACCGAGCAGGTCGATCTGGTGGAACGCGACCGCGGTCGCGAGCATCCCGCTAGCGGCCGAGGCTGCGGCGACGACCCAGAAGAACGGCGTACGCACGGCCTGGCCCCGGCTCACACCCCGCTCGAGCGTCGGCTCGGTCGCCCGGACGACCCGGTGGTCGCCGTCGGGGGTCTGACCCAGGTCCGACGGCAGGTCCCGCAGGCCGAGCAGCGCGACCGGGACGACGACCGCCAGCACCACGACCGCCTCGGCCGCCCAGACCCGCCGCCAGCCGAGCGACGGGAGCAACGCGGTCAGCAGGACCGGCGTGAGCGAGATGGCGGCCGCGCTCACGGCGTTAAGCAGCCCGAGCACCAGCCCCCTGCGGCGCGAGAACCAACGGGACACCGTGGTCGACGCCGCCAGCCCGAGCGCCCCCTGACCGGCGAGCCGGATCCCCACGAAACCGATCGTCAGCAGCACGACGCCGGTGGCCCCGGACAGCAGGAACAGCGCCGTCGCGAAGACCACGCCGATGACCGCGGTGGTCCGCCGCGCACCGAACCGGTCCAGCGCCCGGCCGACGGTCGGCATCGCGGAGGCCCCGGTCAGGGTGCCGACCAGGTAGCAGGTGGCCAGGGTTGCCCGGCTGACGCCGAGCCCGTCGATCATCGGGTCGATGAGCACCGAGACTGCGGCCGTCTGACCGGGTGCGGTCACCGCCGCCAGCAGCGTGCAGAACCCCGCGACGTGCCACCCGTAGAAACCGGCCGGAGCGAGCGCCCGCGGTCGGTGACCGCTCACGTCTCGTACGTCGGTGATCTTTGCGCCGTTCCGGCGGCAAAGATCACCAGAGCACGGGCCAGGACTCGGCCCCTGGTGATCTTCGCGCCGTTCCGGCGCCGAAGATCACCAACGGTCTAGGCGTGAGCGTTGAGGCGGCCGGACAGCCGGTTGTGCAGGGCCTCGCTGTGCGGGTTGAGCCCGACGACCCGGGCGGTGACGCCCCGCTTGGCAAACTTGGCCACCACCACGTCCAGGGTCGCGACCGCCGAGCTGTCCCAGACGTGGGCGTCGGTCAGATCGATCACGACCTGCGGGGTCGGGTCGGCGTAGTCGAAGGAGTGGACCAGCTCGTTGGTGCTGGCGAAGAACAGCTCACCGGCGAGCACATACATCCGTACGCCCCCCTCGGGGTCGAGCACGCTCGTCACCTCGACGACGTGCGCGACCCGACGGGCGAAGAAGATGGCCGCGAGCAGGACACCGGCCACCACCCCGTACGCCAGGTTGTGCGTGATCACGACGATCACGACGGTGACGAGCATGACCGCCGTCTCGCTCCTGGGCGTGTTCCTCAGCGTGCTCGGCGCGAGGCTCGACCAGTCGAACGTGGAGACCGCCACCATGATCATGACGGCCACCAGCGCAGCCATCGGGATCAGCGCGACGACCTGGCCGAGCACCAGGATGAGGATGAGCAGGAACCCGCCTGCTGAGAAGGTCGAGAGCCGGGTCCGGCCGCCCGAACCGAAGTTGATCATCGACTGTCCGATCATCGCGCAGCCGGCCATGCCGCCCAGGAACCCGGTGGCGGTGTTCGCGATGCCCTGACCACGCGCCTCGCGGTCCTTGTCCGAGCGGGTGTCGGTGAGGTCGTCGAGCAGCTGGGCGGTCAGCAGCGACTCGAGCAGCCCGACGAAGGTGAGCCCGATCGCGTACGGCGCGATGATGCGCAACGTCTCGAGCGTGAGTGGCACCGCGGGCGCCCCGAAGAACGGCAGCGCGCTCGGCAGCTCACCCTTGTCGCCGACGGTGGGCACGTCCAGGCCGCCCCAGACGGCGAGCGCGGTGACGCCGACGATCGCGACCAGCGGGGCGGGCACGGCCTTGAACAGGCGCGGCAGGCCGTAGATGACGACCAGGGCGCCGGCCGCCAGCAGCCACACGCGCGGGTGCTTGCCGATCAGCTCCGGGGTCTGCGCCAGGAAGATCAGGATCGCCAGCGCGTTGACGAAGCCGACCATCACGGTGCGCGGGATGAACCGCATGAGGCGTGCGATGCCGGCCACGCCGAACACGATCTGGAGCAACCCGGTCAGCACCGTCGCGGCGAACAGGTATTCCACCCCGTGGTCGCGCACCAGCGGAGCCACCACCAGGGCCATCGCCCCGGTCGCAGCCGAGATCATCCCTCGGCGACCACCCGCGAAGGAGATGATCATCGCGATCGTGAAGGAGGCGTAGAGCCCGACCTTGGGGTCGACCCCGGCGATGATGCTGAACGCGATCGCCTCGGGGATCAGCGCGAGCGCCACGACCAGCCCGCTCAGCAGGTTGGTCTTGGGGTCCGCCAGCCAGTTGTCGTGGATCGTCTGCCTGGAGAACATCGGCTTGAGGTCGGGCGTCCGTACCGAGAAGCTCATCGAGTCCTGTCGTTGCGACGCTGGGCGCCGTGGGCGGGGAGGTTGTGGGGACGGAGCATGCTCGACGTCCTTTCGACCGTAACCACCGGCGGCTTGACCGTCTGCCCCCCCAGCGTGTGGGACGCGTCACCTCACCTTGCTTGGTGATCTTCGCGCCGTGCCGGCGGCGCAGATCACCAACGTTCATCCGTGCCAGGGGTTGCGGTTGCCGACGATGGACGCGAACGGCGGGATCAGCGCGCCGACGACGGCTGCCGCGGCCCGCAACGGCATAGGTGCCGGGACCGTGAAAGCAAAAAGCACCAACACGAAGCAGAGTCCCATCAGCATCAGGTAACGGCGCCGCCGGAGGGCCAGGTCAGCCCGTGCTGCTTCGCCCGGCGTGGGCGTCACGATGTCGTGGATCTCGTCCTGATGTCGTCGTCGGTGCACAGCCTCCCCCTACCCCATCCTTGGTGATCTTCGCGCCGTTTCGGCGCCAAAGATCACCGACGGGCGAGAAGCGGGTCAGACGGTGTTGAGCTCGGGGCGCAGCTCGCCGGTGAACCGCTCCACCGACAGCGCGGACACGTCGACGACCGGCTCACGGCGCAGCACGAGGTCCCGCAGCACCTCCCCCACAGCCGGGCCCATGAGGAACCCGTGGCCGGAGAAGCCGGTGGCGTAGAGCAGCCGGCTCACGTCAGGCGCCTCCCCGATCAGCGCGTTGCTGTCCGCCGTCATCTCGTACAACCCGGCCCAGCCGGTCCTGATCCCCACCTCGGCGAGCCGTGGCGCCCGGTGCGCGGCGGCCTCCGACAGGCGCGGCAGCCAGGAGTCCGAGCGCTGCTGCGAGAACCCTGGCAGCTCGTCCGGGTCGCTCATCCCCATCAGGACGCCGGGTCCTTCCCGGTGGAAGTAGAACGACGTGGAGAAGTCGATCGTCATCGGCGTGCCGGCAGGGACGACGACCGGCTCGCTCACGACGATCTGACGGCGCAGCGGTGTCACGGGAAGGTCGACCCCGGCCATCGCGCCGACCTGCCCGGACCAGGCACCGGCCGCGCAGATCACGGTGCTGGTCGCCACCGTGCCCAGGGACGTCACGACGCCGGTGATCTCGCCGTCACGGACCCGCACGTCCTGCACC
This sequence comes from Mycobacteriales bacterium, assembly GCA_038236005.1. Classification (GTDB taxonomy): domain Bacteria; phylum Actinomycetota; class Actinomycetes; order Mycobacteriales; family SCTD01; genus CANKBT01. Next base: position 9,928 of record JBBSTI010000015.1, on the reverse strand, counting down.
GGGGTGTGCGGTCGCAGCGTCGCGCCGTGGCGGCGCGCGCCGCTCGCGTAGCCGAGCACGACGGACTCCGGGGTGCAGTGCCCATCGGTCGGCGAGAACGCCGCCGCGAGCAGACCGTCGGTGCTGATCAGCGGGGAGACGTCCCGGGCCTGTTCCGGCGAGATCATCCGGCTCGGCACACCCAAGGTGTTCTGCAGCGCGACGGCCTCGGTCATCGCCGTCACCTGGTCGACCGTGTCGAGCAGGAACAGATAGCCCGGTCGCTCGAGATCGATCTCCTGACCGGGCCGGGCGCCGAAGTCGGCGAAGGCGTCCAGGCTGCGCTGACCCAGCCGGACGTTCACCTCGGCGGAGAACATCGCCCGCACGCCGCCTGCCGCGCGGCAGGTCGAGCCGGCACCGAGGGCGCCGCTGTCCAGCAGCAGCACGTCGACGCCGGCCTCGGCCAGGTGGAAGGCGGCGCTCGTCCCGATCACGCCACCGCCGACCACGACGACGTCGGCGCCGGCAGGCAGACTCATCGCGTGCCTGGCCCGCAGGACGTGGTCTCTGTCATCCGAAGGAGACGCCCTGGGCGAGCGGCAGCTCACGGCTGTAGTTGACCGTGTTCGTCGCGCGACGCATGTACGCACGCCAGGCGTCCGAGCCGGACTCGCGCCCGCCGCCGGTCTCCTTCTCGCCGCCGAAGGCCCCGCCGATCTCGGCGCCGGACGGACCGATGTTCACGTTGGCGATGCCGCAGTCCGAACCGGCCGCCGACATGAACGTCTCGGCCTCCCGCACGTCCAGGGTGAACACCGAGGACGACAGGCCCTGCGGCACGTCGTTCTGCAGCCCGACGGCGTCGGCAAAGTCGTCGTAGGTGAGCACGTAGAGGATCGGCGCGAACGTCTCGCGCCTCACCACGTCCGTCTGGGACGGCATGCGTACGAGCGCTGGCTGCAGGTAGAACGCGTCCGGCGCTTCGTCCTCGAGCACCCGGGCACCACCGGCGAGCAGCTCGCCGCCGTCGTCGCGGGCCTCGTCCAACGCCGCCAGATAGGCGCTGTGCGTGCCACCGTCGACGACCGGCCCGACCAGCGTCCCCTCCTCGAGCGGCGAACCGACCGGGAGCGAGGCGTACGCGCTGCTGAGCTTGCCGACCAGCTCGTCGACGACCGAGCTGTGCACGATCAGCCGGCGCAGCGTGGTGCAGCGTTGGCCGGCGGTGCCGGCGGCGGAGAAGACGATCCCGCGGACGGCGAGGTCGAGGTCGGCGCTGGGCGCGACGATCGCGGCGTTGTTGCCTCCCAGCTCGAGCAGCACCCGCCCGAACCGCTCGGCGACCTTCGGGGCGACGGCCCGGCCCATCCGGGTGGAGCCGGTCGCCGAGACGAGCGCCACGTCCGGGCTGCTCACCAGGACGGCACCGACCTCGGCGCCGCCGAGCACGAGCTGCACCAGCCCTTGCGGAGCGCCCACGCGTCGTACGGCCTCTTGGGCCAACGCATGACAGGCGAGCGCCGTCAGCGGCGTCTTCTCCGAGGGCTTCCAGACCACCGCGTCGCCGCAGACCAGCGCGAGCGCAGTGTTCCACGCCCACACCGCGACCGGGAAGTTGAACGCGCTGATGACGCCGACGACCCCCAGCGGGTGCCACTGCTCCATCATCCGGTGACCCGGGCGCTCCGACGCGATCTGCAGGCCGAACAGCTGGCGCGAGAGGCCGAGCCCGAGGTCGCAGATGTCGATCATCTCCTGGACCTCGCCGAGGCCCTCGGACAGGATCTTGCCGTTCTCGATGCTGACCAGCTCACCGAGCGCGTCCTTGTGCTCGCGCAGCAGCTCGCCCAGCTCGCGGACCAGCTGGCCACGCACCGGTCCCGGCACGGTGCGCCACTGCAGGAACGCCTCCTGCGCCGCGGCGATCGCGGCGGTGACCTGCACCGGGGTGTGGGCCGCGAGGCTCATCAGCTCGCCACCGGTCACCGGCGAGGTGGCGACCAGGTCGTGGCCGGTGGGCACCGATGCGCCGACGGCGTCGAGGAGCTCTTGCGTACGAGTGCGCAAAGTGTCTGTGGACGGAAGCATGGTGCTCCTTAGTGAAGAGCGTCGAGGGAGGCGAGGTGCGAACCGTTCTGGGTGTCGAGCAGGTCTGCCAGCGCGATGTCCTCCTGCTTCAAGAAGCCGGCGCCGGGCAGCCGACCGTCGGCCACCAGCTCGACCACGGCGCAGGCCGAGGCGGCGGTGGTCCAGCTGATGGCCCGCCACTCGCGGCCGGCGACGACCAGGGGGCGGTAGGCGCGGACGTACTGCCGGCGCACCATCTGACCGGCCGGCGTCGCGGAGTCACCGGGTCCTCCGGAGCTGGTGCCCTCGACAGCGGCGTGCAGATAGACGATGTCGTCGTCGACCGGGGGCTTGGCGTCGACCAGGACACCCTGGACCAGCTCGCGGCGGTCCCGCAGGTGCAGCTCGTCGAACAGAAAGCGCATCAGCGCGAAATGACCGGGGTAGCGCAGGCTCTTGTAGTCCAGCCGCGCCATGCGTCCCTCGTACGTCTCGCACATCGTCCCGAGCCCGCCGGAGGTGAGACAGGCCTCGAGCTCGATCCCGCCGATGACGACGCGCTCCTGCTCGCCCATCGGCGGCACGGTCTGGCGCACCCCGTTGCGGAGCACCTCGCAGTCGTTGAGGTATTCGTTCACGACACCCTCGGCCGACCAGTTGAAGGCGTAGCCGAGCAGCCCGGCCGGGTGGCGGGGCAGGGCGCCCACCTTGAGCTCCATGCTGCGCAAAGTGTCCAGACCCTGGGTGAGCGAGGCCCCGACGATGCCGATCAGGCCAGGCGCGAGACCGCACTGCGGCGCGAGCAGCACGTCGGGCTTGGTGTCGGCCAGCTCGATGACGCGCTGGGTGGTCGGCACGTCCTCGGTGAGGTCGAAGTAGTGCACGCCTGCGTTCGCGGCCGCCTCCGCCACGCCGAGGTTGAGGTGGAACGGCATGCAGGACACGACGGCGTCCCCGGTGCGCAGCGCCTCGTCCAGGGCCTTGGTGTCACGGACGTCCAGGACGGCGGCGTCGAACGGCAGGCCTTGGCGGACCCGGGCGTCGAAGGCCCGCACCGTGAAGCCGGCCTCGCCGAGCAGGGTGGCGACCAGCTCACCGACCTTGCCCAGGCCGATGACGCTGACGGTCGTGAACGAGCGGGACACGGGACTCCTCGGTTCGACAGGTGGTCTGACGGTAGAGGCTGCCTACCCGTAAGGCAAACTGTCGGCGTGCCCCACGACGACCTCGACCCCGGGCGGCTCCGGCTGCTGCACGAGGTCTCCCTGCGCGGCTCGATCGCCGGGGCGGCACGCGCCGTCGGGCTGACCCCGTCGGCGGTCTCCCAGCAGCTGGCCGCGCTGGAGCGCGAAGCACGTACGCCGCTGCTGGACCGGACCTCGCGCGGGGTCGCGCTGACCGGCGCAGGCCATGCGCTGTCGGCCCGCGCTGAGGCGATCGGCGACCTGCTGGTGCAGGCCCGCGCCGACCTCGACCGGCTCGCCGGTGACGTCGCGGGTCCGCTCACCCTGGTCACGATCGCCAGTGCCGCCGCGACGCTGGTGTCGGACGCCGCGCTGGACCTGGCTCGCGCGCACCCCGACCTCGAGCTGACCGTGCTCACCGAGGAGCCGTCCCGAGGGCTCGCCATGCTGCTCTCCGACGACGCCGACCTGGCCCTGGTCGATGCCTATGACCTCGTGCCGACCTCGCTGCCGGAGTCAGTGGTCGGTCGGGACCTGCTCACCGAGCCGCTGCTCGCTGTGCTGCCCTCGTCGCACCAGGCCCCGGAGGCGGTCGATCTCGCCGACCTCGCGGACGCGGACTGGGTGATGCCCCCGGAGACGGCGGCCTGCGGCAACGCGGTGCGCTCAGCCTGTCGCACGGCCGGCTTCGAACCCCGGGTGCGTTGGGAGACCGACGACCTGCTGCTGCTGGCCCGCTACGTCGCCGCGGGCCACGGGGTCGCGGTGCTCCCCCGGCTCGCGGTCGCCGTCGACGTGGCGCGGGTGCAGACCCGACCGCTCCAGCACCCGCTCACCCGACGCCTCACCGCCGTCACCCGAGCCAGCTCGGCCGGACGACCGGTCGTCCAGACGGTGCTGTCGGCCCTGGCCGCGGCCGTCCCGCGCTAGGAGCGGGAGGCTGCCAGCATCGCCTCGCGGTCCACGAGCTTGATGCGCTCCCGCGCGCGATCACCGACCGGACCGTGCGCCTCGCCCAGCTGCATCTCGTGCCGGTCGAGCCGCGACCAGTCCTCCCACGTCGTGTAGTCCACGCCGCGGGCCGCGAGCAGAGCCGTCACCGCGTCGAGCGACGGTTCCTCGGCGACCGGCAGCTTCTCCAGGTCGGCCAGGATCGACCCGACGGTCTCGATCGCGTCGCCCTTGGTGTGCCCGATCAGCCCGACCGGACCACGCTTGACCCAGCCGTTCACGTAGACGCCGGGCAGCGGCTGACCGTCCTCGTCCAGCACCCGACCGGCGTCGTGCGGGACGGTCCAGGTGCGCTCGTCCCACGGCACCTCTGGAAGCCTCGAGCTCTGGTAGCCGACCGCGCGATAGACCGCCTGCACCGGCCAGTCCGTGACGACCCCGGTGCCGACGGTGTTGCCGTCGGCCTTCTCGGTGTAGTTCGTGCGCTCGGTGCGCAAACCCTCGACACGGCTCTGCCCGAGCACCTCGAGCGGGGTCTGGAAGAAGTGCAGGAACAGCTTGCGCGGGCGCTCGTCACGATCTCTCATGGCGTACTTCTCCAGCTCCTTGACCACCAGGCGCGTCTGGTTGTCGGCGCGCAGCGCGGCCAGGGAGCCCTCGTCATACTCGATGTCCTCGGGGTCGACGATCACCTCGACGTTCGGCGAGTGGTCGAGCTCGCGCAGCTCCAGCGGCGTGAACTTTGCCTGTGCCGGCCCGCGGCGGGCGAAGACGTGCACCTCGCGCACCGGGGAGGCCTTGAGCCCCTGGTAGACGTTGTCCGGGATCTCGGTGTAGAGCAGCTCGTCGGCGGTCTTGGACAGCATCCGCGACACGTCCAGCGCGACGTTGCCCGCGCCGACGATCGCGATGCTCTCCGCCTCGAGCGGCCACTGCCGCGAGACGTCGGGGTGGCCGTCGAACCAGGACACGAAAGCCGCCCCGCCGAAGCTGCCCGGCAGATCGATGCCGGGGATGTCGAGCCCCCGGTCCTTCTCCGCACCGGTGGTGAAGATGCAGGCGTCGTAGTGCCGGTGCAGATCGGCCAGGTGCAGGTCGCGGCCGAACTCGACATTCCCGAGCAGGCGCAGCTCTGGCTTGTCCATCACCTGGTGCAGAGCCTTGACGATCCCCTTGATGCGCGGGTGGTCCGGCGAGACGCCGTAGCGGATCAGCCCGTACGGCGCGGGCTGGCGCTCGAACAGGTCGATCGACACGTCCTGGTCAGACTTCATGAGCACGTCCGCGGCGTAGATGCCGGCCGGACCCGCCCCCACGATCGCGATGCGCCAGGGGCGGTCGGTGCCGGGCTGGTTCACAACATGCTCCTGACTCGTGGGATGTCGCTGCGGCTCGGGCAGCACCTCATTGCAACGCACGGCGACGCGGAACGCAGCCCGGTGTGAGCGATCGCACCGATCACCAGAAGGTGCTGCCGGGGCCGCCCTTGAAAGGTCCGACGACGTCGTCGGTCACCCAGCCGCCGTAGAAGCCACCGTCCTGCGGCCGCACGGTCTCACCGGCGACGGTGACCAGGTCCATCGCGGCCGGGTAGACCGCGACGTGCCCGGCAACCTCGGCGTAGGCCGGGACCGGTGAGGGATACGTCCAGGCCGCCCGCTCGGCGACCCGGTCTCCCCCGAGGACGTCGAAGTAAGACGCCACGCCTTTCCACTCGCAGAAGCTGGCGCCCGGCGCCGCACGCAGCGAGCCCGGCTCCCAGTCACCGGTGGGAAGGTAGAAGCCGGGCGGGTGACTGGTCTCGAGCACGAGCAGGCCCGACGTCGTACGGCAGACCTCCTGCCCTCCGAGCACCACGACGACCTCGCGGTGATCGCGCTCCACGGCAGGTGGTCGGGGGAAGTCCCACACCGACCTCTGACCGGGTCCGGCCGGGAGCGGGGCAGGCCGTCTCACCGGCGGTGCGTGCGCCGCCGTCGCAGCAGCAGGAGCAGCAGCAGAGCCGCCGCCACGCCGCCGGCCGCGAGGTACTGCTTAGGCACCCCGGCGTCCTGAGCGGCGTACGGGTCGCTGGTCGTCGGTCGAAGCGGCTGATCGGTGAGCACCGGGCCGGGGGCGCCCAGGGCCGGAGCGACCGGTTCACGGCTCACGTCGACCGCCCCCGGCTCGTCGTGGCTCCGCAGCTCGGCCACCTTGTCGGCGGCGGCGTCCTTGGCGTCCAGGACGGCGTCCTTGGCGTCGGCCGCCTTCTCGCTGACGACCCCCTTCACCGTCGCGGCCGTCTCCTTGGCCTTGTCCGCGACCTGCTTCTTGGTCCGCTGGGTCACCCGCTTCGGGCTGACCTTGTCCGCGATCTCGTCCAGGGTGCGGGCCAGGTCGTCACGGGTCTGCTCGATGCGCGCGGCCAGCACCTCGGGGTCCTGGGGCAGGGACTCGGGCGGCGTGGTGCCGTCCTTCTTCTCGCTGTCCACGGGTGGCTCCTGTTCGTCGGGGCGTGCTGCACGGTGCGGCTCGGGGGGTGCCATGCCCCGAGGCCGCGGCGGGCAACCGGGTGCTTGCCGTCACTCCGCTCTCGTGTGCGTCGACCAGCTGCGACCGACGTCCAACAAGCGACTCTCACCAGACACCCTGGGCCGTTCTCACGGGGCCGCACGATCTTCCGTACGCCCTGGAGCGGTGCGTTCGCTCTGTTGTCCTGGACGCCGGCGTGATCGCGGCCGACGGCGTGACCGCGGACCTGCTTCGTGACGAAGAGCTGCTGCGAGCCCACCGGCTGCAGCTGCCGTTCGGCTTCCAGCCGTCGCACCCCCGCCGACCATCCGACGCACCCGCGCGAGGTGGCCGATGATGTGGCCATGAGGCTCAGCACGGGCGACCCGGCCCCCACGTTCACCCTCCCCTGCTCCGACGGCAGCGAGGTGTCGCTCACCGACTTCCTCGGCCGCAAGGTCGTCGTCTACTTCTATCCGGCCGCCGCGACCCCGGGCTGCACGGTGCAGGCCAACGACTTCGAGGCCTCGCTGCAGCAGCTGGCCGGTGCGGGCTACGCGGTGGTCGGCATCTCCCCCGACCCGCCGGAAAAGCTGGCCTCGTTCGCCGCCGCCGAGGGACTGAGCTTCCCGCTGCTGTCAGACCCCTCGCGCGAGACCCTCGGCGCGTACGGCGCCTTCGGTGAGAAGAACATGTACGGCAAGACGGTGACCGGCGTGATCCGTTCGACGTTCGTCGTCGACGAGCAGGGCGCGCTGTCGACCGTCTCCTACAACGTGCGGGCCAAGGGTCACGTCGCCAAGCTGGTCAAGGACCTGGAGCTGCTCTGAGACTTCCCGCGTCCGTGCGTTTTCTTCTGGTCCTGATGGCTTCGCTGGGCCTGCTCCTGGGCCTGGCCGGCCCTGCCTCAGCGCACGCCGCTGATGCGCAGGGTGTGGACGCCGACTACCGCACGTCGCTCACCGCCGTCCCTGCCGGGGTCTCGGCGTCGGCGGTCGAGAACGGCAGCCGGCTCGAGCTGCGGCTGTCGGGTGCCTCCGAGGTGGTGGTCCTCGGCGAGGCGGGCGAGCCCTTCCTTCGCCTGACCCCGAACGGCGTCGAGCTCAACGAGGACTCCCCGTACGCCTGGCGCACCCTGGACCGACGCGGCATCACCGAGGTGCCCGCCGACGCTGACGGGGTCGCAGCGCCACGATGGAAACAGGTGTCCGACGAGCCGGTCGCGATCTATCACGAGCACCGCATGCAGTGGACCGAGCTGGACCCGCCGGCGGAGGTCGCCGCCGCCCCGGACCGGCAGCAGAGGCTTCGGGACTGGTCGGTCCCGCTGGTGGTCGACGGATCACCGACGGACCTGACCGGGACGCTCGACTACGTTCCCGGGCCCTCGCCCTGGGTGTGGCTGCCGGTCGGGCTGCTCGCTCTGGTTGCCGCCGCCGTCGCGCTGCGCGCCCGGGCCGCGGCGGTGGCCGCCTGCCTGGTCGTGGTGACTGCCGACCTGGTGCGCACCGTCGGCCAGGGCCTCGCCGCCGCAGACGCGACCCTCGGCGCGGTGGTCTCGGCCGCCGGGGTGGCTTGGATCGGCTGGGTGCTCCTGCTGCTCGCCTGTGTCGGTGCGTGGCGGCGCCAGGCCGGCGCGCTGGTGCTCGCCGCCGTCGGTGGTGCGCTGGTGGCGCTGGCCGGCGGGCTGCCCCAGATCGGCGTGCTCGGCGCCTCCCTGCCGCTGACCGCCTGGCCGGACGTGGTCCAGCGTCTGGCGGTCACCCTGTCGAGCGGCGGGGGCCTCGGGCTGCTGGTGGGCCTGGTCGGCGCCTTCGCCCGCCTCAGCCCTCCCGTGAGCGCGCCGCTCAGAGCGCACTCCGACCGGGGACCGGCCGACCGCGGCGCTTAGGCTCGATGACAGGCGCGGTTGGCGGAACTGGCAGACGCAACGGCTTTAGGTGCCGTCGCCCTCGGGTGTGGGGGTTCGAGTCCCCCACCGCGCACCGAAGGAGCGCGCACGTCACCGCGCACCGAAGGAGCGCGCACGTCACCGCGCACCCGGCTGAGGACGAGAACGTTGGTGATCTTGGAGCCGGTTCTCCGGCCAAGATCACCAACGGTTCGATCAGGCCAGGGCCTCGGCGAGCAGCGGAGCCAAGGCGCGCAGCGCACGACCGCGGTGGCTGATGGCGTCCTTCTCCTCGCCGGACAGCTCTGCCGCTGAGCGGTCGCGCCCGTCGGGCAGCAGCACCGGGTCGTAGCCGAAGCCGCCGGTGCCTCGGCCTTGGCGCAGCAGCGTCCCGCGCAGCTCTCCTCGGACCACGTCCGAGGCGCCGGACGGCAGTGCGTACGCCGCTGCACACACGAAGCCGCCGCCGCGTCGCTCGTCGGGCACGTCTGCAAGCTGAGCGAGCAGGAGCGCGACGTTGGCGGCGTCCTGGCCGTGCGTCCCGGCCCAACGGGCCGAGAGGATGCCGGGCATGCCGTTGAGCGCGTCGACGCAGAGCCCGCTGTCGTCGGCCACGGCGGGCAGCCCGGTCGCCGCGACCGCCTCCCGGGCCTTGGCGAGCGCGTTGCCCTCGAAGGTCGGCGCGGTCTCCGGACCGGGCTCGTACGCAGCGACCTCGTCGAGACCGAGCAGCACGATCCCGTACGGCAGCAGGATGCGCCGGAACTCCTCGACCTTGCCTGCGTTGCGGGTGGCGAGCACGACCCTCGGGCGGTCCTCGGCAGCGGTCACGTCCGGCGAGGACGGAGCGGCGAGGCGAGCGCCTCGGCCTGCAGGTCGGCTAGTCGGGTGATGCCGCCGAGCGCAAGGTCCAGCAGCGCGTCCAGCTCGGCGCGGGAGAACGGCGCGCCCTCAGCGGTGCCCTGCACCTCGATGATCTCGCCGGTCCCGGTCGCGACGACGTTCATGTCGGTGTCAGCCTTGACGTCCTCGACGTACTCGAGGTCCAGGCGCGGCTCGCCGTCGACGATGCCGACGCTGACCGCGGCCAGCGGACGCACGACGGCTTCCGGCTTGCCGAGCACGGCGCAGGCATCGGTCAGCGCGACGACGGCGCCGGTGATGGCCGCGGTACGCGTGCCGCCGTCGGCCTGCAGGACGTCGCAGTCGATCTGGATGGTGTTCTCACCCAGCTTGGACAGGTCGATCGCGGCGCGCAGCGAGCGGCCGACCAGGCGGCTGATCTCCTGGGTGCGCCCGCCGAGCTTGCCCTTGACCGACTCGCGACCGCTGCGCTCGTGGGTGGCCGCGGGCAGCATCGCGT
>JBBSTI010000014.1:0-37957 GCA_038236005.1 Mycobacteriales bacterium | reverse complement strand
CCCAGGAGCATCACCGCGACGACGGTGACCGCGTAGGTCTCGAACAGGTCGGCGGCCATCCCGGCGCAGTCGCCGACGTTGTCGCCCACGTTGTCGGCGATCGTCGCGGCGTTGCGCGGGTCGTCCTCGGGGATGCCTTGCTCGACCTTGCCGACCAGGTCGGCACCGACGTCGGCGGCCTTGGTGAAGATGCCGCCGCCGACCCGCATGAACATCGCGAGCAGCGCGCCGCCGAAGGCAAAGCCCTCCAGCACGCGCGGCGCCTGGTCGTCGTAGATGATCAGCACGAGCGAGGCGCCGAGCAGACCGAGCCCGACGGTGAACATGCCGACGACGCCGCCAGCCCGGAACGCGATCCGCAGGGCACGCTTGGTCCCGTGGTCGTTGGCCGCCGCCGCGACGCGCAGGTTGGTCCTGGTCGCCAGCGTCATCCCGATGAAGCCGACCGAGGCGGAGAAGATCGCGCCGACCGCGAAGAACAGGGACCGTCCGATCCGCACGCTGCCGTCGTCGGCGGGCAGCAGGAACAGCAGCCCGAAGACCAGGACCGCGAAGACGGCGAGGGTGCGGAACTGACGGCTCAGGTAGGCGGCGGCGCCTTCCTGGACCGCCTTGCTGATCTCCTGCATCTTCGGGGTGCCCTGGCCGTGGGACAGCACTTCTCTGGCGAAGAGCCCGGCGAAGCCGAGAGCCACCAGCGACACGGCGAGCACGACGTAGACGATGACCTTGTCGCCGCTGGACACCGCGGCGAGATCAGGCACTTGGTCGAGCAGGGCGAGCGGCGCGGCGGACATGATCCTCCTGGGGACGAGACCGGCCGAGCGGCTGGACACGTGCGGGGGAGCATGTCACAACCGTGACGTCGGTCATGGACGCCGGTCTCTTCGACGGACCGGAGAGGCTGACGTCGGTCAGACAGGTGCGATGGACGAGCTGCGCACGCCGGGGGTCAAGGCGGCCGGGAGCGGCCACCGCATGGTCACCGTGGTGCCGATGCCCTCCGGACCCGGCTCGACGCAGACGTCGTCGACCAGCCCGCCGAGCAACGCGAGCAGCAGATCGGGGCTGACGTCGGGGTCGTCGTTCTCCGAAGCCCCGTCGAGCAGGTCGTCACCGATCGAGCCGACCCCGCCGCTGGGGCCAGCCGGCGGGCCCTGGTCGCTGACCGAGACCGACAAGGCTCCCGGGTGGTCGGAGACGGCCACGACCACCTGCGCCTTCGGGGCATGACGCAGGTGCTGGCCCACAGCCCGCGCGCAGGCCTCGCCCAGGGCCAGCCGCAGCTCATCGACGTACCGGTCCTCCAGACCTGCCCGTCGTGCAGCCGCGAGGGCCACCAGCCGTGCGGTGCGTACGTGCTCCGGCAGGGCCGGCAGGCGAAGCTCGACGACCGCCACAGCTCAGTCCGTCGCCGCGACGGCCTCGTCGACCGAGGAGTGGATCGGGAACACCTTGGTCAGACCGGTGATCCGGAAGATCTTCAAGATGCGCTCCTGGGTGCAGACCAGACGCAGCGAGCCCTCGTGCGCACGCACCCGCTTGAGGCCACCGACGAGCACCCCGAGCCCGGTCGAGTCCAGGAACTCGACACCCTCCATGTCGATGACCAGGTGGTACTGGCCGCCGCTCACCAGGTCGATCAGCTGCTCACGCAGCTTGGGGGCGGTGTAGACGTCGATCTCGCCACCGACGACGACGACGGTGCGGTCCCCGGCCGGGCTTGACTCGGTGCGGGTCGACAGGGACAGGTCCACGGATGATCCTCCGGTGCTGTGGTGCGGGCGGCCCGAGCGGTTGCGGGCAGGCCTCTGCGGATGGTTGCCGGTCGCTTACCCGGCGAGCCCACGATCAACCCAGGGCCGATGATGGACCCATCGTGACCTCACCCCCCGCCCGCCCGGTACCTTCCCCCCCCGCCCGCCCGGTACCTTCGCCCCCCACCAGCCCGATGAGCCTGCTCGCCCGCCTCGCGCTCGACCCCTCGCGGGCCGATCGAGTCACCCATGTCGAGCACGTCCCGGCTCGCGAAGGGCGTACGACGGACTGGCCAGGCTGGGTCCCGCCGCTGCTGCGCGAGCGGCTCGCCCTGCGCGGCGTGCAGCTGCCCTACGAGCATCAGGCCCGGGCCGCCGACCTCGCCTGGGCAGGGCGGTCGGTGGTCGTCAGCACCGGCACGGCGAGCGGGAAGTCACTGGCCTACCTGCTGCCGGTGCTGGCGTCCCAGCTCACGCACGAGCGGCCGACCGCGCTCTACCTTTCCCCCACCAAGGCGCTCGCGACCGACCAGCTGCGGGCCGTACGCGCCCTCAACCTCATGGCGGTGCGGGCCGCGACCTACGACGGCGACACCGCGCGCGAGGAACGCGACTGGGTGCGCCGGCACGCCCGGCTGGTCCTCACCAACCCCGACATGCTCAACGCCTCCATGCTGCCGCGGCACGCCGAGCTGGCGACCTTCTTCCGGGGGCTGCGGTTCGTCGTGGTCGACGAGTGCCACACCTACCGCGGCGTGTTCGGCTCGCACGTCGCGCAGGTGCTGCGCCGGCTGCGGCGGGTGTGCGCGCGCTACGGCTCGACCCCGACGTTCCTGCTCGCCTCGGCCACCTCCGCGGACCCGGCCGGCTCGGCCTCGCTGCTCACCGGCGTTGCGGTCGAGGCGGTGAGCGAGGACGCCTCGCCGCGGGGGCACACCGAGTTCGCGCTCTGGGAGCCGCCGCTGATGGACTTGGGCCGCGGCGAGAACGGCGCCCCGGTGCGCCGTTCCGCGACCGCCGAGACGGCGGACCTCTTGGCCGACCTGGTCGTGGAGGGGGCTCGTACGCTGGCGTTCGTCCGTTCTCGCAGGGGTGCGGAAACGGTCGCGCTACAGGCCCGGCGGGCGGTCGAGGAGGCCGTCCCGTCGTACGGCTCGCGGGTCGCGGCCTACCGCGCTGGCTACCTGCCCGAGGAGCGGCGCGAGCTGGAACGCCGGCTCCAGTCCGGCGAGCTGCTGGGGGTCGCAGCCACCAACGCGCTCGAGCTCGGCGTCGACGTGGCCGGGCTGGACGCGGTCGTGCTCACCGGTTGGCCGGGCACGGTGGCCTCGGTCTGGCAGCAGGCCGGGCGGGCCGGACGGGCCGGGCAGGGGTCGCTCGCGGTGTTCGTCGCACGTGACGACCCGCTGGACACCTACCTGGTGCACCACCCTGAGGCGCTGTTCGGCCGACCCGTCGAGGCCACCGTGCTGGACCCGACGAACCCGTACGTGCTCGGCCCGCACCTGTGCTGCGCCGCCGCTGAGCTGCCGTTGACCGAGGACGAGCTCGAGATGTTCGGCGAACCCGAGGACGTGCTGCTGCTGCTCGGAGACCTCGTCCGGAGGGGTTTGCTCAGACATCGACCGAAAGGGTGGTTCTGGACCTCGCGCGAACGACCGTCGGCAGACCTCCGAGGAGGGGGCGGTCCACCAGTGCGCCTGGTGGAGAGCGGGACCGGCCGGCTGCTGGGGACGATGGACAACGCGGCCTCGCACAGCCAGGCGCACGCCGGCGCCGTCTACCTGCACCAGGGCGAGACCTACCTCGTCGAGTCGCTCGACCTGCACGACGCGGTCGCGCTGGTGCACCGCGCCGAGCCGGACCACTCCACGTCGGCCCGCGAGGTCACCGACATCTCGCTGGTCGAGACGCTGCGGTCGCGGGACGCTGGTGGGGTGCAGCTGGCGTTCGTCACCGTCGACGTCAGCCACCAGGTTGTCTCGTTCCTGCGTAAACGTCTGGGGTCGGGTGAGGTGCTGGGTGAGGAGCCGCTGGACCTGCCCGTTCGCGAGCTGCGGACCCGGGCAGTGATGTACACCGTGTCCGCATCGCTGCTCGAGCACGCGCGGCTTACCGAGGCCGAGGTCCCCGGCGCCCTGCACGCCGCTGAGCATGCCGCGATCGGGCTGCTGCCGCTGTTCGCGACCTGTGACCGCTGGGACATCGGCGGGGTCTCTACCGCCCTGCACCCGGGGACCGGGGAGGCAACCGTCTTCGTGTATGACGGGCATCCGGGCGGGGCGGGCTTCGCCGAGCGTGGCTGGTCCCGGGCACCGGTCTGGCTGCGCGCCACCCGGGATGCGATCGCCTCTTGCGAGTGCGCCTCGGGCTGCCCGTCGTGCGTCCAGTCGCCCAAGTGCGGCAACGGCAACGCACCGTTGTTCAAGGCAGGGGCCGTACGTCTGCTGGACGTTGTCGTGGCCGCCCTGGCCGGCTGACCGATCTCCGGCTGTCCTGCCGGCCCTCCCCCGGCCCAGCCTGGCGGAGGACGAAGGACGCTGCGCGCCGACGATGTCTGGCGCGGGATGAGAGGGCGCCGGCGTACGGGGCCGGGCAGGCCAGGCCAGCGGCGCCCCTCAGCCGGAGGCCGGACCTGCCCGAGCGTCCGCACTGACCTCCCCGAGCACGCCCGCTCGACCGCCCGGGCGCACCAGGACGGTCACCTCGACGGTGTCCTCGAGCCCGCCGACGAAGGCGCAGGCGACCAGCCGGGCACCCTGGGCTGCGGCGATCTGGCTGGCGAACGCGCAGGCAGCACCCTCGCCCTCCAGCGACCGTGCGGCCGCGCTCAGGACGGCGAGGTCGGCGGCGACGGCGGCCCGATGACGCGCCACCGAGATCCCGCCCAGCGCGGTGAGCAGCACGGCGATCGCGGTCAGCACCGAGGCCAGCCCGAGGACCAGCACCGTCGCTGAGCCTGCCTCGGGCCTGCGGGCCGGCAGGCCCCCTCGGCCTCGGCGCCTCATGGGAGGGCCTGCTCGTCCCACGCCACCGCGCGTCCGGCGACGTCCACGCCGCTCAGCGTGCCGAGCACCCCGCCGAGCGCCCTCACCTCGGCGCGCACCACGACCAGGACCTGCCCGCCGGACCGGGAGACCCGGACGCGGGCACCGTCCGGGGCGATCGAGCGGGCCACCGCAGCGACCGTCGCCGCGTCGTCACCACGTGCTGCCGACCGGGCGGCGAGCCCTGCCGCGTCGGTGCAGCGCAGCTGCGCGCCGACCGCGGCGAGGGCCCACATCCCGAGAGCCAGGACCAGGAGCAGGACGGGCAGCACGAGGGCCGTCTCGACGGTTGCGCTCCCGCGGTCGCGGTCGCGGCTGCGGCTGCGGCTGCGGCTGCGGCTGCGACCACGACCGTCCCGGACCGGGCTGAGGGCCCGACCCGGGACGCCGGGCTCGGTCAGAACGCGACCTTGAGGGCC
The DNA here is from genome assembly GCA_038236005.1 of Mycobacteriales bacterium. Classification (GTDB taxonomy): domain Bacteria; phylum Actinomycetota; class Actinomycetes; order Mycobacteriales; family SCTD01; genus CANKBT01. The sequence goes on along the minus strand of JBBSTI010000014.1, from coordinate 32,734 downwards.
CTGGCGATGATGCCGCGCATGAGCTCCAGCACTGCCCCGCTGGTGATCACCTTGTAGAGGACACCCGCGAAGCCGGCAGCCGCGACCGTGCCGACCGCGTACTCCGCGGTCGACATGCCGTCCTCCGACGGCCCCTCGTGCGCCTGGGTCAGGCCGTGCACCCGGGTCACGACGCGGACCGGCAGGGAGCGCAACGACAGCAACCAGGAAGCGTCGTCCGTGATCGGCTGCGGCCTGTCTTGCAGCAGCGGCTGGGACGTGCGGTTCTCGTGAGCGGACGTAAGCGTGGGCACGGACATGGGACCTCCTGCGGTCGGGTGCCGGTCGGTCGACCGGTCATGCCGACCCTCGCGTCCCGCCGAGGCGTCCGGGGCGTCCCCGGCGTGGCTGTGGACAGCTGTGCAGAGCGCAGCCGACGTAACGAACACCTGTCCGTACGTCGCTGTCCGCGTCCGCCCGCGGGGACGGCGGGCACGGACGTCCTCGATCACAGACCGGCCAGCACAGGACCGACGAGCCCGGCCACGACCGGCACGATGCCGAGGAGCACGAACGCCGGCAGGAAGCACAGCCCCAGCGGCCCCACCGCCAGCACCCCTGCCCGAGCCGCCGCGCGTCGTCGGCGGGCCAGCGAGACGCCGCGTGCCTCGTCGGCCAGCCGGGTGACCTGCGCCGCCACCGGCGCACCACCGACATCGGCTCGCACCAGGACCCGCACCACGGCCGCGGCCAGCCCGTCCGACGGCTTCCCGGCCGCGCCAGAGCCGGGCAGCGCCCGGTCGGACGGGTCGAGCAGCGCGAGCCAGGCCTGCTCCGGCGGGCTCCCGACGGTGAGCGCGGCAGCCACCGCACCGAGCCGGGCGCCGGTGGGCCCGGGCAGGGCGCAGGCCACCGCCCGGACCGCCCCGGCCAGGGCTGCGCCGCCGACCAGGCAGGCGGCAAGCAGGTCGAGCGCGGCGGGCAGCTCGGTCGCGACCTGCTCCCGCTCCGCGCGCTCGGCCCGTCCCTCGAGCCCCGCCAGCCCGCGCGGTCCCAGCATCGCGACCAGGAACCCGCAGACGGCTCCGACCAGGCCACCCAGCAGGACGGCGAGGCCGACCCCCGCCAGCGCGCAGGCACCGGACGGACCGACCGCCCTGCGCGTGGCCCGGCCGCTCCCCGACGGCGACGGGTGGGGCAGCACGGTCGTCAACCGGTGCGGCCCACGGGGAGCCAGCAGCACGGCGACGGCCGCGCCGGCCAGCGGCGACGGCAGCAGCCCGTTCACGAGGCGACCATCAGGAACGCTGCGCCCGGGCGCCCGTCAGCCGGCGCTTCACGCCGAGCCGGCACGGGCCACCAGGCGCGCGGTCCACCACAGACCGAGCCCGTCCAGCAGGAGCCCGAGCACCAGGCACAGGAGACCCAGCGGGGTGCGCAGCAGGACGTAGAGCGGATCGGCGCCCAGCGAGGCCGCCAGGGCGACCCCGCCGAGCGGGAGCACGGCCAGCACCGCCGCGGTCGCCTGCGGCCCGGCCAGCTCGGCGGCGACCGCCTGCTGCTGCGTCTGACGGTCGCGCAGCCCGTCGGCCAGCCGCTCCACCGCAGGCGCGAGGCTGCTCCCGGTCCCGCTGCAGACCTGCCAGCAGGCGGCGAGACCGCGTACGGCCTCCGGCACAGCCGTCTGCTCGGCGACGTCACCGGCACGGCCTGACCCCCCAGCCGGCCCCGCGCCGTCCAGGCCGGCGAGCATCGCGTACGGCACGTCGATGCCCACCGAGGCCGCCGACCGGCCGGCGCGCAGCACCCGCCGGAACGGGCCGGTCGCGACCTCGGCGGCAGCCGCGAGGGCCTGCTCCGAGGGGCGTCCTGCCCGCAGCTCGACCGCAAGGGCCGAGAGCGCCTCGACCGCACGGGCCCGCTCGGTCGACCGCGCGGTCATCTGCCCTCGACGTCGCCGCAGGTGCCGGGCTGCGAGCACGGTGGCCGCGGCCAGGACCGCGAGCGCCGGACCTCCGAGAAGCAGCCCGGCACCCGCCGCGAGCGCCTGCCCGGCCGTCCAGAGGGCACGGGGCCGCAGCGGTGGGACCGTGACCCGCGGGTTCCCGACGAGCCCGGACAACCGGTCGGCACCCGGTGAGGGCTGAGCGCACAGGACCAGCAGGGCCAGGCCGAGCAGGGTGCCGACCAGCAGGCCCACCGGCGGCGTCACGAGGTGCGCCTGTCGGCGTCGAGACCGGAGCGGCACCCCGCTGCGTCCGCCCGACCCGCCGCGGACCGGTCCGCGGCGGGCGGACGCTGGATCCTCACGACCCCGTCCCCAGCAGCGCGTCCAGCGGCTCGGCAGCCGAACCGCGCACGCCCGCGGGCGCAGCTCCGTCCCAGGTCCAGGCGGGGACCGCACCGACCCAGCCGTCCGCACCGCGCGCGAGCAGGCACACCTGGGCGACCCGACGGGGGGCGCCCGGCGCCCGGCCGAGATGCACCACGACCCGCAGGCTTGACGCGAGCTGGCTGTGCAGCGCGTCACGGGCCATCCCGGCAACGGCGGCCAGCGCCTCCAGCCGGGCCGGGACGTCGGCGGCGGAGTTGGCGTGCAGGGTGCCCGTGCCGCCCTCGTGACCGGTGTTGAGCGCGGCGAGCAGGTCCACGACCTCGGCCCCGCGCACCTCCCCGACCACCAGCCGGTCCGGCCGCATCCGCAACGCCTGCCGCACCAGGTCGCGCAGGGTCACCGCACCGGCACCCTCCAGGTTGGCGGGACGCGCTTCCAGACGTACGACGTGCGGGTGGTGCGGCGCGAGCTCCCCGGCGTCCTCGACCAGGAGCAGCCGGTCACCGGGGTCGACCAGGCTGAGCAGGGCGGTCAGCAGCGTGGTCTTGCCCGACCCGGTCCCGCCGGTGACCAGGAACGCCACGCGCGCACGGACCAGCCGGCGCAGCAGGTCGGCCCCGTCGGGGGGTACGGACCCGGCGGCGAGCAGGTCCTCGAGCGTCATCGCGCCGGCCCGGGCGATCCGCAGCGACAGGCAGGTGCCGGCCGGCGCCACCGGCGGCAGGACGGCGTGCAGCCGGACGCCGTTGTCGAGCCGCGCGTCCACCCAGGGCTGAGCGTCGTCGAGCCGCCGGCCGGTCGGCGCGGCCAGACGTTGCGCGAGGCGCCGGACCGCAGCGTCGTCGGCGAACCGGACCGTCGTGCGCTCGAGCCCCGACCCCCGGTCGATCCAGACCTCGTCGGGCGCGTTGACCAGGACGTCGGTGACGCCCGGGTCACGCAGGAGCGGTTCGAGCGGGCCCGCCCCCACGATCTCGGACTGCAGCGCGGCGAGCACCGCGCGCAGCTGGGCTTCCCCGGACAGGGCGCCACCCTCGGCGCGCAGGGCGGTGGCGACCGAGGCGACGGTCGGCCGCTCCCCGGTCGCGGCCACCCGGGAGCGCACGCGGGAGAGCAGCGCCGGGTCCGGGATCATGCGGCGTGGCCCAGTGCTGGCAGCAGCGCGCCCAGCAGCTCGGCGCACAGGGAGCGCAGCGGCCCGGCGGCCTTGCCGGCCGGGGCCTCGCCGCGGTCGAGCGCACCGGCCAGTCCGGGCTCCGGGCGCAGCGTGCCGGCCAGCGGGAGCCCGAGCGATCCGGCCACAGCGGGTCCGTCCAGCCCGGACGCCGACGGCAGCCGTGCGACGACGCGCAGATCGCGCGACCGGGCAGCGACCGAGGAGGCGACCCGAGCCGCGGCCGCCGCAGCGCGGACCTCGGCCGGTACGACGAGCAGCGTGAGCGACGCGGCCTCCAGCACGACGTCGGTGGCCTCGCCGGTCGTGCGAGGCAGGTCGACGACGACCAGGTCGTGCGCTCGTCGGCCGGCCGAGAGGACGGCGCGCATCGCCTCCGCGGGCACGGTGACCGGGTCGCTGTCCCGGTCGAAGGACAGCACGCTCAGCCCGTACGCACGCGGCAGCGCCTCGGCGAGCGCCGACGCGGGGACCCGGCCACGGGTCTGCGTCAGCTCCGGCCAGCGCACGCCGGGGACGTCCTCAGCCCCCAGCACCAGGTCGATGCCACCTCCGAGCGGGTCGCCGTCCACCAGGAGCGTGCGGCAGCCCTGCCGGGCCGCGGTCACCGCGAGCGCTGCGGCAAGCACCGTGGCGCCGGCGCCGCCGCGACCGCCGAGCACGGCGACCAGCGGACAGTCGGTCGCGCCCCCCTCCGCGGTGTCGGCCAGCCGCGAGACCAGCCACGGCTCGCCGTCGGGCAGGAACACCACCTGCTCGGCGCCGAGCTCGACCGCACGCTGCCAGACCCCGGTGTCACCGGTGTCGTCGGCCACCAGCAGGACCCCGGGCCGCCGAGGCAGGCGGGCCCGGGCGAGGGCGACGGCCGCGTCGGCCCCCACCAGCACCAGCGTCGCCGTGGTCCAGGAGCGACGGGCAGCCGGGGCCCCCGAGGCCACTTCCAGGTCGCACCCGGCTGTGGCCGCAAGACGCAGCAGGTCGTCCAGCAGCACCGGGTCCTCGGTCACGACGAGCGGACGTTGGGCGGTCGACATCATCGAGGTCATCAGGGGCACGGCGCTCTCCACGGATCGGGGAGCCCGAACGCTGGCGCACGTACGAGGCCGATCCGGTGGTGCACAACTTTTTCCACAGACCGACCGGACCGGGAACCAGGACGACCCCCGCCGGGGGGGGGCGGGGGTCGTCAGCGAGGCCGGATCCGGGGGGGTGGTGCCGGCGCCCGTGAGCGGCTGATGTCCCCCGGGTGCGCGAGCAAACCGGGCCTAGGCTCACCGTGTGGCCGCAGCGGCGTTCTTCGACCTGGACAAGACGGTCATCGCAAAGTCGAGCACCCTTGCGTTCGGTCGCGAGTTCTACAAGGGCGGGCTGGTGAACCGGCGGGCGGTCCTGAAGAGCACCGTCGCCCAGCTGGTCTACGTGAGCCAGGGCGCCGACGCCGACCAGCTCGATCGGATGCGCGACTACCTCAAGCAGCTGTGCACCGGCTGGCCGGTGGAGCAGGTCAACCAGATCGTCGCCGAGACGCTGGAGGAGCTGATCAGCCCGCTGGTCTACGCCGAGGCCGTCGCCCTGTTCGACGAGCACCAGGCCGCGGGCCGCGAGGTGGTGATCGTGTCCAGCAGCGGCGAGGAGGTGGTCGGCCCGATCGGCGCGATGCTCGGGGTGGACCGGGTGGTCGCGACCCGGATGCAGGTCCAGGACGGGCGCTACACCGGGGAGATCGCCTTCTACGCGTACGCGGAGGGCAAGGCCGACGCGATGCGTGCGCTGGCGGGGGAGCACGGCTGGGACCTGGCCGACTGCTACGCCTACAGCGACAGCATCACCGATCTGCCGATGCTCGAGGCGGTGGGCCACCCGACGGCGGTGAACCCGGACCGGGCGTTGCGCAAGGCCGCCGAGCAGAACGACTGGGCCGTACGCACCTTCCGTCGCCCGGTCCGGATGCGTGACCGGCTGCCGCACGTGCCGCCCCCGCCCGGTCCCCCGGTGGCGTACGCCGGGCTGCTGGGCGCCGGGGCGGTCGCGCTTGCCTGGTGGGCGACCCGCCGAGGTGTGTGAGAAAAGTCACGTCAAAGTCTTGACCCCGCCCCGTCGCTGGCGTAGACCTGACGTGTCGGACCACCGCCGCACCTGCTGGTCACCCGAGAGGAGTCGTCAGCGCACGGCGGTCCGAGCGCGAGATCCAGGCACCCACGTACGACCGGCCGTCTAGGTCACGTCGAGCGGGAGACCACAGGTCACCCGGTGCGACGACAGATTCCGTACGCTTGGTCACCCGGTCCCCGCGCCGGCTACGGCGCCCCGTCACTGACGGGGCGCCGTTTCGCCGTGGCGCCGCAGCAGGACGCCAGGTGACGCTGAGGTCAGCGCGGACCGACGGGTGCGACCTCGTCGTCCACCCCGAGCACGTCCAGGGAGAACCCGCTCCCGACGTGACTGCCGTCGAGGTGCTCGACGTGCACGCAGATCCCGGTCTGCACGTCCAGGCCCACCAGATAGGAGGTGGCGTAGACCAGGTCCGGCTCACGCTCCAGCACGCGGGAAACACCGGCGCGCGCCTCGACGTCCTCGCTCACCCGCCCCAACAGCAGCGGGCAGCAGCTGCAGCGCGGGTCGTACTCCGGCCGGGGGGCGACCTCGGCCCACCACGTCTGCCGACCGGCCCGGACGGTGACGTCGAGGCGGTGCAGGTCCAGCGCAGGAGGCGGGTCCGCGTCGTCGGGACCGGCTGGCTGCCCGTCGGCCAGCTCGACCGGGTCGAGCATCGCGACGAACTGGTAGTCCCGCCACATCGGGTCCTCGGCCACCCACGCCGAGGGCCGGCGTACGACGAAGCCGTCTGCGTCACGCTCCACCGGAACGTCCCACCCGTACAGCTTCCACCCGGTGACGAAAGCGTCCGACCTGGCGGCACCGGCGGAGAAGCTCAGGTAGGTCTCAGGCTCGGACGCCTGAAAGTTCTCCCTGCCGTCGGCCCACACCTCGGTCAGGCCCACGCCGCGGACGAGTCGGCCGGCCATCGTCTCCTCGGGCCAGCCGAGCGGGCGGCGGCGCAGCTCGAAGGCGAGTGCGCGCCACCGCCACGGCGACGATCGGGCAAGGCCGCGGAGCTGCGACGGCGACGGGGACGGCATGCGCAGCAGTCCACACCCGGCCGGCCCGGCGGTCCACCGAGAAAGGACGGTCAGGAACCGGCGGCCGACCGTGGGGCATCGCCCAGGGTCAGCGCGGTGACCTCGGCCGAGAACGCGTGCTCGGCGTTGCCCGTACGCAGGACCAACCCGGTCTCGTCGTCCAGGCACAGCTCGAGCAGCCCGGTCTTGCGGGCCGGGGGCCGCAGGTGCACCTGCCAGCAGGCCCGGCCGGCGACGGTGGTGGCGACCGCCGGGCCGTCGGCCCGCCAGTAGTCGTCGCCGCGCTCGAACGGCTCGGCCAGCACGAGCAGCCCGAACCGGCTGGGCAGCGAGGTGGGCTCCCACCCTGCGGACGCGGTCCAGCCCAGGCGGCCCTCGCCGGTCGCCCCGTCGTCCTGCCACCGGACGTCCGCGGTCACCACCGAGACCCGCGGGCGGGCGAGCCAGCCCGAGAGGCGCGGCCAGGAGGGCACGTCGACCCCGGACGGCCCGGACGACTGCCCCAGCTCAAGCGCGGTCAGTCGGGCGACCCCGGCCGGGCCGGAGTGCTGCAGGAGCACCCCGGTCTCGTCGTCCACCCACAGGTGCTCCTCGCCCACCTGCACCTGCCAGCAGCGGCGCCCGAGCAGCTCGATCCCACGAACCAGCACCGCGTCGTCGTACGGGATCGAGGGCCGGAGCAGCGTCTGCGGCCCGGTCAGCACCGAGGCGGGGACCAGGGCGCCGTCCTGAGCGACCCGGTCGCCGTCGGTCTGCACGGTCAGCCCGTCTGGCATGAGCACGGTCGTCGCGTCCGGGCCCTCGTGAGTGAACGTCACCTCGACGTCGGACGGTACGACGACCTCGGCCGTGCCCGGTGCGGCGGCCGGCGTGTCCCCCGGTGAACGCAGATAGCTGCCGGAGGCACGCGCCAGGAAGGCGACCCGTGCGCGAGCCACCACCTCGGCGCCGTCCGGCACTCCGTCACGCCGGGAGCGCCGGCCCCCGGCGAGCGTCACGAGGACACGTCGAGCAGCCGCGCGGCAGACAGCAGCACGTGAGGCTGCTGCAGGTCAGGAAGCGCCACGTCGGGCAGCCCCACGTCAGGAAGCGCCACGTCGGGCAGCCCCACGTCAGGCAGCCCCACGCAGCAGCGCCTCGCAGACCGCCCGCCCCTCGCGGGCGCCCAGGCTGACCGCGTCGGCGCAGTGCACCAGCCAGCGACCGACACCTTCGGGCCCCCCCGCGACGTAACCCCTAGCAGCCAGCTCGTACTCGTGCTCCAGCTCGACGTGCCCGACCTCCGGCGCCGACACGGCCTTGGGATCCAGGCCGGTCGTGATCAGCACGAGCCGGGCGGCGGCGCGGGCGACGAGCCCGTCCGCGACCGCGAACGGGCGCAGCGCCAGCAGCTCGCCGTGCACGACCCCGGCCACCACGACGGCCGGGACCTTGGTCGCGAGCAGCACCCGGGACAGACCCTCGAGCCGGGCAGACATCTCGAGCGGGTCCGGCGGCGCGCCGAGGCCCAGCGGGTCGTTGACCTGCTCGGCCGGGTCGACCCGCGGGCGCCCGAGGTGATCCGGGTCCGCCACGAGGTCACCGGCGGCGATCACGTGCAGCCGGGCCAGCGCCCGGGCCGGCGACTGCCGCCAGGTCTCGACCAGCTGGCCGAGGTCGGCGTGCAGGCGTACGGCGCCGGTGACGATCTTGCCCACCTCGCGGTCGCGGGTGTGCGTCTCGATGTCGGTGCCGGCGAGCAGCTGGCCGCGAAGACGCTCGAGCTCGATGCCGGCGCCCTCCAGCTGGGCGCTCGCCCGGGCCCCGCGCAGCGCCGACTCGGCGGTCACCTCGGCCGAACGACGGCGCAGCACCCGATGACCGAGCAGCTCGTCGACGGCCTTGCGGGACCGGCCGACCGCGTCGGCGACCCCGGGCAGCTCCAGCAGCGGGGCGAGGGGATCGGGCACGAGGGCACGCTAGCCGTCCGGGACCGACGATCACGATGTGCTGCGCTCGACCTCCGGCAGTCGCAGCGCGGCGGGCACGCCGAGCAGCCCGAGCACGGCGAGCGCCAGCAGGGCCACCTCGGGCCCGGCCTGCGCGAGGACCGCGGTGAAGCCGCCCACCCCCAGCAGCAGCGCGCCGGTGAGGGTGTTGGCGACCGCGACCCGTTCAGCCCGACCGGCTCCCCCTGCCAGGTCGACGACGTAGGTCTTGCGGCCGACGCGCGCGCCGGTGTGCACGACCGCGAGCACGCCGTACGCCAGGACGTAGAGCCACTCCTGGTCGCCGAGACCGGTCCGGGTCGCGGCCAAGAAGGTCAGCACCGTGAGGGTCGCGAGCCCGGCCGCCCAGGCCATCACCCGACGGCTGGACCGGTCGGCGGCCGAGCCCCAGGCGCGCCCGCCCACCGCGGCCGCGACCCCGGCGGCGACCACGAAGGAGCCGGCGCCGGCCACCCCGCCACCGGTCCGCGACGTGGCGAGCGCGACCAGGAACGGCGGGCTCAGCGCCGAGACGAACAGCAGCATGCGGGCGAGCACGAACACCCGGAGGTCACGGTCCTCGCGCAGCAGCGCGAACGCGCTCGCCGGACCAGGAGCACCCTGCTCCGGCTCGGTCGCGGGCTCGGCGAGGGTGGCGAACAGCCCTGCCGCGAGCACCCAGAGGACGGCCGCACCGGCCAGCAGGCCGGCCAGCAGCGAGGCGCCGGATCCTTGTCCGAGCAGCCGGACGCCGAGCCCGACCCCGATGGCGACGACGCCGGAGACGCTGGTGGCGAGCCCGGTGACCCGGCCACGCTCCCCCTTGGGCAGCAACCGTCCGCGCACGTCCTTGTTGGTCAGCGACGACAGCGCCCGAGCGAGCGCGAACCCGGCGACGCACACCACGACCGCGAGCCCCAGCGCGAGGCCCTCGAGCAGCAGGACCGCCGCGGCGCAGAGCAGCACGATCAGCGCCTGGGCCAGGGCGGCGACGACCAGCAGCCGGCGGCGGCGGCGGGTCCGCTGCACCAGGCCGAGCAGGGCCACCTGCGGCAGCAGCGAGCCGGACTCTCGCAGCGGCACCAGGAGCCCGACCAGACCGGTGGGCGCGCCACCGACCGCCAGGACGTACGGCAGGACGGTCTTGGGGTCGAACACCCGGTCGCCGACCTGGGTGAGGGTGTGCGCGCCGAGCAGCCGAAGCCCGTTCGGCGCGACCTCGTCCGCCGCCGCCCCGAGGTCGCTGCGGTCTACCGGCGCACCGATCAGCCGCCGGTAGACGGTCTGGGCGGCGGTCATGGCCGGTGCGTGCCCCGCCCGGCGGCCCGCACCCGCCGAACGCGGTTTAGGTCCGGCCCTGTGCGAGGCGTCACAGGGGGATCTACCCTTCGGCCGTGGGGACCCAGTCGTTCAAGGTGCTGGCGTTTCTCGCTGTGCTGGCGGCGGGTTACCTGCTGGTGCGCGACCTGCTCCGGCGTCGGGCCTTCGGGACCGATGCCGAGCGAGCGACGCACGCGGCGCTGCACGAGGCCAACCTCGCCGCGCCACCACTGCGACAGGGCCTGACCGCGCAGGCCGCCCGGTCCAGCGCCGGGCACCTGCGGTCGCTGCTGGGCAGCTGCGCGGTGGCCCTGACCGACACCGGGTCGCTGCTGGCGTGGGAGGGCGAGGGCGAGCAGCACTCCGTCGGCGCCACGCAGCTCGCGCACCAGACGCTCCGCTCCGGTCGTACGACGCTGGAGAAGGTGTCCTGCACCCACCCCGACTGCCGGGTGCGGCGGGCGGTCGTGGTCCCGCTGGTGGTGGAGGACCGGGTCGTCGGGACGCTCACGGCCTACGCGGCCGAAGCGGGTCCTGGGCTCGTCCGAGCCACCAACGAGGTCGGCCGATGGGTGTCGGCGCAGCTGGAGCTCGCCGAGCTGGACACCTCGCGCGCACTGCTCGCCGAGGCCCAGGTGCGCGCGCTCCGGGCCCAGATCAGCCCACACTTCGTCTACAACGCCCTGACCGCGATCGCGTCGTTCGTGCGCACCGATCCCGAGCGGGCCCGAGAGCTCCTCATCGAGTTTGCGGACTTCACGCGCTATTCCAGCAGCACGCACGGCGACTTCACGACGCTGGCCGAGGAGTTGCGCAGCATCGACCGTTACCTGCTGCTGGAGCGGGCCAGGTTCGGGGACCGGCTGCAGGTCGTGCTCCGCGTCGCCCCGGAGGTGCTCCCGGTCCAGGTGCCCTACCTGTGCCTGCAACCGCTGGTGGAGAACGCCGTCCAGCACGGGTTCGAGCGTAACCGCGCAAACGTGACGGTGACCGTGATCGCGACCGACGAGGCGTACGGCGCGAGGATCACCGTCGAGGACGACGGCGCAGGCAGCGACCCGGAACGCATCCGCGCCGCGCTCGGCGGGACCGCAGGCGACTCGATGGGGCTGTCCAACGTCGACGCCAGGCTGCGGGCGGTCTACGGCAGCGAGCACGGGCTCACCGTCGAGACCGCGCCCGGCGCCGGCACCAAGGTCACCGTCCGCGTGCCGAAGTGGCACCCCGCGACGCAGGCGTCGTGAGCGAGCCCGGACGGGGGCCGGGGCTGACGGTGCTGGCCGTCGACGACGAGCCACCGGCGCTCGACGAGCTCGCCTACCTGTTGCGCGCCGACGACCGGGTCGGTGAGGTGCTCACCGCGTCGGACGCGACCGAGGCCCTCAAGCAGCTGCAGGGCCGGCAGGTGGATGCGGCGTTCCTGGACATCGCCATGCCAGGCCTGTCCGGCCTCGAGCTGGCGACCGTGCTGTCCCGGTTCGCGGCACCGCCCGCACTGGTCTTCGTCACGGCGCACGAGGGCGCAGCCGTCGAGGCGTTCACGCTGCGGGCGGTGGACTACCTGCTCAAACCGGTGCGAGCCGCGCGGCTCGCCGAGGCGCTGGACCGGCTCACCCCGCGCGAGAGCGAGCCCGCCCAGGTCGGCGAGGACGGACAGGTCGGGGAGGACGAGGACACGGTCCCGGTCGAGCTCGGCGGGGTGACGCGCTTCGTCGCCGTCGCCGACGTGCGGTTCGTCGAGGCGCACGGCGACTACGCGCGCCTGCACACCGCCGACGGCAGCCACCTGGTGCGGATCGCGATGGGGACGCTGGAGCAGCGCTGGGCGCACCGAGGCTTCGTCCGGGTGCACCGGTCTTTCCTGGTCGCCGCTCCGCACATCACCGAGCTGCGGGTCGAGCCGGGCGGTGGTCAGGCCGTGCGGCTCGGTTCCGGGCCGGGCGCGGTCACGATCCCGGTCAGCCGCCGGCACGCCCGTTCGCTGAAGGATCGGTTGACCCACCGCGGGTCCGGACGCCATGCCTGACCGGCCCGTGCGGGTGACCGTGACGAGCCCCAGAACCGGGGCGGTGCGCAGACCAGGGGGGCCGCAGGTGCTGCGCGCGGTCGACGAGCAGGACGTGGTCGGCGACCTGCTGCTGCGCTCTCTGGTGCGCGCTCAGCTGCTGCTGGCGCTGCGCCTGAGCGCCGCGTTCGTGGTCGTCCTCGGCGGGCTGCCCCTGCTGTTCGCACTGGCCCCCGCGTCCCGGGACGTGCAGGTGCTCGGGCTCGCACTGCCCTGGCTGGTCCTCGGGGTGCTCGTCTACCCCGTGCTGTGGTCGGGCGGCTGGCTCTACGTGCGACTCGCCGAGCGCCACGAGCGGGACTTCGTGGACCTGGTGCAACGCGGGTGACCCGCAGCTTCGACATCGCCGCCGTCGTCGTCGTCGTGGTGCTCACGCTCGGCATCGGCTCCTACGGCCTGCGTCTGGCACGGACCACCACCGACTTCCTGGTCGCCTCGCGAGGGGTGTCGCCGCTGTGGAACGCCAGCGCGATCAGCGGCGAATATCTCTCGGCGGCGTCCTTCCTCGGCATCGCCGGGCTGGTCCTCGCCTACGGCGCCGACATGCTCTGGTATCCGGTCGGCTTCGTCGCCGGCTATGTCGTGCTCCTGCTGTTCGTCGCCGCTCCGCTCCGTCGTTCGGGCGCGTTCACGGTGCCGGACTTTGCCGAGGCCCGGCTCGGCTCGCCGCTGGTCCGGCGGCTCGCGAGCCTGCTCGTGGTCGGGATCGGCTGGCTGTATCTCGTGCCGCAGCTGCAGGGCGCGGGCCTGACCCTGCGGGCGGTGATCGACGTCCCGGTCTGGGTGGGCGCGGTCGTGGTGACCGTGGTGGTCACCGTCAACGTCGTCGGCGGCGGGATGCGCGCGGCGACGTTCGTCCAGGCCTTCCAGTACTGGCTCAAGCTGACGGCGATCACCGTCCCTGCGGTGTTCTTGCTGCTGGCCTGGCAGGGCGACGGGGCGCCGGACCTGGCCGGTCCGGCAGGCCCGGTCTTTCGGGTGGCCACGACCCTGCACCTGAACGACCCGGTCACGGTCGTGGTGCCTGAGCAGGTCGCGGTGACCAGCGACGGCCGCCCCGAGGTGCTGGAGCCGGGGCCGCGCAGGCTGGAGGCACGGACGGTGGTGTTCCCGGCCGGCGCCGCCGTCCCCCAGGTCCAGGGCATCGAGCGCGCCACCGGGGACCGCTGGGCCCGACCGCTGTCCGGCGCGGGGGGCCGCGAGCACCCGCTCTACGCGACGTACGCCCTGGTCCTCGGGATCTTCCTCGGCACGCTGGGCCTGCCGCACGTGCTGGTGCGCTTTTACACCAACCCCGACGGCGCCGCGGCCCGCCGGACCACGCTGGTCGTGCTGCTCCTGCTCGGCACGTTCTATCTGCTCCCCGCGCTGTACGGGGCGCTCGGCCGCCTCTACGCCCCGGAGCTGCTGCTGACCGGCAACACCGATGCGGTGGTGCTCACCCTGCCGGCCGCGATGATCGGCGGCACGTTCGGGGCGCTGCTGCAGGCGCTGCTGGTGGCCGGTGCGTTCGCGGCGTTCCTGTCGACCTCCTCGGGCCTCCTGGTCTCGACAGCCGGTGTGCTGGTCCGGGACGTGCTGTCTGGGACCGTCCGAGACTTTCGACGAGCCACCCTGGTCGCCGCGGTCGTCCCGCTGCTGCTGGCCCTGCTCGCGACCGGGCTGTCGGTGGGTCAGGTCGTCGGGCTCGCCTTCGCCGTCGCGGCCTCGACGTTCTGCCCGTTGCTGGTCCTCGGCATCTGGTGGCGGGGCCTGACCGGCCCCGGCGCCGCCGCCGGCCTGATCGTCGGCGGCGGGCTCTCGGTGACCGCCGTGCTGGCGACCCTGACCGGTGTCGTCGACCACGGCTGGCCCGCCGTCCTGCTGGCGCAACCGGCCGCCTGGACCGTGCCGACCGCGTTCGCCGTGATGATCGTCGGCTCTCTGCTGACCCGGCGGCAGGTGCCGGCCGGGGTGGCCCGCACGATGCTGACCATGCACGCGCCCGAGGCGCTGGGCCTGACCGGACGACCGTTCACGCGCGACCGCTCGTCGCCCTGAGCCGACCGTTCGCCGCGCCGTGCGGACGGTCGGCGCAGAGCACGTGTCGAACGCTTCGGCAGCACCGGTGGATCTCTACGGTGACGCCAGTCACACCTGACCCATCACCGAAGGAGCCCGATGACCACCACGAACGGCCGCGGCCAGGCGGGGGATCACTTCTCCGCCGAGCAGGCCCGCTATCAGACCGTGCAGGAGTCCGCAGAGTTCCAGGAGCTGCGCAACCGCTACCGCTCGTGGGTGATCCCGGTGACGATCGCCTCCCTCGCCTGGTACTTCCTCTACGTCCTGCTCGCCGCCTACGCCCACGGCTTCATGGCCACCCAGGTCTTCGGCAACATCAACATCGGCCTGATCCTCGGGCTGCTGCAGTTCGTCTCGACGTTCGCCGTCACGGCGGCCTACGTGAAGTTCGCCGGCAGCACGCTGGACCCGATCGCCGACAAGATCCGCAGCGACTTCGAGGCGGGCCGATGAGCGCCGCACTGCTCGCCCAGGAGGCCGACGCGATCGGCAGCCCGGTCCTCAACCTCGCGATCTTCGCGGGTTTCGTGATCGTCACGCTGTTCTTCGTCCTGAAGGCCAGCCGCACCAACAAGACCGCCGCGGACATGTACACCGCAGGCTCGGCCTTCACCGGCCGCCAGAACGGGATCGCGATCTCCGGCGACTACCTCTCGGCGGCGTCCTTCCTCGGCATCGCCGGAGCGATCGCGCTGTCGGGCTACGACGGCTTCCTCTACAGCATCGGCTTCCTCGTCGCCTGGCTGATCGCCCTGCTGCTAGTCGCTGAGCTGCTGCGCAACACCGGCCGGTTCACGATGGCCGACGTGCTGGCGTTCCGCATGCAGGAGCGCCCCGTCCGCACCGCCGCGGCCACCTCGACCCTGGTCGTCTCGTTCTTCTACCTGCTGGCCCAGATGGCCGGCGCCGGCGGCCTGGTCGCGCTGCTGCTCAACATCAACGGTCGCGGCGGCCAGAGCGTCGTCATCGCGGTCGTGGGCGTGCTGATGATCGCCTACGTGCTCGTCGGCGGGATGAAGGGCACGACGTACGTCCAGATCATCAAGGCCTCCCTGCTCGTGATCGGCGCCGCGATCATGACGGTCTGGGTGCTCGGCAAGTACGGCTTCAACCTGTCCAGCCTGCTCGGCGCGGGCAACGACGCCGGCGCCTCGCTCGCCCCCGGCAAGAAGTACGGCGTCTCGCAGATCTCCCGCCTCGACTTCATCTCGCTGTCGCTGGCGCTGGTGCTCGGGACCGCAGGCCTGCCGCACATCCTCATGCGCTTCTACACGGTGCCCACCGCCAAGGAGGCCCGCAAGTCGGTCGTCTGGGCGATCGGCGTGATCGGCGTGTTCTACCTGTTCACCCTGGTGCTCGGCTTCGGTGCGGCGGCCCTGGTCGGCGCGGACCGGATCAAGGCGGCTCCCGGAGCGGCCAACTCGGCAGCGCCGCTGCTCGCCTTCGAGCTGGGCGGCACCCTGCTGCTGGGGATCATCTCCGCGGTCGCCTTCGCCACCATCCTGGCGGTCGTAGCCGGTCTCACAATCACCGCGTCGGCGTCCTTCGCCCACGACATCTACGCCCAGGTGATCCACAAGGGCAACCCCCCCGCCGGTCAGGAGGTGAAGGTCGCCCGCATCGCCGCCCTGGTGGTCGGCGCGGTCGCCATCGTCGGTGGGATCGCGGCCAACGGGCAGAACATCGCCTTCCTGGTGGCGCTGGCCTTCGCCGTCGCGGCCTCGGCAAACTTGCCGACGATCCTCTACTCGCTGTTCTGGAAGCGCTTCAACACCCGAGGTGCGCTGTTCAGCATCTACGGCGGGCTGATCGTCACGCTCACGCTGATCATCTTCTCCCCGGCCGTGTCCGGCGCGAAGACCAGCATGATCAAGAGCGTGGACTTCCACTGGTTCCCGCTCGCGAACCCCGGGCTGGTCTCGATCCCGATCGCCTTCTTCCTCGGTTGGATCGGCACCGTCACCAGCAAGGAGTACAACGCGGCGAAGTACTCCGAGATGGAGGTGCGCTCGCTCACCGGGGCCGGCGCCTCGCAGACGGTGCTCGACCACTAGACGACCCGCACGGACGAAGGACCCCGGGGCTCAGGCCCCGGGGTCCTTCTGCGCGTATGCCTCGAGCTGCCCGCGCAGCCGCTGCACCTCGGGCGGCCCGCCCCGGGCGACGGTGAACCCGGCGAGCAGGCACCAGCCACCGGCGTCGGCGCGCGCGCCGGGCATGGCGGGCAACGCGTCCCGGGCGAGCCACAGCGCCCCCGCGACCGAGCTCTCGACCGTGCCCTCGGGCCCGGGCGGCAACGTGCGTGCCAGCATCCCGATCCCCGCGCCCACCCTCGTCGCGGTGACGAACACCTTGTGCAGGAAGGCCTCGTCGACCGGCTCGACCGGGACGTCGAGCATCGGCAGCAGGTCTTCCGCGACCCGGTCGGCGATCGCGTGCGCCTCGGTCTCATAGGCGTTGCGCAGCCCCAGCTCGTGGTAGGTCCGGGCCTCGAAGGAGCGGCGCGGCACGCCGTCCCGGTCGGGCCAGCCGGTCCCGTCGGGCAGCGGTGACGTGAGCGGGAGGAAGGACTCAGGCGCGGGCCGTCGACGTCTCATGCCAATCATCCTGCCGCCTCTCGTCCGGTCGGACCGACCGCTCAGCGCGTCGGGCATCGAGGTCGTTGTGGTGCGGGTCACGATGGGGCAAGGTCGGGGCATCACCGACACGCTTCGTCCCGGGAGGAACCCGACCGTGAGCACGCCCAACCTGGAAGCCCTGTCCACGGAGAGCCGCCGCTTCGAGCCGCCGACCGAGCTGGCCGCTGCCGCCAACGTGACCGCCGACGCCTACGCCGCTGCCGCCGACGACCGGCTCGCCTTCTGGGCCGAGCAGGCCGGTCGGCTGCAGTGGGACACCCCGTGGGACGAGGTCCTGGACTGGCAGCCGCCGTTCGCGAAGTGGTTCGTCGGCGGCACGCTCAACGTCGCGGTCAACTGCGTGGACCGGCACGTCGACGCCGGCAACGGCGACCGGGTCGCGATCCACTGGATCGGCGAGCCTGCGGACGACACCCGCACGATCACCTACGCCCAGCTCAAGGACGAGGTCTGTCGCGCCGCGAACGCGCTCGAGAGCCTGGGCGTCACGGCCGGCGACGTGGTGGCGATCTACCTCCCGATGATCCCCGAGGCGGTGGTCTCCATGCTGGCCTGCGCTCGGCTCGGCGCCGCGCACACCGTCGTGTTCGGAGGCTTTTCCACCCAGGCCCTGGTCGACCGGATCACCGACGCGGAGGCCAAGGTCGTCATCACCTCCGACGGGGGTTATCGCCGGGGTGCGCCTTCTGCCCTGAAGCCCGCGGTCGACGAGGCGGTCGCGCGCTGCCCGAGCGTCACGTCCACGCTGGTCGTGCGGCGCACCGGGCAGGACGTCGCCTGGTCCGAAGGGCGGGACGTCTGGTGGCACGACGTCGTCGACAGTGCCTCCAACGAGCACCGGGCGGCCTTCTTCGACGCCGAGCAGCCGCTGTTCCTGCTCTACACCTCCGGGACGACGGGCAAGCCGAAGGGCATCCTGCACACCTCCGGCGGCTACCTCACCCAGGCCGCGTGGACGCACTGGGCGGTGTTCGACCTCAAGCCCGAGACCGACGTCTACTGGTGCACCGCCGACATCGGCTGGGTGACCGGCCACAGCTACGTCACCTACGGGCCGCTCGCGAACGGCTGCACCCAGGTGATGTACGAGGGGACGCCGGACGCCGGCGGTCGTGACCGCTGGTGGCAGATCGTCGAGCAGTACGGCGTGAGCATCCTCTACACCGCGCCGACGGCGATCCGAACGTTCATGAAGTGGGGCGACGACCTGCCCGGTGGCCGTGACCTGAGCTCGCTGCGGGTGCTCGGCAGCGTCGGGGAGCCGATCAACCCGGAGGCCTGGATGTGGTATCGCCAGGTGATCGGCGGGGACCGCTGCCCGATCGTGGACACCTGGTGGCAGACCGAGACCGGCGCGATGATGATCTCCCCGCTTCCTGGCGTCACGTCCACCAAGCCCGGCTCGGCGATGGGCCCGCTGCCCGGCATCGAGGTCGACGTGGTCGACAACGACGGCGCATCGGTCGGTGAGACCGGGGGCGGGTTCCTGACCCTGTCCGAGCCGTGGCCGGCGATGCTGCGAGGCATCTGGGGCGACGAGCAGCGCTACCGCGACACCTACTGGTCACGTTTCGAGGGGCAGTACTTCGCCGGCGACGGTGCGAAGTGGGACGAGGACCACGTGCTGTGGCTGCTCGGTCGGGTCGACGACGTGATGAACATCAGCGGGCACCGGATCTCGACCACCGAGGTCGAGTCGGCGTTGGTCAGCCACCCGAAGGTCGCCGAGGCCGCGGTCGTCGGTGCGCAGGACCCGACCACCGGCCAGGCGATCGTGGCGTTCGTGACCGTGCGAGGCAACGTCGAGGACAGCGACGAGGCGTTCCTGACCGAGCTGCGCAACCACGTCGCGAAAGAGATCGGCGCGATCGCCAAGCCGCGTCAGATCGTGCTGTCGCCCGAGCTGCCCAAGACCCGCAGCGGCAAGATCATGCGACGTCTGCTGGTCGACATCGCCGAGCGCCGCGAGCTGGGCGACGTCACGACCCTCGCTGATCCGACCGTGGTGGCCACCATCGACGAGCAGATGGGCAAGCTTGCCGGGGAGTGATCTGTCGCCCTCGACCTGCGCCTAGCGCTATGCGGGTCGAGGGCGCAAGATGACGCTCAGGCTCGACGGTGTCGTGCCGACGAAGGGTGATCGGCACGAGAAGGAGCGGTCATGGGTGCTCGGCAACGTCTGAGGGTCCGGTGGGGCCTGCGCAAGGACAAGCAGCTGCGGGGTCGTCGCGACCTCCCGAGCGGCGGTGAGCAGCTGCGCCCGGTCGGTCCTCCCCTGCAGGAGACCGCGCAGGCGCTGCGGCGGCTGCTGGCGCAGCACCGGGCGACCGTCGGCAACGGCACGGTGATGGGCGCCGCCACCCGGCTGCGGGCGCTGGAGACCGCGCTCACCGAGTGTGCGCTGCAGGCGGCGGACTCCGTCGAGGTGGACCGTCCGACCCGTCGTACCGGCGGGCCGCTCCCCCGCGCAGAGCTGCGGACGCTGCTGGTCAAGCTCGCGGACGCCGGGGTCCTGCTCCCGGACGCCGACTCCTACGGTCGCTGACCTCGTTCGTGCGTCGCGCCTGACTGATCGTCGGTGTCGGTGTCGCTGTCGGTCCCAGGACCCGCCCGCTCGACCCCGTCCGGGTCAGGACCGTCCGGGTCCTTCAGCTCGTCGACCGCGAGGTCCTCGATCCCGCCGACCCCGGAGCGGTAGGCGGCACGGCCGAGCATGTGCGCGCCGACCGGGGCGGTGAGGAACGTGAAGGCGATGACCAGCCCGAGACGTACGGCGTCGCCGGCCTGCTCGACCCTCAGCATCGCGCCGAGCAGCACGAGCGCGAGCCCGAGGGTGGAGGCCTTGGTGGCCGCGTGCATGCGGGAGAACACGTCCGGCAGCCGGACCAGGCCCAGGGCTGCCACCAGGTAGAGCAGGACCCCGACCAGCAGCATCACTGCGCTCACCACGTCCAGGACGGTCCTCACGAGCCGCGCCGCTCGACGAACCGGGCCACGGTGACGGTGCCGACAAAGGACAGCAGCGACACCGCGACCAGCACCGCGAGGTAGGTGTCCTTGCGGGTGACGACCAGACCCAGGGCGATCCCGGCCACGATGATCTGGGCGAGCATGTCCAGGGCGACCACCCGGTCGGGCACCGACGGGCCGAGGATCAGGCGCAGCAGCACCAAGACCACGGCAAGCGCGAGGATGCTCAGGCAGATCGTGACGACGACCGTCATGACGCCTCCTCCGGGTGGTCCTGCTTCAACGCCGCGCGGCACGCCGGGGAGCCCAGCGCGAGGATCGCCTCCCGCTCGACCTCGAGGATCTTCTCCCGCACCCCGTCCACCCCCCCGACGGTGTCGCCCACGTCGATGACGTGGACGTACAGCGTGGACCGCGGTCGATCGACCTCGAGCGTCAGCGTGCCGGGGGTGAGCGAGATGGCGTTGGCGAGCAAAGTCAGCAGCTGGTCGGACGCCCCGCGGACGGGCACCGCCAGCACGGCCTGCTCGAGCGGCCGGGGCCGCAGCACGAGGCGGGCGACCTGCACGGTCGAGGACACCAGGTCGACGACGAAGGACAGGAAGAAGCGCAGCAGGGAGGCCGGGTGCACGACGCCGCCGCTGGCGACCGGGGGCAGCGGCAGGGTGACCAGCAGAACGACCCCCACCGCGACGCCGCCGAGCACGTTGGCCCACGACAGCGTGCCCCACAGCCCGACCCAGACGAAGACCAGCCAGGCGAGCAGCGCGGGCCGACGCCCGGCTCGGTCCAGCGAGATCATCCGAGCACCGCCCCGACGTAGACGCTCGGGTCCAGCAGGTCGGCCGCGGCGCGGGCGCACAGCGCATACAGCGGCCCGGCGATCACGGTGATGGTCAGCCCGCCGACGACGGCGAACGCGGCGACGGCCGTCATGAGCACCGGGGTCGTCTTGGTGCCGATCGTGAGCGTGTCGTAAGGGTTGGGGTCGGCGGTCACCTCGGCGACCGGTCCCCAGAAGATGTCGCTCCACGCCCGGCCGACCGCGTACAGGGTCAGCAGGCTGGTGAGGACCGCCGCCGACGTGGCGGTCAGCGCGAGGGCGCCGCCCTCGGCCAGACCGGCCTGCAGCAGACCCAGCTTGGCGAGGAACCCCGACAGCGGCGGGATGCCGGCGAGCGAGAGCGCCGGCAGCAGGTAGAGCGCGGCGAGCAGCGGCGCGCTCTTGGCGAGCCCGCCCGAGAGCGCGAGCGAGGAGGTGCCCTCTCGACGCTCGATCAGCCCGGCGACCAGGAACAGGGTGGTCTGCACGACGATGTGGTGGACCGTGTAGAGCACCGCTCCGGCCAGGCCGGCGACGCTGAACAGCCCGAGCCCGAACAGCATGTAACCGATGTGGGACACGATCGTGAACGACAGCAGCCGCTCCAGGTCGTCCTGCACCAGCGCCCCGAGGATGCCGACGACCATGGTGAGAACGGCCAGCACGAGGAGCACCTGCTGGATGCGCTCGGCGTCGGGGAACAGCAGGGTCTGCGTACGCAGGATCGCGTAGACCCCGACCTTGGTGAGCAGGCCGGCGAAGACCGCGGTGACGGGCGAGGGCGCCGTCGGATAGCTGTCCGGCAGCCAGGAGAACAGCGGGAAGATCGCGGCCTTGACGCCGAAGACGACGAGCAGCATGAAGCCGAGCAGGAGCCGTACGCCTGCCGGAGCCTCCTGCAGGCGTACGGCCGCGTCGGCGAGGTTGACCGTGCCGGTCGTGGCGTAGACCAGGCCGATCGCGGTCACGAACAGCACCGAGGCGAGCAGGCTCACCACGATGTAGGTCATCCCGGCCCGCACCTGGGCCTTGCCGCCCTCCAGCGTGATCAGGACGTACGACGAGACGAGCATGACCTCGAAGGCCACGAAAAGGTTGAACAGGTCACCGGTCAGGAACGCCATCGAGATCCCGGCGGCCAGCACGAGATAGCAGGGGTGAAAGACCGCCAGCGTGGTCCGCCGGCCCTCGGTGACCCCCTGCCCGATGGCATAGAGCAGCACCGAGAGCAGGACGAGCGCGGAGACCAGCAGCAGCAGGGCCGAGAGCCGGTCGGCGATCAGGGTGATCCCGGCGGGTGCGGCCCAGCCGCCGAGCTGCACGACCTGCGGCCCGTACGTGTCGGCGCGGTAGAGCAGGACCGCGGCGACCCCGACGACCCCGGACAGGGTGAGCACCGACAGCAGTCGCTGCACCCACTGGTTGCGCGCGAGCACGATCGACAGGCCGGCGCACATCAGCGGCAGCACCACGGGCAGCGGGACGAGCAGGCTGGCGCTCACTGGGGGGCCTGCGCCAGGTCAGGGCCGCTCTCGGCCTCACCGGTCCAGCCGGTCTCTTCGACGGTGTCGTCCTCGTCCACCTCGTCGTCCTCGAGGTCGTCGGCGGCCTCGGGCACCAGCCGTCGGCGCCGGGCGACGGCGGCATCCTCGACGTCGTCCTGCACCTCGTCGGCCCCGGTGAGCTGCCAGGAGCGGTAGGCCAGTGCGAGCAGGAACGCCGACACCCCGAAGGTGATGACGATCGCGGTGAGCACCATGGCCTGCGGCAGCGGGTCGGCGGTGCCGGAGAGGCCGGGCATCGACGCGGCCCCGGCGCTCTCCCCCGGCCCGGCCTCGCTGGAGAACGGTGCGAGCCCGGACGGGCCGCCAGCCATCAGCAGCAGCAGGTTGGCGCCGTGCGAGATGAGCGCGAGGCCGATCACCACCCGGATCAGGGTGCGCTGCAGCAGCAGATAGGTGCCGACGCCGTAGAGCACCCCGACGACCAGGGCGAGCGTGAGGTTGCCGGTCATCGTTCGGCCTCCGCGCCCAGGGTGCGCAGCACGCCGAGCACGAGCCCGACCACGACCAGGAAGACGCCGACGTCGAAGGCGAGCGCGCTGACCAGCTTGACGTCACCGAGCAGCGGCAGGTCGAGCTTCACCTTGTAGCTCTGCAGGAAGTCCCCACCGAACGGGAGGGCGGCGAGCCCGGTGGCGGCGGCGAGCAGGAGGCCGATCCCGAGCGGTAAGCCGGGGTCGACCGGCACCGCCTCGCGCAGCGCCGCCCGCCCGGCCGCGACGTAGCGAAGCACGAAGGCGAGCCCGGCGACCAGGCCGGCGACGAAGCCTCCGCCCGGCTGGTTGTGCCCGGCGAACAGCAGGTAGAGCGCGAAGATCAGCACGGTGTGGAAGACCAGCCGCACCGCGGTCTCGAGCACGACCGAACGGCGGGCCGGGTCCAGCTCCTCGGCGCCGGGCAACCGCGGCGGCGCGCCGCTGTCGGAGGGTGACAGCTCCGACGGACGAGCCCCGGACGGAAGATCGTCAGCGGACGAAGCCGAGGGTCGTTCGCCGGGGGGCTGGTCGCCGGTGGGCCGCAGGTCGGTCATCGAGCGTTCTCGCTCGACGCGTCGGAGGCGTTCTCGCTCGACGCGTCGGAGGCGTTCCCGCTCGACGCGTCGGAGGCGTTCTCGCTCGACGCGTCGGAGGCGTTCCCGCTCGACGCATCCGAGGCGTTCTCGCGCTCCAGGATCCCGTCGGCCGGGGTCAGCGCGGTCTCGCCGTCGGCGCGCGACGCGGTCCGACGTCGACCGGCCACGACCAGGCTGGCGATCCCCATGGCCGCGACCGCGAGCACGCTGATCTCACCGAGCGTGTCGAAGCCGCGGAAGTCGACCAGGATCACGTTCACCACGTTCTTGCCGCCGCCCTCGGGCAGTGCCTGGTCCAGGTAGGCCTGGGACGCCGGCGGCCGGGTGCGGGCCTGTCCGGCGATCAGGATCGCGGCGGCGACGAACACCCCGACCGCGGTGGCGATCCCCGCCCGCAGGAACTGCCCGGCGCGCAGCGGGCGCTTGGTGAACCGGGCCGGCAGGCGGCGCAGCACGAACACGAAGATCACCAGCGACAGGGTCTCGACCAGGAACTGCGTGAGGGCGAGGTCGGGTCCACCCTGCAGCACGAACAGCACGGCGATGCCGTAGCCGACCGCGCCGAGATAGAGCACGGCGGTGAAGCGTCGACGAGCCCGTGCGACCGCGACGGCCGCGACCGCGATCACCAGACCGACGACGAGCTGGAGCGGCCGGTCGTAGGCCTGGAGGTCGTCGCGCAAGGATGTCGAGGTGACCATCGCGAGCCCCGGCAGGACCAGCACGGTCGCCAGCACCGTCCCGAGGTAGGTCGGCAGAGAGCCGCTCTGGAAGACCGTCGTGCTGGTGCGCGCGACCCGGTCGACCCCGACGAGCACCCCGTCGTAGGACCGGTCGGCGTCCACCACGCCGAGCACCCGGCTCGCTCGGCCCTGGAGCCGCCGGACCGGCGTACGCAGCACGAACAGCAGCGCTCCGGCGGCCAGCGTGACCAGCGAGGCCACCAGGGTGAGGGTGAAGCCGTGCCACAGCGCCAGGTGCTCGGGCTCCCCCGGATAGCTGCGCACGTAGCCCTGCACGAGCGGGTCCGCGAGACCTGGCAGCAGCCCGAGCACGAGCCCGCCGAGCCCGAGCACGACGACCGGCGCGAGGAAGGTGGCCGGCAGGTCATGGACCTCGGTCGGCGCGCAGTCCGGCTTGCTGGCGAACGCTCCCCAGACGAACCGGGCGCTGTAGGCGGCGGTGAGCACCGACCCGACGAACAGCCCCAGGAACACCGCCGCGTCGGTGACGGAGCCCTGCAGGAAGGCCTCGTACGCCGCCTCCTTGGACAGGAAGCCCAGCAGCGGCGGCACCCCGGCCATCGACAGCGCAGCCAGCGTCGCGACCGTTGCGAGCACCGGGAAGCTGCGCCCGAGCCCGGACAGGCGGCGCAGGTCGCGGGTGCCGGTCTCGTGGTCGATGATCCCGACCGACAGGAACAGGGTGGACTTGAACAGCCCGTGCGCGAGCAACAGGGTGGCGCCGGCGAGCGCGGCCTCGTGCGTGCCGGCGCCGAGCAGCACCATGAGGAACCCCAGCTGGCTGACGGTGCCGAACGCGAGCAACCGCTTGAGGTCGTTCTGGCGCAGCGCCCGCCAACCACCGACGAGCATCGTCGCGAGCCCGACCGTGATGACGAGCAGTCGCCACGGCGCCGCCTCGGCGAAGGAGGGGGCGAACCGGGCGACGAGGTAGACGCCGGCCTTGACCATCGCCGCGGCGTGCAGGTAGGCCGAGACCGGGGTCGGCGCGGCCATCGCCGCGGGCAGCCACGGGTGGAACGGCACCTGCGCGCTCTTGGTGAACGCCCCGATCAGGATCAGCACGAGCGCGGCTGACGTGGTCGTGCCCGACGGTGGCGCGGCGAGGATGGCCGACAGCGAGGACGTGCCCGCCTGCTGGCCGAGCAGGATCAGCCCCAGCAGCATCACCAGGCCGCCGACCGTGGTCACCAGCAGCGCCTGCTGGGCGGCGAAGCGGCTCTCCTCCTGCTCGTCCTCGTGCCCGATCAGCAGCCAGGACGTGACACTGGTCAGCTCCCAGAAGACATAGAGCAGGATGAGGTCGTCGGAGAGCACCAGCCCGACCATCGCTCCGGCGAACGCGGTGAGCACGCCGGCGAAGCGCCCGACCGAGGGGTCACGGGCCCCGAAGTAGCGGAAGCAGTAAAGAAAGACGAACGTGCCGACCCCGGACACCAAAGTCAGCATCAGCAGCGAGAGCGGGTCCAGGCGCAGGTCGAGCGTCAGGCCGAGCCCGGGCACCCAGGAGTGCGTCTCGACGACCGGCCGGTCCGCCAGCACGCCGGCGGCCTGGGTGGCCGCCCAGATCGCGGTCGCGGCCGGGGCCAGCGTCACCACGAGGAAGATCCGGGCTCCGAGCCGGCGGGCGAGCAGGGGCGCGACGATCGCCAGCAGGCCGTGCAGGACCAGCAGGACGAGCACACGACCTCCGGACACGGGTAGGAGCAAGACCTCGGCGCGGCTGCGCCTCTCGAGGCCGCCGACCAGGCTTCCCGGCTCACCGAGGGACACCCTATCCACGTGGGGGCTAGCGTGCACCGATGCACCGGGAAAAAGACGTGCACCGTACGCCGGAGCGTGGCTCTCGGTGAGGGTGCGGCTGCGGGCCACCGGCGACGCCGAGCCGGCCGAGGTCTGGGACCGCTACGACGACCTCGACCGGTGGCCCGTCTGGGCGCCGCAGATCCGTAGCGTCGACGCAGCCGCGCGCCGGCTGGCCCCCGGGCTGGCCGGGACGGTCCACCCGGTCGTCGGTCCGGGCGTCGCCTTCACCGTCGAGACCGTTGACTCCTTCGATGCGCGCGCCCGACGATGGGCCTGGCAGGCCCGCCTCGGGCCGGCGAGGCTGCACCTCGAGCACGGGGTGGAGGCCTGCGGGTCGGGCACCCGGACCTGGCTCGTCGTGCGCGGTCCGGCGCCGCTCGTCCTGGCGTACGCACCCCTGGCCCGGTTCGCGCTTCATCGGCTCGTGCGCCCCTGACCGGCCACGATGTGGCCCGTGCGCGTTCAGGACGCCCCAGGCGGGTACGAGGGCGCCAGACCCGCGAGCCACAGATCCCCCTGACTGGAGCCTTTCCATGAGCACGTCCACCCCCGCGCCCGACAGCAAGAGCCTGGGCGAGCTCGTGGCGTCCGCCACCGCCGACCTCTCCTCCCTGATGCGGCAGGAGGTCGAGCTGGCCAAGCTGGAGATCACCCGAGACGTCAAGCAGGCGGGCAAGGGAGCGGGCGCGTTCGGGGCCGCCGGCGTGGCTGCGATCTTCGGGGTGCTGTTCCTGTCGACCGCGGCGGCGTACGCGATCGGTCGTGGGCTCAACCTCGGCCTCGGGTTCCTCATCGTGGGCGTCGTCTATCTGCTGGTCGCCGGCGCGGCGGCGCTGTTCGGCAAGAGCAGCGTCCAGAAGGTCGGGCCCCCGGAGAAGACCATCGAGACGGTGAAGAACGACGTGGCCTGGGCCAAGCACCCGACCCGGACCGGCACCTGATCACCGACCCCGGGCCAGACCTGCTGGAGCATCGGCACGTCACGGCGGGCGGGCTGCGCTTCCACACGGTGGCTGCGGGCCCGGCCGACGGACCGCTGGTGCTGCTGCTGCACGGCTTCCCGCAGAGCTGGTGGACGTGGCGTCATCAGATCGCCCCGCTCGCCGAGGCAGGTCTGCGTACGGTCGCGGTCGACCTGCGGGGCTACGGCGGCAGCGACAAGCCGCCGCGGGGCTACGACCCCTACACGCTGTCGGCCGACGTCGCCGGGCTGGTCCGCGCGTTGGGCGCTCGGGACGCGCACCTGGTCGGGCAGGACTGGGGCGGCTATCTGGCCTGGGTGACCGCGACCCTGCACCCCCGCCTGGTCAACCGGCTGACCGTGCTCGGCGCTGCCCATCCGGTTGCGCTGCGCGACGCGCTGCGCAGCCCGGGGCCGCAGGTGAAGGCGTTCACGCCGGTGCTGGGGTTCCAGGTCCCGAAGCGGCCGGAGCGTCAGCTGGCCGAGGGCACCCTGGTGGACGAGCTGCTGCGCCGTTGGTCGGTCGTCCCGCCGACTCCCGAGGCTGCGGCCCGCTGCACCGAGGCGATGGCCGTGCCGGCTGCGGCGCACTGCGCGCTGGAATACTTCCGCTGGTCGGTGCGGTCGCTGACCCGCCCGAGCGGGCGGCGCTTCTACCGGGTGATGGCGGCCGGGGTCCAGGCGCCGGTACTGCAGCTGCACGGTGCCGACGACCCGTACGTGCTCGCCGCGACCGCGCGTGGCTCGGCGCCGTTCGCGCACGGGCCGTATGCGCTGGAGCTGCTCGAGGGGGTCGGTCACTTCCCGGCCGAGGAGGCGCCGGACCGGGTGACTGCCGCCGTGCTGGAGCACGCGTGCGCGGAACGCTGAGGCACACGTGCGTGTGAGCACGCGCGCGCGTGACGCGCTGGGCCGTCCGCTGCCGCACGGCGAGCCCGGCGTCGAACCGGTGAGTGAGGTCGCGCTCCCGGCGGACGAGGCGCTGGCCTTCGCCCAGCAGCTGCTCGACCAGGGCCGGGCCTTCTCCGCCCACGAGGTCCTCGAGGCCGTCTGGAAGGCCGCCCCGACCGACGAGCGGGACCTGTGGCAGGGCCTCGCGCAGCTGTGCGTCGGCGTGACGCACTGCCAGCGCGGGACCCTCGTGGGGGCCGTACGCCTGCTGCGGCGCGGCGCCGACCGGCTGCCCGCGGACCCACCGCCGTACGGGATCGCCGAGGGCCTGACCGGCTGGGCCCGCGACGCCGCCGATCTGTTGGAGGCCGACGACCCGGCCGGGCCGCTCGTGCCGCTCCTGACCCTGCGGCGCTAAGGCTGCTCACGCAGGTAGGCGGTCTGCGCGACGGCCAGCTCGACCAGATAGCGCGCCGAGGGCGACAGCGTCCGGTCCGACCGCCATACCAGGAAGATCTGCCGGTCCGGCATCGCTGGCTCCACCGACCGTACGACCGTGCGGGGGTCCTCCAGGTCGACCGCGAGCCGGGGCATCACCGCGAGCCCCATGCCGGCCCGCACCATCGAGCTGACCGCCGAGTTGTCGTTGGTGCGGAAGATGTAGCGCGGCTCGACCCCGAGGCTGCGGAGCCCTCCGGTGATCAGCCGCTCGCAGGAGCTGTTGGTCTGCCCGATCAGCGAGGCGTCGGCGAGCAGCTCGGCCGGCACCGGGCCCGGACCGACGTCCTGCGGTCGGGCCACGACGACGAACGGGTCGACGAACAGCTCGATCCCTTCCATCGGTGCGGTCGGCTCGCCGTCGAGGAAGGTGAGGTCGAGCCGTCCGTCGATGACCCCGCGGGCGAGCACGGCATCCTCGGGGTCCTCGGTCAGGCGCACCTCGACGTGCGGGAAGCGCAGCCGTAGCGCGCCCAGCAGCCCGGGCAGCACGGCGGTGGACACGCTCTGGAAGGTGCCGATGTCGAGCCGGCCGACCAGCCCGGCCGAGAACCGGCGCACGTCTTCGGTCAGCCCGCCGGCCCGGTCGACCAGGTCGTGGGCGTGCTCGGCGACGATCCGGCCCAGCGGGGTCAGCACCGGTCGCCGGGGCCCGCCGGGACGATCGAACAGCGACCCGCCGACGGCCCGTTCCAGAGCCGCGATCTGCTGGCTGACGGCAGACTGGGTGAAGCCGAGCAGCTTGGCGGCCTCGCCGAACGTGCCGGTCGCGACGACGGCGTCCATGGCCTGAAGATGGCGTAGGTCGAGGTTGCGAACGGCCACCACAAGTATCAGCGCTCCTGATGATGAGCGCCGCGTATCAGCGCTGTACGTGATGCTCCCGCGTGCCTAACGTACGTGTCAACCGAGGCAGACGCCACGGAAGAGACCAAGGAGTCCACCATGACCAGCAGCGCGTTCCTGAGCCAGATCGGCGAGACGGCAGCAAACGGCGGCTTCACCGCTGTGAGCGCGCAGGAGCTCGACGCGGTGCTGGTGGCCGGCCGGACCGAGGGGCTCTCCCCCGTCCTGCTCGACGTGCTCGCCGACGTCTCCGAGCTGCGGGTCCGTCGCCTGCGGGCGCTGTCCCGCCTGCTGATCCTGCTGGAGCGCACCGCGACCAGCCGGCTCGCCGACGACTACGCGCACGCTGCGTAGCCCCCGAGCGGAAGTTTCACGCGTCCGCCCGACGCCGACCAGACGGTCGCGTGTCGGGCGGACCTGCTACGTTCCAGCCCGCTCGCTTCCGCGGACTCCTTGTGGGACGTGCCGAGCGGACGCAGGCGGGGGTGAGACGACGGAGCCGCTAGACCGGCACGCCGTTCTCGGTCAGGTGGTCGCGCCAGCTCCGGGTCGGCCGATAGCCCAGCAGCCGCGCAGCCTTGGCCGACGTGATCCCGGAGGCATCCGGACGGGCGAGGTCCCGCACGGCGATCCGGTCCCCGTAGTGCTCTGCGACCGCGGCGGCGAGATCCCGACCGCCGACGTTGTCTGGCGACGCGATGTAGAACACCTCGTGCCCCGGCAGGTCGTTCTCGACCGCGAGCACGAGCGCGTCGGCGAGGTCCAGCACGTCGATGTAGGCCCACAGGCTCGGCGTGAGCAGGGTGCGGTCGGCGAGCAACGGGCCGAGGTTGCGGGCGTAGTTGTCCGCCGTCATCACCCAGCTCGGTCGGATCGTGGTGCAGCGCAGGTCCGACCGCCGTACGGCCGCGTCCATCAGCTGCTCGCCGAAGTGCTTGGCCAGGGCGTACGGGTCCTGCGGACGCACCGGGTGCTCCTCGTCCACCGGCACGTAGTCGGGCAGGAACTTCTTCTCCGGGAAGAAGAACCCCGGCACGGTCTCCGAGGAGACGTTGACAAACCGGGACACGCCCCACCGGACGGCGGCCTCGAGCACGTTGAACGTCGCGGTCAGGTTGGCGAAGACCACGTGCGGCGGGTTCTGCGTGGGCTCCGGGATGGCCGCGGTGTGCACGACGGCGTCGTGACCGCGGACGACGGCGTAAGCACTGCCGGCGTCGAGCAGGTCAGCCTGCTGGTAGGCCGCAGCCCCCTCGTCCGCCCGGTCGAACCTCGGACGCAGCAGGTCGACCCCGGTCACCTGGTGACCGGCAGCGACCAGTGCCTCGACCGTCGCGACGCCGACCTTGCCCTCGGACCCGGTGACCAAGACACGCATGCGACCAACGTCTCAGATGCGGTGCAAGATCGCACGTGCCGGCACCTTCAGGCCCGGCCGACGTCCCCGATCAGGCAGCCCGGTTGCGGGCCTCGGCGGCCGTCGCCAGGTTCTCCAGGAACCCCTTGGAGAGGGCGTGCAGCCGCAGGTCGGGCACGCCGACCCCGAGCTTGTCGTCACCGTCGACGACCAGCTCGAGCACGGCCCTGGTGTTGACCAGCCCGTCGCCGCTCGAAGGTGCGTACGACAGGGTCAAGGTCCCGCGGGTCAGCGGCATCGCGTCACCGGTGCTCTCGAAGCGCGTCACGAACGCCGTGGCGGTGCGTCGGGGCGGCAGCGCCTTCACGCGACCGGTGGACACCTCGCCCGAGGACAGGCCCGTCTCGACCAGCACACGGCCACCCTGCTCGCCGGTGCGCCGAAGGTCGGGCCACAGCTCGATGGCGGTCGGTCCGGCAAGCAGCAGCGCCGTGCTGGTCGGGTCCGCGGCGATCGTCCGGGCCACCCGCACCTCTTGGTAGGGCGTCATGCGCACCTCCTCGCAGCTCGCGATGCTTGCGTCAGCAACACTCTTGCTTGCAAGAGTAAGCACGTGGCGCGCACCTGTCGACTCAGAGCCCGGTGACGAGCGGCACCCAACGGTCCGGATCGCCCGTCACCCTCACCCGATCGGGCCGCAGCACCACCCGTCGGCACGACAGCTCGGGCACCCGCAGCGCGGGCCCGCCCAGCTGCTCCGCGAGCGCGCGATCAGCACGGGCGGGCTCCCGCCGGGTGAGGACGGCGAACAGCGGCCCGACCAGGTCGTCGAGCCGCCGGCCGTCGAGCACGTGCTGCCCGGGCAGCGGTCCACCGAGCGGGCCACGAAGCGGCGGCGACCCGGTGTCCAGCACGCGACCCGCCGCGCCGGGCACCCGCACCAGGCCGCGCAGCGCCCACCGCCGCAGCATCGCCGTACGTCCCTGCCCGCCGGTCATCGCCCACCCGGCCGTGCGGGCCAGCCGCACCTGGGAACGCACGTGCGGGAGCCGCTCCGCCTGATAGCTGTCCAGCAGGGCGTCCGGTGCCTGGCCGGCCAGCACCCGGGCCAACTTCCACGCCAGGTTGTGGGCGTCCCGCAACCCCGCGCCGAGCCCCTGCCCGACGAACGGCGGCGACAGGTGCGCCGCGTCGCCCAGCAGGAGCACCCGCCCGTCACGCCAGCGGTCGGCGAGCCGGGCCTGGAAGGTGTAGGACGCCCGCCGCCGCACCGTCACCGCGTGCCCCGCGGTGAACGGGCCGTCGGCGGTCCAGCCGGCCGTGCCAGGGTCTCGTCCCTCGAAGCGGTAGCGGCCACGACCCAGCGCGATCGCCGTCGCCGGACGCACCGGGTCGCACACCTGCGTGACGCCGGCCCAGAGCCCCAGGTCCTCGGCGCTCTCGATGTCGACGACCTGCCAGGTCTCGGTGAACCCGAGGTCACGCCACCGCGGTCCCAGGGCTTGCCGCACGACGCTGCCGGCGCCGTCGCAGCCGAGCACGGCCGAGGCCCGTACGTCCCCGCGATCGGTCCGCACCGTCGTCCCGTCCAGGGCGAGCACCTCCGCTGTACGCACCTCCACCCCCAGCCGGGCGACCTCGGCGCGCAGCAGCGCCTCCAGGTCGGGCTGGTCGAACAGGTTGGCCTGCGGCCAGCCGTGCATCCCCGGCTCCGGGCTGCGGGCAAACTCGGCGAGCACCCGCCGCCGGGCGTCGACCAGCCGCAGCCCCAGCGCAGGCGTGCTGATCCGCGCGAACCCCTCCGCGACCCCGACCGCCTGCAGGATCCGGTGGACCTCGTCGTCGAGGTGGACGGCGCGAGGCAGCGCGTACGGGGTGTCGTGGCGCTCCAGCACGAGCACCGGCACGCCGAGCCGGGCCAGCAGAGCCGCCGCGGTCAGCCCGGTCGGCCCGGCCCCGATCACGACGACCGGGTCAGCGGGCGTGGTCAGGCGCACGGTCCGGTGCCGACCGTCGCGGTCGCAGCGGCCCCCTGCTCGGCCTGCCCGGCCACCTCGGCGCCGGTGAGGGCATAGCCGGTGTCCGGGTCGTCCGCGGCAGCGGCGAACACGACGCCGAGCACCTCGCCGGAACGGTCGATCAGCGGGCCGCCCGAGTTGCCGGGGCGCACCCGGCCGCGCAGCGCGTACACCTGGCGCTCGACCCGCTCGGTCCCGTAGATGTTCGGACCGCGGGCCGCCAGCACCTGGCGGACCCGGGCGGCGTCGGCCCGGAACGGCCCGTCCTGCGGGTAGCCGACGACGATCGCGTCGGCCCCGTCCGCGGCCGGCGGCGCGAACGGCAGCGGGGTGCCGGCCAGGCCGGGCACGGCCAGCACGGCCACGTCGATGTCCGGGTCGAACAGCACCACCGTCGCCGGCAGCCGGCTGCCGTCCGGCAGGGTCACCCGCGGCTCGCTCACCCCGGCCAGCACGTGCGCGTTGGTCATCAGGCGCTCGGGCGCGTACAAAAAGCCCGTCCCT